>JAGARD010000093.1 GCA_017622415.1 Clostridia bacterium | reverse complement strand
TTGAAGAAAAAAGCCGCAGTGAAATTATAAAATCTATAAGTGAAAAATATAAGGATATTTCCCTTACCGATATTGAAGAATGCTACGCACAGGTTTTAAGTCTTAAAGAAGCAGGCAAGCTTTTTACTCCCGACACCTTTGAGCCTATGGCAGGTGCTTTAAAGCAAAAAACATCGGGTGTTGTTAAGGCTCTTTGTCTGCACATTGCCCATACCTGCAACCTTAACTGTGAATACTGCTTTGCAAGTCAGGGCAAGTATCAGGGAGAGCGTGCCGTTATGAGCTTTGAGGTTGGCAAGCGTGCCTTTGATTGGCTTATTGAAAATTCGGGCAGTCGTCGCAATTTAGAGGTAGACTTTTTCGGTGGCGAGCCCTTAATGAATTTTGAGGTTGTAAAACAGCTTGTCGCCTATGCACGAAGCATTGAAAAACAGCATAATAAAAATTTCCGCTTTACACTTACCACAAACGGCCTTTTAATTGATGATGACGTTATTGAATTTGCCAACAAGGAAATGAGCAACGTTGTGCTAAGTCTTGATGGCAGAAAGGAAATTCACGACCGCTACCGTGTGGACTATAACGGTAACGGTAGCTTTGATAAAATTGTTCCCAAGTTTCAAAAGCTTGTTAAGGCGAGAGATAACAAAAACTACTATATGCGTGGCACCTTTACACATCAAAATCCCGATTTTTTAAAGGATATTGAAGTAATGCTTGATTTAGGCTTCACCGAGCTTAGTATGGAGCCTGTTGTATGTGCGTCAGGCGACCCTGCCGAGCTTACCGCTGAGGATTTAACGGTTGTTATGGAGCAATACGAAAAGCTTGCCGAGCTTATGCTTAAACGTGACAAAGAGAAAAAGCCCTTTACATTCTACCACTATATGATAGACCTAACAGGCGGTCCTTGTATTTATAAACGTATTTCGGGTTGTGGCTCGGGCACTGAATATATGGCTGTTACCCCTTGGGGCGACCTTTATCCCTGTCACCAGTTTGTAGGTGACGAGGCATTTAAGCTAGGCGACATTTGGAAGGGTGTTACCAATCTTGATACCCAAAATTCTTTTGCCGAATGTAATGTTTACGCAAGAAAAGAGTGCCGAGATTGTTGGGCAAGGCTTTACTGCTCAAGCGGATGTGCCGCAAACGCCTACCACGCAACAGGCAAGGTAACAGGAATTTACAAATCGGGCTGTGAACTATTCAAAAAGCGTATGGAATGTGCCATTATGATACAAATCGCCCGTGCATTTGGAGACTAATTTATGAACACGCCAATTTGTGATTTTGTAAAAATGTACATATCGCAAACAAACGAAAGACTGCATATGCCCGGTCACAAGGGATGCGGTCTTTTAGGCTTTGAGGCTCTTGATATTACCGAAATCGCGGGTGCCGACAGTCTTTATGAGGCGGATGGAATTATTATGGAAAGTGAGCAAAACGCATCCAACCTCTTTGGCTGTGATACCTTTTATTCCACCGAGGGCTCGTCGCACTGCATCCGTGCAATGCTTTATCTAGCCCTTACCCATTCAGGCGGTAACAAAAAAGTTGCGGCGGGCAGAAACGCTCACAAAACCTTTTTATCAGCCGCCGCTCTACTTGATTTAGAGGTTGACTGGCTTATTGGAAACGGTGAGAATTATCTTTCCTTAAAGCTTACGGCAGAAAATTTATTAGACTATTTTAAAAACTGCACCGAGCTTCCCTTTGCCCTTTACCTAACCTCGCCCGATTACCTAGGCAACCGCCTTAATATAAAGGAAATTGCTAAAATTTGCCATAAATACGGAGTTTTATTACTGGTAGACAACGCCCACGGTGCATATCTAAAATTTTTAAATAGTTCTGAGCATCCTATAGATTTTGGTGCGGATTTATGCTGTGATTCAGCTCACAAAACCCTGCCTGTACTAACGGGCGGTGCCTATTTGCACATTGCAAATTCGCTTGACACCTATTTTAAAGAAAATGCAAAATCTGCACTCAGCCTGTTTGGCTCTACAAGTCCGTCATACCTTATTTTGCAGTCGCTCGATATGGCAAATAAATACCTTTCAGATTATAAGTCGCGACTGAATGATTATGTTTTAAAAATACAAAAGCTAAAGCAACAGCTTGAAAACTTGGGCTATATGCTAATTGGCAATGAGCCTCTTAAAATCACTATTTTCGCTAAATCTTACGGCTATAACGGTACAGAAATTGCGAATTACTTAATCCAAAATAATTTAATCCCCGAGTTTTTCGATGCCGATTTTATAACCCTTATGCTCACACCCGAAAACGGTGACAAGGCAATAGATAAAATTTTCAAAGCATTAAAAGCTCTGCCTAAAAAGGCAGAAATTAAAGTCCGCTTTCCAAAGCTCACCCTACCAAGTCAAAAAATTCCCATAAGAAAAGCGGCATTTTCAAGGTGTGAAACGGTATCTATAAATAAAGCCTTAGGAAGAATATCGGCTATGCCTGCGGTAGGCTGTCCTCCTGCAGTACCTATTGTTATGAGCGGTGAGGAAATTGACGAAAATATAATTTCCTGCCTTGAATATTACGACATAAAAGAATGTGCCGTTGTTTTAGATTAACATAAATAAATACTTGTAAACTTAAATAAAATGTGATATGATATAATAGATTTGATATGATAGTTAAGGGGGCGGTATAATGTCGGATAACAGACCTATCGGCGTTTTTGATTCGGGTCTTGGCGGTCTTACTGTGGTAAGGGAGCTTAAAAGGCTTTTACCTAATGAAGATATTGTTTATTTCGGCGATACAGGACGCGTTCCCTACGGTACCAGAAGCAATGATATTGTTAAAAAATATGCCCGCGAGGACGAGGCTTTTTTGCTTAGTCAAAATGTTAAAATGATAATTGCCGCCTGCGGAACTGTTTCTTCGGTAGCCTATATGACGGCTGACGAGCTTCCCGTTCCATTTTTAGAGGTTGTTACCCCAGCGGCCAAAGCGGCGGCAGAGGCCACAAAAAACGGCAGAATAGGTGTTATTGGCACACCTGTTACCATAAAAAGCCGCTCCCACGCCAGAGCAATACTTCGCCTTTTGCCCGATGCTTTAATCGCCGCAAATTCCTGTCCTCTATTCGTGCCTTTGGTTGAGGAGGGCTGGATTTCATCTGACGACAGCGTTACCTTCTCGGTGGCAGAAAGGTATCTTTCTCCGCTTAAGGCGGGAGATGTAGATACCCTTATTATGGGTTGTACCCACTACCCCGCACTAAGGGAAACTATTGCAAAGGTTATGGGCGAGGGCGTTACCCTTATTGACCCAGGTACAGCAACTGCAGAAATGGTTAAACAGCATCTTGAGGAAAAAGATATGTTAAATCCAAGCGGTGGTAAGTGTAAGTATTTTGTGAGCGACCGACCCGATGCTTTTTCAAAAACTGCCGAAATTTTAATGGGCGAAAGCATTGAACAAGGTGTAAGCCAAGTAGATATTTTTGATTATATTTAAAGTTTAGGAAACAAAAATGAAAGATGTATTAGTTAAAGTTAAAACCGTTCAAAGTGATGAACATAAAGAAAGCGACACCATTGAGCTTACTGCCGAGGGCAAATTCGCCGAAAAAAACGGTGCCTTTCTTATAAAATATTCCGATTCCTTTATATCGGGTGCAAATGACCCGATTTTTACCACCGTAAAGGTTGGCTCAGACGGTGCCGTTTCGGTAACCAGAAGCGGTAGCTATCAAAGCAGATTTGTTATTGAAAAACAAAAGCGCTGCAACTGTCTTTATCAAACCCCCTACGGCACAATGACTATGGGCTTTTACGGTGAAAAAATAGAAAACAATTTAAATGCAAACGGCGGTGAGCTTTCGCTTTGGTACACGGTAGATGTAAACGGCTCGGAGCTTAATCGTAATCAAATGACAATAACTGTTAGGGTAAACAGTTAAACCCGCGCCCGCCTCAAAGCGACATATTTCGGTATTTTTTACTCAATTTAATCTTGCAAAGCTTAAGGAAGTGTAAATAAAATGTCCCAAATTGTAAACAAAGTAAAACAGGAAATTAAAGACATTATTTTATCGGCGGCAGGCAAATGTGTGGCTAAGGGTGAATTTCCCGTCGAGCCGCTGCCCGATTTTAATATTGAAATCCCAGGTGATCGCACCCACGGTGACTACGCCGTTAACGCCGCTATGGTATGGGCAAGGGCACTTAAAAAGGCTCCCCGTATGATTGCCGAGGCGATTTTAAACGAAATCACCGTTGGCGGTTATATAAGCAGAATTGAAATTGCCGGCCCCGGATTTATGAACATTTACCTTTCTGACCGCTTTTACAGCGACATTGTTTTAGATGTTTTAAAGCAAAAGGAAAGCTACGGCAGAAGCAATCACGGTGAGGGCAAAAGCGTGCTTGTGGAGTTTGTTTCGGCTAATCCCACAGGTCCTATGCACATTGGCAACGCTCGCGGTGGTGCTTTAGGTGACTCTATTGCCGCCGCTTATGACTGGGCAGGCTATGAGGTTAAACGCGAATTTTATGTTAACGATGCAGGTAATCAAATAAACAAATTCAAAATCTCACTTGAAGCACGTTATTTACAGCTTTTTGATGACACTGTAGAAATCCCTGAGGATGCATATTTAGGTGATGACATCATTGCTCACGCAAAGGCGTTCGCCGAAATTCACGGTGACAAATATGTTACCGCAAGCGAGGATGAACGCCGTGATGCGCTTTGCGATTTTGCACTTCCCAAAAACATTCAGAAATTAAAGGACGACCTTTTAAAATACCGCATTACCTATGACCGCTGGTATTTAGAAAGCGACCTTCACAGTAGCGGTGCTGTTACCGAAATAATTGAAAAATTAAAGGCATCGGGCTACACCTATGAACAAGAGGGTGCACTTTGGCTTAAATCGACCGAATTTGGCGACGAAAAGGACCGCGTACTTATGCGTGCAAATGGCGTTCCCACCTATTTGGTGCCCGACATTGCCTACCATTATGACAAGCTTGTTACCCGTAATTTTGACAAGGCTATTGATATTTTAGGTGCTGACCACCACGGCTACATTGCCCGTATGATGGCGGCTTTAACCGCACTTGGTGTGGATGCAAACCGCTTAAAGATTGTTATTATGCAGATGGTTCGTCTTGTTAAAAACGGCGAGACCTACAAGCTTTCCAAGCGTTCGGGCAAGGCTGTTACCTTGTAAACCCTTCTAGATGAAGTGCCGATTGATGCCGCAAGATATGTATTTAACTCTAAAGAGCCTAACACTCACCTTGAGTTTGACCTTGATTTAGCGGTTGAACAATCCAGCCAAAATCCCGTTTACTATGTTCAGTACGCACACGCTAGAATTTGCAGTATTCTGCGTAATCTTGCCACCGAGGGAATTACCCCAAAGGAGCTTTCTGCCGATGCTTTAGACTGTCTTTCGGCATCTGAGGAGAGAGAGGTTATTCGTCATCTTTCCACTCTTCCCCAAACCATTATAAATGCCGCCGAGGGATATGACCCCGCACTTATCACCCGTTATGCATTTGATTTGGCTACCCTTTTCCACCGTTTTTACAATGCCTGTCGCGTTAAGGGTGAGGAGGAAGCCCTTATGCAGGCAAGACTAAGTCTATGCGTTGCTGTTAAGACCGTTATCGCAAATGTTTTAAAGCTGCTTAAAATCGACGCCCCCGAAGAAATGTGAACACGAAGTGTTTTTTATTACGAATAAGATGGTGGATATAGCATAATTTTTACCCCGCGTCCTGAAAGATTGTAATTTTAAGGCGATTTCAACACGTGCGTTTAGAGACTAGATGCTAGATACTAAATGCTAGATGCTTAAACCGATGAATTGTAGAGTTATCGGGTGAATTATACCGTAGGGAATGACCTGCGTGTCATTCCCTAAAAAATATAAATTGCGATATTTATACGGAACAACACATAGGTTGTTCCGTATAATTTATAATTATAAACATAAAAAGTGCGGAAGAAGTTTTAATTTTCACTTCTTCCGCATTTCTTTTATATGTAAACTAACTTTTATTTTAGCAAATCGGGGAATTTATAGGTTTCTAAAACAGTATTATCCTTATTATAAACGGTAATAGTTGTGCCAACCGAATAATTATAATTCATATATTGATAAAAGGTTGTTTGCAGTCCCGATAGTGCAATATAAACTTCAAAATCATCATCAAAATCTTCTAATGAAGTATATTTAGTATAAATTTTTATGTTGTTATAACCTGCATCGACATCAATTTTAGTAAACCAAATATTGTGCTTATATTTATTAACAACAGAATTTACGCTAGTTTGTGATATTAACAAAAAGCGGTAATAATCGTTATAGCCTATTTTATAAGTAGCCGAACCGTCGGACTTCTTTGCAACGCTTTTAAATTTATACTCGTTTACTTCTTTATCGGTTAACTTATAATTATAATCAGGCTCTATTTTAAATAAAAACCATTTTGGTATTGTTATACTTACCGTTCCGTCACCGTCAACAGTAACATTATTGTCGCTATCGGTTGCTTGTTTATAAGCATTATTACTTGTAACATTTGTACTTGTAGGCTTATTTTTACTTGTAGTAATAGAGGTTATATTGTTTTTTGATGTATTGGTTTTTGAGCTGCTGCTTGGGTTTGATGTTTCAGAGTTACTATCATTTTGAGTGCTTTCAATTTCTTCTGTGCTCTGGGTAACATTTTTGTCCGTCGTTTTCTCGCTATCGCTTTCTGTAGTAGTATTACTGCTTAAATCGGCATTGCTTGTGGTATCATCATTATCACAAGCAACAAGACAAAATACTATTATAAACATTAACAATAATGATAATGTTCTTTTAATATTCATTAATCAATTCCTCAATTCTTTCCTTTGTTGCGAGTCCGCTTGATGCGGCGGTGGCGGCACCTGCGGCGGCACCGAGTTTTAGTGCGTACTCATAGCCGTTTTTAAGACCCGCCAAAAAGCCTGCTATCATAGAATCACCCGAGCCTACGGTATTAACCGCATCTACCTTAAAGGCGGTTTGCTTATAAATTTTGCCGTCCTCAGACAATAAAATGGCTCCCTTTGCCCCTAGTGATACAAGAACATTTTCAGCACCCTTTTGCTTTAATATATTTGCGGCAGATATTAACTGCTCGTCATTTTTAATTTCGTATCCTACTATTTCTTCAAGCTCCTGTTTGTTTGGCTTTATTAAAAAGGGCTTATATTTAAGCACCTTTAAAAGCAAATCTCCCGTTGCGTCCACCACCAAGCGAACACCCTTATTTTGAATAAGCTTTGCTATCTGCTCATAAATATCATTAGGGAGTGATGCGGGTATACTTCCCGCAAGCACTAAGGTATCGCCCGATTTTAAAGCACTTAGCTTTTTAAAAAGACAATTCAATTCATCCTCTTCAATATGCGGTCCTGCGGCATTTATTTCGGTTTCATCTTCTCCCTTTAGCTTTACGTTTATACGGGTATTGCCCTTTTTTAGGCGAATAAAATCGGCGGTTATGCCCTTTTTATTCACAGCCTTTTCCAAAGCCTCACCCGTAAAGCCTGCAGTAAAGCCCAAGGCTGTTGTATCCTCACCCAGCTTACTTAGCACCTGTGACACATTTATACCCTTACCACCAAAATGAATTTCTTCCGTTTTACTTCGGTTGGTTATTCCAAATTCAACATCTCCCACCTGCATTACATAATCTATTGCGGGATTAAAGGTAACGGTAAAAATCATATCGCACTCCCCTTTTTTTGTTGTAGGGAACAACCTATGTGTTGTTCCGCATAAAAATAACTATATTTTTAGGGAACGACAGTTAATGCCGTTCCCATTTTTTAATATATTTTATTATAATTCATCCACAAATCGGCATGCGGCAAGTGCGGCAACTGCACCGTCACCCGTTGCGGTTGTAACCTGACGGATTTTTTTGGTACGGCAATCTCCCGCAACAAAAATACCATCATCAGCACCTTTTGGCAGACAATCCTCTCCCGATACTATATAGCCCCATTCATCTAAATCCAATACATTCTTAAAGGGCTCGTTTTCGGGCTTTTGACCAATGGCAACAAAAATTCCGTCAACCTCAAGAGTTTCGGTGTTGCCACTATTATCGGCTATAACAATGCCCGTCATTGAACCTTCTCCTAAAAGCTCCTTAACAACCTTACCTAAAATTACTGTTATATTATCCTTTTGCTCAATATCCCTTTGCAAACGTTCTTCGCCTGTTAAAAAGTCTAAATTCTGGACAACATAAACGTGACTGCACCCCTCGCTAAGGGCGATAGCCTCTTGAAGTGCGGTGTTTCCGCCACCTATAACGGCAACCGTTTTCCCACGATAAAATGCACCGTCACATACGGCACAATATGAAACACCCTCACCTATAAGCTCATTTTCTTTTGGAAGTCCCAACTGACGGTGCTTAGAGCCGGCGGCAATTATTACAGCCTTTGCCTTGTAATCGGCAGACTCGCCGTGAACAGTAAAGTCACCAGCCTTACCATCAATACCTGTTACGGTATCAAGCTCAATTTCAGCGCCTTGGTCGGTAACCTGGTCAATAAGCTTTTCGGCAAACTCATTACCGCTCATAACGCTAAAGCCCGGATAATTTTCCACCCTTGGGGAATATGTAATCTGACCGCCAAAGGTTTCCTTTTCAATTACAAGCACCGATTTATCGGCTCTTCTGGCATAAAGTGCGGCGGTAAGACCTGCGGGGCCCGCACCAACAACAATAATATCGTACATAAAGCATACTCCTATAAATTTGTGTGTTGACTTTTTTTATATTATGTGTTAAAATAATTACGCAGAAAAGCTACCGGAAGACGGTTAGCCCCAGAACATAGTGTTAAAGAAATTAACCGCTTAGTTTGCAGACCGGGCGGTTATTTCTTTTTTATTGCAAGGATTGAATAAAAAACAATAATTAATATTAAAGCTATGTATTCCATCAGCAACACCCCCTTGCAGGGGCAAGACTTAACCGCCTACCGTTTGGTAGCCTTGGTTTTGGAAAACCAAAACCACATATATTATACCAAAATATTACAAATATTGCAATATCAAAAATCATCCGCATCTGAATGACGCGGATGATTTTTATTATTTATTTTACAGACTGGGTCTGCTCGGTAAATGCTTTAATATTTGAAAGATTTACGATTTTTTCGCCGTTTACAACAAGTGTAGGTGCTTGATGAACACCATACTGCTCGGCAAGGGCGGGATTTTCGTCGGCATAAACCTTTTCAAAATCAATACCTGCTTTTTGTAAGAACTTTTCTGCCATTTTGCAGTTAGGGCAGGTTGCGGTTGCAAAAAGCATAATCTTATCGTCCGAGCAAGCACAGGATTTTACTTCTGCTGCAGGAGTGTTCTTTCTGGAAACAAGCTCCTTACCGAATTTAGCGGGTGTATAAACCTTTCTGTGCTTATATTCCTGTGACTTACCGTCGTTCCAGTTCTGAACGGGACGGTAGTAGCCTGTAATACGGCTGTAAACCTCAGTTTTTTCACCGCACTCGGGACAGGTGTAAACCTCACCCTGAATATATCCGTGACTCTTACATACAGAATATGTGGGAGAAAGTGTATAATAAGGAAGCTTATAGTTTTCGGCAATCTTGCGAATAAGATTTGCGGCTGCCTTCCAATCGGGAAGCTTTTCACCAAGGAAGGCATGGAAAACAGTACCCGAAGTGTAAAGGGTTTGAAGCTCATCCTGAATATCCAAGGCTGCAAAAATATCATCAGTATAACCAACAGGAAGATGTGAGGAGTTGGTGTAGTAAGGTGCCTCGCCTTGAGTTAAATCAGAAGCGGTGATAATATCGGGATAGTGCTTAAGGTCATGCTTTGCAAGGCGGTAGCTGGTAGACTCTGCAGGGGTAGCCTCGAGGTTGTAGAGGTCGCCATACTCCTCCTGATAATCAGAAAGACGCTCACGCATATGGTTTAAAACCTCTTTAGAGAACTCTTGAGTTGCCTCGCTTGTCATATCAGCCTTAAGCCATTTTGCGTTAAGACCAACCTCATTCATACCAACAAGACCGATGGTAGAGAAGTGATTATCAAAGCTACCAAGATAACGCTTGGTGTAGGGATAAAGTCCCTCTTCTAAAAGATTAGTGATAACCTTTCTTTTGATTTTAAGTGAACGGGCAGAAATATCCATCATATGGTCAAGTCTTTGATAGAACTCTTCAGGAGTGTTTGAAAGGTACGCAATTCTGGGCATATTGATGGTAACAACACCAACAGAACCGGTGCTTTCACCGCTACCGAAGAAACCGCCTGATTTCTTTCTGAGCTCGCGGAGGTCCAAACGAAGTCTGCAGCACATACTGCGAACATCACTAGGCTCCATATCGCTGTTGATATAGTTAGAGAAGTAAGGTGTACCATACTTTGAGGTCATTTCAAAAAGGAGCTTATTGTTCTCGGTTTCGGACCAGTCAAAGTCGGAGGTAATGGAATAGGTAGGAATAGGATACTGGAAGCCACGGCCGTTGGCATCGCCCTCAATCATAATCTCGATAAATGCCCTGTTAACCATATCCATTTCTTTCTTACAATCTTTATATTTAAAGGGCATTTCCTTACCGCCTACAATTGCGTTAAGCTCTGCTAAATCGTTAGGAACGGTCCAATCCAAGGTGATGTTGGAGAAAGGAGCCTGTGTACCCCAACGTGAGGGAGTATTTACGCCGTAAACAAAGGACTCAATGCACTTTTTAACCTGATCATAGTCAAGATTATCTGCCTTAACAAAAGGTGCAAGATAGGTATCGAAGGAGGAGAATGCCTGTGCACCTGCCCACTCATTCTGCATAATGCCAAGGAAGTTTACCATCTGATTGCAAAGGGTTGCAAGATGCTTTGCAGGTGCAGAAGTAATTTTACCTGTAACACCGCCAAGACCCTCTTGAATTAACTGCTTGAGCGACCAACCTGCACAGTAACCTGTAAGCATAGAAAGGTCGTGAATGTGAATATCTGCATTGCGGTGTGCGTTTGCAATATCATCATCATAAATCTCACTAAGCCAATAGTTTGCGGTGATTGCACCTGAATTGTTAAGAATAAGTCCGCCTACCGAATAGGTAACGGTGGAGTTTTCCTTAACACGCCAGTCGTTAACCTTAACATAGTCATCAACAATCTGCTTGTAATCCAAAATAGTGGATTTAATGTTGCGGAGTTTTTCGCGCTGACGGCGATAAAGAATGTATGCCTTTGCTACATCGGCATAGCCTGCCTGTACCAAAACAGACTCAACACTATCTTGAATATCCTCAACGGCGATGTGATGGTCCTTAATTTTGGGTTCAAAATCGGCAGTAACCTTAAGTGCTAAAAAGTCAATAATGTTCTGATTGAAATCTTTTTCCTGTGCTTCAAAAGCCATGGTGATTGCTTCGGAAATTTTGTTTAAATTAAAATCAACAATTTTTCCATCTCTTTTAAGTACGGTATACATATTTTTCTCCTTTCAAAATTTTCTATAATTATCGTGCGTATACAAGTATATTATATCTTTTGCCGTTTGTCAATAGGAAAATACAAAATATTGTAAAAAAATTTTAAAGTGCATACTACATATTGTGTACCAATTATTTTCACAAACCACGAATTTCTGCTTTTGGAAGCCGATTTTTGAGCAGATTTAACAAAGATTTCATTTCATTTTCGCTATATCCGTGCAATCCGTCGTTAATAAGGTTGCCCGAATCCTCAAAGCCTTGTAGGTAGTATTTATAGTCGCCTGCTATCCAATCCCCTATATCCATAATCTCGGTTTCAGAGTGGAGCTCCCTTACAACGGTAGTGCGAAATTCAAAATCCACCGCTCCGCTTTTTAAAAATTCAATACTGCGGTTAATAGGGGCTATATTAAAGTTGCGGATACCCGTTGCTCTGCCATAGCCTGAGGGGGAGCTTTTAATATCCATAGCCACATAATCCACAAGGCCTTTGTTTACAAGGTAAATAAGCTTATCGGGCAAAAAGCCGTTTGTATCCAGCTTTACCGAATAGCCTATGGCTTTAATTTTGCTTAAAAACTGCTCTAAATCGGGCTGTAGAGTAGGCTCACCACCCGTAACACAAACGCCGTCTAATATCCCAAATCGCTTATTTAAAAAGGAAAAAAATTCCTCTTCGGTCATAAGCGGTACATATTCGGGACCTATAACAAGCGATGCATTATGACAAAAAGGACAACGAAAATTGCACCCTCCCGTAAAAACAGTGCAAGCCATTTTGCCTGGGAAATCCAAAAGGGTTAATTTTTGCAGACCCATAACATCCATTTCTTAACACCTCTTTAAAATAATAGTGATTATTTATATAATACCACATATTTATAATAATAACAACAAAAATTTATTGATTTGCACAACATATTGTGGTAGAATGTTTTTATAAACATTAAATCCCTTTTTGGAGGCATTTTATGAATAAAAAACAGTTATCACTTCAAAACTCCTCGCTTTTCGCCGAGTTGGAGCGTAAAACTAAGGAAATCAATATACTGGGCATTCGTTTAGAGGAAGCCGAGAAAAAAGCCAATGCTTTAAGCGATGAAAACGAAGCTCTTAAACAATCTCTTGAAAAGGCAGATAGTGAAAATAAAAATCTTTTTGAAAAAAATAAAGAGCTTGAAACAGCTCTTGCAGAGGCAAAGGCTAAAGCCGCCACAACATTTACAGTCATAGACACCTTTGAGCCTGAGCCCGAAATTGAGGCTTTGCCTACCAATAATATGGAGCAAGCTACTAAAGCTACTGAACCAGTCACCGAAACAGAAAACGAAAACCCAGTTGAAAAAGAAGAAGAAAAAGCAAAGCAAACGCTTTTCTCTACCGACCAGCCTATTACCAACCAAGATGAAGAAACGGTTACAGAGGTTTTAACCCCTCCCGCCACCGAATATGAAGAGAATTTAGAAAATTCACTGACCTCCACCGATTTACTTCGCGACTACGGTGCAAAAACAATAGGCAAGGTTACCCGCGTTACAGCCGAAGTGCTTTCCAAGGTAAGTGCAGTTAATGACGAGGTTTCAGAAAGTCTTAAAACCTTGGCGTTAGGCAAAAACGAGAGCTTTAAGTTCCAGATTATGAAGCTTGCAAAGAAAAACGGCGACCAAGAAAAAATTATGGCAGAGATGGATTTACTCGCCGACGAAGCCATTATTTATTTAAGAAGTATTTAACTAGATGCTAGATGTTAGAGTCTGGATACAAGATAACTAAACCGATAAATTTTGGTTTACCGCACAAATTTATAAATTTAATGGTAGGGATTGTCCGTAAAAAAGCCTTAAATTCGCATAAAAGCCTTGCGGACAGTCCTGTCCCTACAGTGTACGGGGAAATTTTCGCTTTCAAACAATCATTCATCTATCTGATATTCAAAAAACCACCGAGAAATCGGTGGCTTTTATTATACTAATATATACTCTACTCCAAAACGGTAGTAAAAATCTCTGCTTTGCCGTTTTTTACCTTATCAACAAAATCATCAACACTGCAAATAGGCTCAACAAAGCAAACACCTGCTAATTTCTTTTGTCCTGATGCTATATGATTATCCGAGCCCGCAAATTTCAAAAGACCATAATTTTCGGCATATATTTTTGCCATAAGGTTTTCTTGTTCATTTCTGTTGGCATTCACTATTTCAACACCGTGAATATTCCTAGGAAAAAGGCGAATATGGTCAATATAAGCAGCTTCACGGTATGGGTGTGCCTGAATAACAAGTGCTCCGCTTTCCTTTAAAAATTCAAGCTCCTCACTTTTTTTCATATCCATAATTTCGGGGTGAGAAAGAAACCATTCTTTATCCAAACCATATACCAAAAAATCGGTGCCACCGTAGCTAAGCTCGACCCCGCAAAAAACCTTAATTCCGATTTCTTTTCCTATTACACAAGCCTTTTCATAATCGGAAAAATAAAATTCTATTTTTTCCTTATAGGATTTTTCGCTTTCTATATTAATATTACCGTCCAAAAAATGATTGGTAATGAATATTCCGTCATAAGAAAGACTTTTGTAATACTCCAAAGTTTCCCTAACTTCGGCTACCGCACAACGACTTACAGGATAAGTGTGCAAATGTGTTTCATATTTATACATTTTATCACCTCTTATTTATATTAGCACTTTTATTGCAAATTAACAAGAAAAAAATAAAAAAAGAGAAGACTCGTGATAGGCGTTGTACCCGTAAGGATACAACGCAGCGATATAAATCCTTTTCGGAATTTGCGATATGCCTAACGGTGCGATATAAGGCTGCGCCTTTCGATATGTCCTACGGACGCGAATAAGGATTTATATCATATCGAGTTTACCGACAGGTAAACATATCGAATTTTACGAAGTAAAATATATCAAATTGCGAAGCAATATATCGCGAATTACAATTCTCAAAAATTTAATATATTCTCTGTGAGACAGTGAAAAAGGAAGCACGAAATTTTCGTGCTTCCTTTTAATTTTGTCTCATACCGTAGCAAGCAGGGAAAATGTACATCTCATCTTCCACTTGCTAGGAGACCCTAAGACCCTTTAAACCACGCTCAGTAATTTGGTACAGCACGCAAGAAAGGGAAATCACCTCTTAAATATATTCTTAATTCTGTCGAAAAGAGTTTTTTCTTCTTCGGTTGAAATCTCTGCGTCAAAGGGAATAATTTTATCTAAAAATTCTCCGAAAGAATCTGCCAAAAGAACCATATCATTAAATGTCAAATGGCATTTTTCTTCATATTCTGTGTCCATCGTTTCGTGGTCCCAGAAATATATTTTTCCATAGTTTTCATCTTGTAATGACATGCAAATTTGATTCCCGAAATCAGCATCTGCAACCGGAATACACTTTAATGGCATACGATCAATATAGCTTTCATAAACCTCCGCTATATTAGAAAAATCATCGTTGGTCGTTCCGTAAAAGTATCTAACATAAACACCCAAATGCTCTATGCCGTTAATAACGTTGCTGTCCATTTCAGAATCGTTATATTTTCTTAAAAAATCAATATGTGATTCAGGGAAAATCAGACCATATTTTTCACAAAACGCTTGGAACTTTTCTTCATTAAACATTTGGTCTGATAAATTAACGTTCACCATAAAATATCCTCCGTTCAATGAGATATGTACATTATACAATATATTTGTGTTAAACACAAGAAGAAACACCCTGCCGAACAATCAGCAGGGTGATAGTTTTGCTTTATAAATCTAATTACTTGGATTCCTTGATGGCGGCCTGTGATGCAACAAATCGTGCGAACTGTCCTTTACAGTACAACGCCTAAACAAATCTTCTCTTTTTTTGCTAGTGTGTTTAGGCTCTAGCATCTAGTATCTAGCCTCTAGCTTAGAACAGTCCTGTGATTTTGCCGTTTTCATCAACGTCGATTTTCTCGGCGGCGGGCACTTTGGGAAGACCGGGCATAGTCATAATATCGCCGGTAAGCACTACTATAAAGCCTGCACCTGCAGAAATTTTAACGTTTTTAATGGTTACAGTAAAGCCCTCGGGTGCACCGAGCTTTGCAGGGTCATCCGAAAAGCTGTACTGAGTTTTTGCCATACAAACGGGGCAGTTTGCAAAGCCTAGCTCTGTAAGCTGAGCAATTTGCTTTTTGGCGGCGGGAAGAATATTTATACCGTCACCGCCGTAAACCTTTTTAACAACGGCTTCGATTTTTTCTTCAATACTGCCGTCTAGCTCATAAGCAAAGGTAAAGTCGCCCTTTTCCTCTTCGCAAAGGCGAACAACCTCTTTTGCGAGGTCTATACCGCCATTGCCGCCCTCTGCCCAAACATTGGAAAGAACGGTATTTACACCAAGCTCCTTACATTTTGCAATAATGAAGTCTATTTCATTATCGGTATCGGTTGGGAAACGGTTAACAGCAACCACGCAGGGAAGCTTATAAACATTTTTAATATTTGAAACGTGGCGAAGAAGATTGGGAATACCCTTTTCAAGTGCTACCAAATCCTCATTGCCAAGCTCGGTTTTGGCTAAACCGCCGTGCATTTTAAGGGCACGAACTGTTGCAACAACTACAACCGCGTCGGGGGTAAGACCAGCCATACGGCACTTAATATCTAAAAACTTTTCTGCACCTAAATCCGCACCGAAGCCCGCCTCGGTAATAGCGAAGTCACCCATTTTAAGTGCAAGCTTGGTAGCCATTACAGAGTTACATCCGTGTGCGATATTAGCAAAAGGACCACCGTGAACAAAAGCGGGGGTGCCCTCTAAGGTCTGAACAAGGTTAGGCTTAATAGCATCCTTTAAAAGTGCAGTCATTGCACCTGCCGCCTTAAGCTCACCGCAGGTTACAGGCTTATCATCATAGGTATAACCAACGATTATGCGAGAAAGACGTTCTTTAAGGTCGGTAATAGAGTTAGAAAGGCAAAGAACAGCCATAATTTCACTTGCAACGGTAATATCAAAGCCATCCTCACGGGGAACGCCCTGCATTCTACCGCCCAAACCGTCAATAACATTTCTAAGCTGACGGTCATTCATATCCACACAGCGTTTCCAAGTGATTTTTTTAACATCAATACCAAGTGCGTTGCCCTGTTGAATGTGGTTATCAAGCATTGCGGCAAGAAGATTGTTAGCGGCACCAATTGCGTGGAAGTCACCAGTAAAATGAAGATTAATATCCTCCATAGGAACAACCTGAGCGTAACCGCCGCCTGCGGCACCGCCCTTAACACCAAAAACGGGGCCTAAAGATGGCTCGCGAAGTGCAACGGTAACATTTTTACCGATTTTTTTAAGACCGTCTGCAAGGCCAATAGTGGTAGTGGTCTTACCCTCACCCGCAGGGGTGGGGGTAATTGCCGTTACCAAAATAAGCTTGCCGTTTTCACGGTCGGTTTCATTTAGAAGCGCGGGGTCAATTTTAGCCTTATATCTACCATACTGCTCAATGTATTTTTCATCAACATTAGCTGCCTTGGCAATTTCTGTAATAGGCTGCATCACACATTCCTGTGCAATTTCAATATCAGATTTATACATAAACGTTCACGCCTTTCAAGTTTGATAATTTTATTTGTAATATTCAAATGCACTATCAAATAGACCGAGGTTGTAGTTACCCTCAACATTGCGGTAGAGGTTATCGCCAACACGCTCGCTGTGACCCATTTTACCAAGCACGCGACCGTCGGGTGAAGTGATACCCTCAATAGCCCATACAGAATTATTAGGATTAAAGCGAACATCATCAGTGGGATTGCCGTTTAAATCAACATACTGAGTAAGGATTTGACCATTATCGGCAAGTTTTTGAACTAAGTCCTCGCTTGCGATAAAGCGACCCTCACCATGAGAGATGGGAACGGTGTAAACCTCGCCAACCTTAGCCTTGCTCATCCAAGGAGATTTATTTGAAGCAACTCTGGTATGAACAATTCTTGACTGATGGCGGCCAATGGTGTTAAAGGTGAGTGTGGGGCAAGAAGCATCAGTATCAATAATCTCGCCGTAAGGGACTAAACCTAACTTAATAAGTGCTTGGAAGCCGTTACAAATACCGCACATTAAACCGTCACGCTCGCGAAGGAGTTTCATAACGCCGTCCTTAATTTCGGGGGAACGGAAGAATGCGGTAATGAATTTACCTGAGCCTTCGGGCTCGTCACCGCCCGAGAAACCACCAGGGATGAATACTATCTGACTATCGGCAAGTTTTTTAGCAAAGTATTCGGTAGATTCACTAATAGCCGATGCAGTAAGGTTGCGAATGATAACGGTTTCGGCATCTAAACCTGCACGTTCAGCCGCACGGGCGGAATCATACTCACAGTTAGTACCTGGGAATACAGGGATAAGCACCTTAGGTCTTGCAACCTTAATGGCGGGAGCAAGATTTTCTTTACGTTCGTAGCTTACTGTTTTTATAGCCTTGCCGTCGTTTTTAATATTGCAAGAGAATACAGGCTCCAGCTTGTCCTCATAAATGGTAAGAAGCTCGTTAAGGTCAAGGCAGTTGCCGTTAAAGCAGATTTCTGCCTGTTCGGTGGTTTCACCAATAACCTTGCCTACATTTACATCCTCGGCAAGCTCTAAAACAAAGCTACCGTAGTTATAGCCGAATATTTCTTCCATTGTAACCGACTCATTAAACTTAAAGCCAATGGAGTTACCGATAGCCATTTTAAGCACTGCCTCGGCAATACCGCCCATACCGGGGGTGTAGCAGGCAACGCATTTTTTGCTGCGGGTAAGCTCGGTAACCTTATCAAACACCTCTAAAAGTGATGCGGTAACAGGAATACCGTTTGCATCATATTCGGGAGTGATTAAAACAACCTTATGACCTGCCGATTTAAATTCGGGAGATACAATATCCTTGCATTTTTCGGTGGTAACAGCAAAGGAAACGAGTGTAGGAGGAACATCTAAATCCTCAAAGGAGCCACTCATAGAGTCCTTACCGCCAATAGCGGCAATTCCGAGCTCTTTTTGAGCCATAAATGCACCAAGAAGTGCAGCGAGGGGCTTACCCCAACGCTTAGCATCCTTTAAAGGCTTTTCAAAATATTCTTGGAAGGTTAAATATACATCCTCAAACTTTGCACCCGATGCAATAAGCTTAGCGGCTGACTCAACAACTGCTAAATATGCACCGTGATAGGGGCTTGCGGAGGTGATAAAGGGATTATAGCCATAGGACATAAGCGAACAGGTATCGGTCTCGCCCTTTTCTAGTGAAACCTTATGAGCCATTGCCTGAATGGGGGTGAGCTGATTTTTACCTCCAAAGGGCATAAGCACAGTGCCTGCACCGATGGTGGAGTCAAAACGCTCACTAAGTCCACGCTTAGAGCAGATATTAAGGTCGCCTGCAAGGTTTTTCATACCGTCCTTAAAGTCGGCAGGAATTTCCTTTTTATAATCTGCCACGGCGGCGGGAGCAATATCAATATGCTTTTCTGCACCGTTGGAATTTAAAAATTCGCGTGAAATATCTACAATTGTTTTACCGTTCCAGGTCATACGGAGTCTTGCTTCGGCAGTAACCTCGGCAACTACGGTAGCCTCAAGATTTTCTTTTGCGGCAAGCTCTAAGAATTTATCTACATCCTTTGGCTCTACAACAACCGCCATTCTTTCCTGCGATTCACTGATTGCAAGCTCGGTTCCGTCTAAACCGTCATACTTCTTGGGAACCTTATCAAGGTTAATTAAAAGTCCGTCGGCAAGCTCACCTATAGCAACCGAAACACCGCCTGCACCGAAGTCGTTACAACGGCGGATTAAAAGGGAAGCTTCGGGATTTCTGAAAAGACGCTGGAGCTTTCTTTCCTCGGGAGCGTTACCCTTTTGTACCTCTGCACCACAGCTTTCAAGCGACTGTAGGTTGTGAGATTTGGAAGAGCCTGTAGCACCGCCACAACCGTCACGACCTGTGCGACCGCCTAAAAGAATAACTACGTCACCTGGGTCGGGACATTCTCTGCGAACATTTTTAGCGGGAGCGGCGGCAACAACTGCACCGATTTCCATACGCTTTGCGGCATAGCCATCGTGATAAATTTCATCTACCAAGCCTGTTGCAAGACCGATTTGGTTACCGTAGGAGCTATAGCCCGCGGCAGCGGTAGTAACTATTTTCTTTTGGGGTAATTTGCCCTCCATAGTTTTATCAACGGGGCGGAGAGGGTCTGCGGCACCTGTAACACGCATTGCACCGTAAACATAAGAACGACCTGAAAGCGGGTCACGAATAGCACCGCCAATACAGGTAGCGGCACCGCCAAAGGGTTCAATTTCGGTAGGATGGTTATGGGTTTCGTTTTTGAAAAGTAAAAGCCAATCTTCATCTACGCCGTTTACATCCACCTTGATTTTTACGGTACAGGCGTTGATTTCTTCAGATTCATCGAGCTTATCGAGCTTGCCCTGTTTCTTTAAATATTTAGCGGCAAGGGTGCCAATATCCATAAGGTTAATGGGCTTTGTTCTACCAAGCTCCTTACGGGCGGCAATATATTCATCATAAGCCGACTGCAAAAGCTCATCCTCAAACTTAACGCTGTCAATAGTAGTGAGGAATGTGGTGTGACGGCAGTGGTCCGACCAATATGTATCTATCATACGGATTTCAGTGATGGTGGGGTCTCTGTCCTCGGTTTTAAAGTATTCCTGACAAAAGGCAATATCATCGGCATCCATTGCAAGACCGTAGGTAGCAACAAAATCCTCAAGACCCTTTCTGTCTAACTTCAAAAATCCGTCAAGAGTTTTAACCTCGGTAGGGATTTCGTAATCGGTAGCCAAGGTTTCGGGCTTTTCTAATGTAGCCTCTCTAGCCTCAACAGGGTTAATAACATACTTCTTAATTTTTTCAATTTCTTCTGCCGATAAATCACCATAGAGAGCATAAACCTTAGCGGTGCGAACGGTAGGACGGTCACCCTTAGATATAATCTGAATACACTGTGTGGCAGAGTCGGCACGCTGGTCAAACTGACCGGGTAAATACTCTACTGCGAAAACTGCGGTGGCAGAGCTATCCTCAAAGACATGGGCAGTTTCATCGAGCTGAGGCTCGGAAAATACGGTGGAAACCGAAGCACCGAAAAGCTCCTCGGTAATATTTTCAACATCATAGCGGTTAATGAGTCTTAAATCCTTAAGTCCGCTAATCTGCAAAAAGGAAACAATATCTTCCTTTAAATGGTCGGCTTCGTGACGAAGACCTAACTTTTTCTCAACAAAAATTCTGTAAACCATAAGTCCTCCATATATAAATTAATTATTATATGCTTTAAGGGCACGTTTGCCAATATCATTACGATAAAATCCGTTAGAAAACTCAACCTTTTTGGTTAGGTCATAGGCTTTTTCAATGGCTTTTTCAAGATTTTCACCGATTGCGGTAACGCCAAGCACTCTACCGCCTGCGGAGAGTAGCTTTTCGCCATCCTTTTTGGCTCCTGCTACATAAATAGAGCTGTCAATAGTAGTCGCGGGCAGTTTTATTTCAAAGCCGTTTTCGTATTTTACAGGGTAGCCCTTAGATGCAATAATTACACAGCAAGCGGCTGAGTCTTTAAACTTAACCATTTCGGGGGTTAAGGTTTCATTTGTAACAGCCTGCATTATGGTGAAAATGTCACTCTCCAAAAGGGGTAATACAACCTGAGTTTCTGGGTCACCAAAGCGGCAATTGTACTCAATAACCTTAGGTCCCTTAGGGGTAAGCATAAGTCCGAAGTAAAGGCAGCCCTTAAAGGTACGACCCTCGGCATTCATTGCATTTACGGTAGGTAAGAAAATTGTTTCCATACATACCTTTGCTATGTCCTCAGTGTAGTAGGGGTTAGGGGCAACTGTACCCATACC
The DNA here is from genome assembly GCA_017622415.1 of Clostridia bacterium. Taxonomy (GTDB): domain Bacteria; phylum Bacillota; class Clostridia; order Oscillospirales; family Acutalibacteraceae; genus UMGS1279. Next base: position 2,156 of record JAGARD010000093.1, on the reverse strand, counting down.
GCCCGTATTAAGACCTGTATCATTATCGCCCGCACGCTTATGGTCCATAGAGGAAACCATAGGCACAACGGTTTTACCGTCGGTAAAGGCAAGCACCGATACCTCTGGACCTGTTAAAAATTCTTCAACAACAATGTTGTTTCCGCTTTCGCCAAACACCTTGTCCTCCATAATGGAGCGGACTGCATCAAGTGCCTCATCACGGGTGGTGGCAATTATAACACCCTTACCAAGTGCCAAACCGTCTGCCTTAATAACAACAGGAATTTCGGCGGTTTTTAAATGCTCCAAAGCATCAGATGCATTATTAAAAACAAAATAATCGGCGGTAGGAATGCCGTATTTTTTCATAAGATTTTTTGAAAAAACCTTACTACCCTCAATTATTGCGGCGGCCTTATTAGGACCGAAGCAAGGAATACCGATTTCATTAAGGGCATCTACGCAACCCAAAACAAGCGGGTCATCGGGTGCTACAACGGCGTAGTCAATATTTTCTGATTTTGCGAAGTCTACTATTGCGGAAATATCCTTTGCACCGATATTAACACAGGTGGCATCATCAGCAATACCGCCGTTGCCCGGCAGAGCAAAAATAGTATTAATTTTAGGACTTTTTTTAAGAGCCTTTATAATGGCGTGTTCGCGTCCACCGCCACCTATAACCATAACCTTCATTGCGTTACCTCGTTTTCTAGATGCTAGATACTAGATGTTAGAAACTAGACACCTAAACTTAAATATTGTGGATTTTAATAATTTCAACAAAATACAATATAGACAATTTAATGGTGGAATAATCGCATTCCTGTGAACGACATAGTCATTCCATACTTATTACAGCAAGCAATAACAGCATCGTCACGGATTGAGCCACCGGGCTCTGCAATATATTTAACACCGCTGCGTTTTGCACGCTCGATATTATCATCAAAGGGGAAGAATGCATCCGAGCCTAAAGCCACGCCGTCGATGGTGGAAAGGTATGCCTTAATATCCTCATCAGTAAGGGGGGCGGGTTGCTCGGTGAAATAGTTTTGCCAAATACCGTCGGCAGTAACATCCTCTTCATTGCGGTTGATATAGCCGTCGATTACATTATCACGGGTAGGACGGGCAATATCTGCCTTAAATGGAAGATTAAGAACCTTATCGTGCTGACGTAAAAACCAAGTATCTGCCTTGGTACCTGCCAAACGGGTGCAGTGAATTCTGGACTGCTGACCTGCACCAACACCGATTGCCTGACCGTCTACTGCGTAGCAAACCGAGTTAGACTGGGTATATTTAAGGGTGATAAGTGCAATAATTAAATCTCTAACCGCACTTTCGGGTAAATCCTTATTATCGGTAACGATATTAGAAAGAAGCTCACGGTTAATTTCAAAATTATTTCTACCCTGCTCAAAGGTAATGCCGTAAACCTGCTTGGTTTCGGTAGGTGCGGGAACATAATCGGGGTCAATTTTAACTACGTTGTAGTTGCCGTTACGCTTGGATTTTAAAATCTCAAGTGCTTCGGGCTCATAGCCGGGGGCGATAATACCGTCAGATACCTCACGCTTAATCATTAAAGCTGTAGTAACATCGCAAACATCCGAAAGGGCAACCCAATCACCGAAGGAGCACATACGGTCGGTACCTCTTGCTCTTGCATAGGCACAGGCTAAGGGGGAGTCATCAAGCCCCTCAATATCATCCACAAAGCAAGCCTTTTTAAGCTTATCGGAAAGGGGTACGCCAACTGCGGCGGAGGTGGGGCTTACGTGCTTAAAGGATGTAACTGCGGGAAGACCTAAAGCCTCTTTAAGCTCCTTTACGAGCTGCCAAGAGTTAAAGGCATCTAAAAAATTGATGTAGCCGGGGCGGCCGCAGAGTATTTCAATAGGAAGCTCGCTTCCGTCTGCCATATATATTTTTGAGGGCTTTTGGTTGGGGTTACAACCGTATTTAAGTTCAAATTCGTTCATTTCACTCATTCTCCTTAGTTATTTTTGTTGATAATAATTTCTGTGGGCTCACTGCCGTCAAGAGGGATCTGGCGTACGAAGAGAGAAACCTTGTTGGCTTCATTGAGGTTATTCCAGCAAAGCTCTGCAAGCTCTTTCGCCGTATTAGGCATTTCAACTTCCTCGGGTTCACCGAAGAAGGAGGGG
>JAGARD010000092.1 GCA_017622415.1 Clostridia bacterium | reverse complement strand
GGCGGACTCTTGTTTTTAAAAAATCTGGCATTATAAAAAATCTGAAATCTATCAATAAGTGATTTCATTGGAGCAGGAAAGCTACCGTTATATACGGGAAAGGCGAAAAATACTTCCTTTGCGTCTTCAAAAGCTTTAAAAAAATCGGTTAAATCGCTGAGCTTACAGGTATCATTTTGTTTGCAAAGACCGCAACCGTCACAAAAAAGCGGTTTTTCTTTAAAGCAATCGTAAAATGTGGCGGTATTAAGCTTTTCTGCCACAACCTTTTTTAAAAGCTCCATAGTAAAGGAGCATTTGTTGGGCGAGCCATATATAATAAGGTTTTCCATATTTTTGCCCCTTTTATTTTAATATAATTATTATACTATTATAATGTAAAAACTTCAAGAGTAATTAATCAAAAAAATATTGACTTTGGCAGTGCTAATTCGTATAATGAAAATGTATTATATTTTATGAAAGGAATATTGCGAATGAAGAAGTTGCTATCCGTTTTATTGGCAGTAATTCTTTGCTTTGGCACCCATTTTGTAGTCGCTAATGCCGAAAATGAAGCTATTGTTATTTCTGCTAAGGGTGGCACGGCGGCAATAGGCGATACAATTACCGTTCCTATTTCTCTTGATGTTAACAAAGGCTTTGATAATCTTGGACTTTCTGTTAAGTATGACCCAAAGGTGCTTGAGATTGTTTGCAAAAATCACGTAGACGGCAAAAGATGTACAGGTAAAAGAGCCCCCTCTATTACAAAAAAGCAAAGCTTCCGCGTAGGCAACAGCGATGAGCTTGTTAGCAGTAACAAGGCGGTTAACAGCGAGTTTCACGATGTTATCCCTTACAATATTCAGTGGGCATACGTAATTAATGAGGATATTCTTGAAACGGGTGAAATTGCAAGCATCACCTTTAGGGTAAAGGAGAACGCCACTTTAGGCAAAACATCAATAAATGTTGAGATTGACCAAGCTAACAGTGAAAGCTTTGGCAGATATTCACAGTCTAATCTAAGGGGCAGTAGCATCACCATTGATGTTAATTGTTTAAACCATAAATTCGGCAATTGGAACAGAACAAAAAATCCCACCTGTACCGAAAAGGGAATAGAAACCAGAGCCTGCAGTATATGTAAAAAGGAAGAAACCCGCGATGTAGAGGCTTTGGGACATAAAATGCCGAAGTGGAGCGTTACCAAAGAGCCCACCTGTACTGAGGAGGGCATAAAGCAGGGCAACTGTACCGCTTGCGGTGTGAAAAACGCCGAGGAAAAAATTCCTGCAAAGGGTCACAGCTTTGGAAAGGCGGTTGTAACAAAAGAAGCAACCTGTATTAATGAGGGAATTTTAAGTCGAAAATGCACAGTTTGCAATATAATAGAAAAAACGGTTATTCCCAAAGGCAGTCACAAGCAACAAAATCCCATTGTAACGCTTGAGCCGACCTGTACCGAAGAAGGCATAATGCAGGGTAAATGTACCGTTTGCGGTAAGAAAAATGCTGAGGAAAAAATCCCCGCAAAGGGTCATAGCTTTGGAAAGGCGGTTATAACAAAAGAAGCAACTGCTACCGAAAAAGGAATTAAGACCTCAACCTGTACTGTCTGCGGTGAGAAAAAGCAGGAGGAAATTCCCCCTACTGCACCGCTTTTTGAAGACCCGAAAGAGCCTACCGAAAGTGAAAGCAAAAATGAAAGTGAAAGCCAAACTATAACCGTTATTACAGATAACAAAGACAGCGGAGATACTGTTATAATTTTTTTACTTGTTTCATTAATTGTTGTAGGTCTTGCGGCTACCGTAATATCTGTTATTAAAATAAAAAAACTTAAATAAAAGGGACTGCAAAAAATAAAATTTATTAAATCCCTTTAAATAAAAACAAAATAAAATGGAAAAGCTGCAATAAAAGTGATTTTTTCACACTTTTATTGCAGTTTTTGTGTTTGTAAATATATTGAGTAGATATCTGTTTTTTTACAGCCCCTTTTTATTTATCCAAGCAAAATTTGCAAAAGCTCATCTACCGAGTGAGCAAGCCTTGAGGCACCTGCATCTTCAAGCTCCTTTTTACTGCCGTAACCAAAGGTAACACCAACTGTAAAAAGATTATTTTTTGCACCGCCTATAATATCGTGACTGCGGTCCCCTACCATAACTGCGGTTTTGGGGTCGGGCTTACCAAGCTTTTCAAGCACAACCGCTACCACCTCGGCTTTATCGGTAAGGGTGCCGTCTAAATTGCTTCCAACAGTTAAATCAAAAAACTTAAAAAGGTCAAAATGCTTTAGAATTTTATCGGCAAAAATTATGGGCTTTGAGGTTGCAAGAGCTAGTGTTTTACCTGCCTTTTTTAGGCTTTCCAGCATTTCGGGTACACCATCAAAAACCGTGTTTTCAAAAATTCCCGTGGGGGCAAAATATTCGCGGTAAATATCTACCGCTTTGTAGGCATCTTCCCTTTTAAGACCGTAATATTTTTCAAAGGACTCTGCAAGCGGTGGGCCTATAAACTTTAAAAGCTCCTTTCTTTTTGGAGGAGTTATGCCCATTTTTTTAAGTGCATAGGCAACCGAATTTGTTATTCCAAGTGCGGGGTCGGTAAGAGTGCCGTCTAAATCAAACAAAATTGTTTCAAAGCTCATTTTTTCGCCTCCGTTTTTGATTATTGTAGCATATTTTGTGTGCAAATAATAGTGTTTTTTAAAAAAATATATTGAAAAAATTTACTCTTAGTAATATAATATATTGGTAAAGTGTTTAGGAGGATTTTTAAATGAAAACAGGACTTTTAAAATTAATTTCAATTGTACTTTGCATCTTTTCGGTTTTGGCTTTTGCGGGCTGTGAGCCTGATGTTGTTGTGGTTTCGGACATTTCTTCCGTTACTACCTCTGCCCCCTCGTCCGTGCCTGAGCCCGAGCCCGAATTTGCAATTAATCCGTTAACGGGTATAGAAAATTTAGACCCTGCGGCAGTAAATAACCGTCCTGTAGCTATAATGGTGAATAATCTTAAGCCTACGGCACAGAGCGTTCAAACAGGCTTAGACCAAGCAGATATTGTTTACGAAGCCTATGCAGAGGGCGGTGTTACCAGACTTCTCGCCGTTTTTAAAGATATTAAGGCTGCCGACCAAATAGGCACAATCCGTTCAGCAAGATATTCTTACATTGATTTGGCAATGGGTCACGATGCCGTTTATGTTCACGCAGGTATTAATGACAGCCACGCAACCCCACACGTTAAAGAAACAGGCATAGATAATATTAATCTTTTACACGGTAAGTTTGGTGGAATGAGCTTTAGAGAGAAAAACGGCAAGGCTTTGGAGCACACCCTTTATACAACGGGCGAAAAGCTTTGGAAGGGCTTTGGAAAGCTTAAATGGCGTACCGAGCTTAAATATAATAAAGAAAATTGGCAGAGCTTTGTTAAAGAGGGTGCTGAAATTGTGCCCGCAAGCGGCGGATGTGATGCTGTAAGCGTTACAATGTCCAACGCGTATGTTTCAAAGTTTGAATATGACAG
>JAGARD010000005.1 GCA_017622415.1 Clostridia bacterium | reverse complement strand
TATTGTTTCACCGTTTGCACAAGTAATAATTGTTGTTACAATGTCGCCTTGCTTCCACTCGGTGTTTTTCATTACTTCATCTGCATCTTCACAGGTTGCAATGTATTCTTTAAGGCCTGCCGCTTTTGAAGCAAATGCAGAAACCGAAACAATTCTGTTGCCTCTGTTTATATCAAGCAACTTTGCGATGGGGCCTAAATCGTGTGTGGGATAGTTATCACAACAACGACTTAGATAATTATCAAATCTATAATGACGGTTTACATGACCGTAAGCACCCGCACAGTGTACGATTGTACCAAACATACCCTTTCGTGCCATTGCGGTGGCTAAAAGCTCATCTTTATTGTAGCAGCAGTTTTCCATAAACATATATGGGGTACCGGTTCTTTCCTGAGTCTCTACAAGCTTATGAAGATTATCAAGAGAATATTCGCAACCTACCTCGCTGGCAACTGCAATACCCTTTTCCATTGCATGAATTGCAACTTCGGTGTGGTATTCCCAACCGGTGAATACATAAACTGCATCTAAGCCTTCGTGATTAAGAGCTTCTTTATAATCGGAGTAACCCTTAGCATCGTTACCCTTTTTTTCTTTAATAAGCTCCTGTGCTTTTTGAACTCTGTCCTCATAAAGGTCGCAAACGGCTACAATATTAACATCATCATTGTTTACAAGAACAGTTTGGACGAGCATATAACCTCTGTGACCTAAACCTACAACGCAAGCATTAATCATTTATACCAGCTCCTTTTCTGCTTATATAATAATTCCAAGTGTAAAAAAAGGCAATGTATAAAAATATCAAAAAACTGTCTTTTTTTATCATTTACAAATAAAAAATATTGTGATATAATGATTTTGTGGTGATTTATTATGGAAAAAATTATTAATAAAGCGGTTTTCAGTCAATCCTTTGTTTTTGAAGGCGATTTTGGAATACTTAATATAGGTTATCATAATTTTTCAAAGCAATATACGCCTGATTATAATTCCAGAGTGCAAAATTTTTATACCTGGCATTTTGTTTTGTCGGGAAAGGGTAAATTAAAAACGGGTGGCAAAATTTATAATATAAGTGAGGGGCAGATGTTTTTTCTTCCTCCCGCTACCGAGATTGAATATTATCCCGATGAGAATGAGCCTTGGGAATATGTATGGTTTGCCTTAAAAGGCGAAATAAGTAAGTATTACGGCGATTTATTGGGATTTGATACCCCTGTGAAAAATTGCAGAAAATTCGGCAAAATAAAGTATCTGCTTAAAGAGTGTTTTGATTTAATAGAAAATGGCGGCGGTTATTTTGGTGTGCTTTCTGTTTTTTATAAGCTTATGGAAATTTCTACCGTAATTCAACCCGATACAGGTATTGAGTATGTTAAAAGAATTATAGATGAAGGCTTTACACGTGCTGATTTCAGCATTTCTTCACTAAGTATGGACGTAGGTATAAGTCATCCGCATTTGCTTCGCCTTTTTAAGGAAAGCTATGATGTAACGCTTATAAAATATCTTAATCTAAAACGTATTGAGTACGCTTGCGAGTTGCTTAAAACAACAGATTTATCGGTAAAATCGGTCGCGTTTTCAAGCGGATTTTCGGACGAACTTCATTTTATGAAGACCTTTAAAAAATATATGGGCGTATCAGCGCTTAAATATAGAAATATGAATTAATTATTGCAGGCAATGCTTTATGCAATAAATTGTTGACATTTGACACATTTGGTTGTATAGTATATTCTAGAATACATTATTATGGGGTAGGATTTTTCTTACCGTTATATTTACAGCGAAAGATTTAAAAAAGCGGTTTCAAGCTTTAGTGCCGTAGCTCCCGCGTGTTAACATTTGCGAGAGAGCTATGAAAAACCCTTTGCGGAGGGCATTTTGGCAGAGAAACCGCGGGTATCGCGTAGAACTTTAAAAGTTTTCGCGGCACTTTGTGTCCGCAAAGGGAGTTGTAGACATTTGAAAAATGTAATAGAGCTTAAAAATATTTCTGTCACCTTCGATGAGGAAAAGGTTTTAGATCAAATAGATCTTAAAATCAAGGACAAAGAATTTGTAACCCTTTTGGGTCCTTCGGGTTGCGGTAAAACCACCACCCTTAGGGTTATTGCAGGCTTTGTCCGTCCCGACGAGGGTGATGTTTTGTTTGATGGCGAGATAATTAATGCTTTGCCGCCACATAAGCGTCAGGTTAACACTATTTTCCAACGTTATGCACTTTTTCCGCATCTTAATGTTTATGAAAATGTCGCTTTTGGACTTAGGGTTAAAAAGGTGCCCGAAAAGGAGATTAAAAAATCGGTTGCTGAGATTTTAAAGCTTGTTAATCTTTCGGGCTACGAAAAACGTAATATTGCAAAGCTTTCCGGTGGTCAACAGCAACGTGTTGCCATTGCCAGAGCAATTATTAACCACCCCAAGGTGCTCCTTTTGGACGAGCCCCTTGCCGCTTTGGATTTAAAGCTTCGTAAGGATATGCAGGTGGAGCTTAAAAACATTCAAAAAAGTCTTGGAATAACCTTTGTTTTTGTTACCCACGACCAAGAAGAGGCTTTAGCGATGTCTGATACCGTTGTTGTTATGAATGAGGGTATTATTCAGCAAATAGGTACTCCGCAGGATATTTATAATGAGCCTGAAAATGCTTTTGTAGCAGATTTTATCGGCGAAAGTAATATCCTGGACGGCATTATGAAAAGGGATTTTCTCGCCGTTATAAACGGTAGGGAGTTTGAGTGCTTAGATAGTGGCTTCGCCGAGAATGAGAGGGTAGATATTGTTATACGCCCTGAGGATGTAGACATTGTTGACCCCCATAAAGGTATGCTGGAGGGTGAGGTTACTTCTGTTACTTTCCTTGGTGTGCACTATGAAATCATAGTTGATGTGTGTGGCTTTAAATGGATGATACAAACCACCGACGAACATAATGTTGGGGAGAAGGTAGGACTTTTTATTGAACCCGATGCCCTCCACGTTATGAAAAAATCCAAATATTCGGGTATGTACGGTGATTATAGTACCTTTAGTGATGAAATTGAGCATCTTTCCGATTTAGATGAGGAAGAAGAATAAGTTTACGGTTTATAGTTATCGTTTCGCCTTACGGCGAAAGTTGTCGGTTTGCTTAGCAAACATTTTTATAAGGAGGGCGGATAGTTGAAAAATACCAGCGTTAAAAATCCAAAACCTAAAAATTACAATCCTATAATCTGCACACCTTATACGGTGTGGTCGGTTATATTTATAATAGTACCCCTTTTTATGGTAGCATATTATGCCTTTACCGATAAAACAGGGGCATTTACCCTTGCAAATATTTTAGAGTTTCCAAGATATGCCAAAACCTTTGGTATTTCGCTTTTATATTCGGTAGAGGCAACCATAATTTGCCTTATAATCGCTTATCCTCTGGCATACTTTATGTCTAATATGAAGGCGGGGCCTAAGCGTATGCTCAGTATGCTTATAATGGTGCCAATGTGGATGAATTTCCTTATTCGTACATATTCTTGGATAACCATTTTAGCCCGCACAGGCATTATAAATACCCTATTAGGAAAAATCGGTATAGGTCCGCTTAAATTAATAAATACACCTGGGGCTATTATTTTAGGTATGGTTTATAACTTTTTACCTTATATGATTTTGCCTATTTACACAGCAATGCTAAAGCTTGACCACTCTTTATTAGAGGCGGCAGATGATTTGGGTGCGTCCCCCTTTATGCGTCTTAGAAAGGTTATTTTACCCCTTAGTATGCCTGGCGTAATTTCGGGTATTACAATGGTTTTTGTACCTTGCGTAAGTACCTTTTATATTTCGCAAAAGCTGGGCGGCGGCAAAACAATGCTTATTGGTGATGTTATTGAAATGCAGTTCCAATCGGCTTACAATTATAATTTGGGTGCTTCAATTTCCCTTGTTCTTATGGTGCTTATTTTAATAAGCCTTGCAGTAATGAATCACTTTGCCGATAAGGATGATGAAGAGGGAGGCGGACTTATTATATGAAAATATTTTCAAAAATTTACACCGCCCTCATTATGGTGTTTTTGTATGCACCTATAGCTGTAATGATAGTTTTTTCATTTAACTCGGCACGCAGCACCTCTGTTTTTGGCGGATTTTCTCTTCAGTGGTACGGCGAACTCTTGCACGATAGCTCCACTATTGAAGCCTTAAAAAACACCCTTGTTTTAGCGGTTTCATCAGCCGTTATTGCTACTGTTTTGGGTACTCTCAGTGCGGTTGGTATATTTCAAATGAAGCGTCGCTTTGTCAGAGCCTCTATTATGACTGCGACCAACATTCCTATGATGAATCCCGATATTGTTACGGGTATTTCTCTTATGCTCCTATTTGTTTTTGTTGGCAGGCTTGTTGGTGCAGAAGACGTTTTGGGCTTTGGTACAATGCTTATTGCCCACGTTACCTTTAATCTGCCTTACGTGATACTTTCTGTTTTGCCAAAACTCAGACAAACCGACCCGCATTTATCTGAAGCGGCAAGAGATTTAGGTTGTACACCCCTGCAGTCATTTTTTAAGGTTGTTTTTCCCTCAATTGCCCCTGGTGTTTTTACGGGAATGATAATGGCGTTTACACTTTCCTTGGATGATTTTGTTATTAGCTATTTTACCACAGGTCCCGATTTTCAAACCCTGCCCATAAAAATATTCTCTATGACCAAAAGGCGTGTTACACCCGATATGTACGCCCTTTCTACCCTTATATTTTTAAGTGTTCTCATACTGCTTATTTTAATTAATATTGCACAGGCACGCAGTGAAAAGAAAAAGGAGGCGGCAAAGCTATGAAAATAAAAGCCTTTGCGGCGATTGTCCTTACCTTAATTTTGGCTTTTTCTCTTTGCGCTTGCAATGAAGAACCCCAAAGGGGAGTCGGTATGGATGTTGAAATTGACTTTTCCGAAGATGAAGCCGAAATCGAGTATGAGGGCAATTACACCAAGGAACTCGCAGGTACCACAATTAATGTTTTTAATTGGGGGGAATATATCCCCGACGGTACCGAGGGTTCCCTCGACATTAATAAAGCTTTTACCAAGCTTACGGGTATAAAGATTAATTACACAACCTACGAAAGCAACGAAGCTATGTATTCTAAGCTCAAGGGCGGCGGTGTGTCTTACGATATTATTATTCCCTCTGATTATATGATAGAGCGTATGAAAAAAGAGGGTATGCTTAAAAAGGTTGATACAAGTTCCCTTTCAAATTATAAGTATATAGCCGACCGCTATAAAAATCTGTATTTCGATGAAAAAAATGAATATTCCGTACCCTATTGCGTTGGTATGGTTGGACTTATTTATAACTCTGCTATGATAGATGAAAAGCCTGATAGCTGGGGCGTTATGTGGGATGAACGCTATAATGACGATATTTTGAATTTCAATAACCCGCGTGATGCCTTTGCGGTAGCACAGCTGTATATGGGGTATAATCTTAATTCCTCCGACCTTTCCAAGTGGGATAGTGCGGCAGAAAAGTTAAAGGAGCAAAAGACTATTTTGCAGTCTTATGTTATGGACGAAATTTTTCAAAAAATGGAGGATGGCGAGGCGGCGATAGCTCCGTATTATGCAGGGGATTTCTTGCTTATGAAGGATAATAATCCCGATTTGGAGTTTGTATATCCAAAAGAGGGGGTTAATATTTTTGTAGACTCTATATGTATTCCAAAAAGCAGTAAAAATTATGAAGCCGCAATGATGTACATTAATTTTCTGTTAGAGCCTGAAATAGCACTTGAGATTGCAGAGTATGTTATGTATGCATCGCCACACACAGGCGTTACAGGTAATGAGGATTATTCATTAAGAGATAATGAATATCTGTATCCTGCTGAGGAAAACTATCCTAAGGTTCAGTATTTCAGTGATATACCCGAAGAAATAAGGCTCTATTATGAACGACTGTGGGAAGAGGTAAAGCTTCACTAACTATTATGAAAATAAATGTAATTTTAACAGGTGGAACAATCGGTAGTATATACAATGACGGCTTTATAGCCCCAAATCCATCTACCGACTGTCTTCTGACTAATAATTATAAAAAGGCTTATGGGGAGGATGTCAAATTTTCCATTCATAGCCCATACACTATACTAAGCGAAAATCTTTCAGGCGATACTTTAAATAAGCTCATTGATGAGCTAAGGTGTAGCTTAAAGGATGACTCGGATGGAATAATAGTTGCCCACGGAACCGATACCTTGCAGTATTCCGCCTGTGCCGCCGCATATTGCTTGGGTAGTGATACTAAACCTATTTTATTTGTTTCGGCAAACTATCCGCTGGAAAATCCGCTTTCAAACGGCAATATTAATTTTGCGGGTGCTGTGGAGTTTATAAAGCAAAAAGCGGGCAGGGGAGTGTTTGTTAGCTATTCGAATGATTTAAAAAGCGTGGATTTTCATTATCCTACAAGGCTTCTCCGTCACGGCGAATATGACCATAAGGTTTTCAGTATAAACGGTGTCTATGCCACCTATAAAGATGGAGTTATTGCTTTAAGCGAAAGCACCGTTGAGGAGCCGCCGATTTTAGCCTGTCAAAAAAGATTTTCCAATACCTGCGGTATTTTAAATATTACAGCATCTCCGTTTGAGGAATACGCTTATTCTTTAATTGGTGTTAGAGCAATAATATTTACGCCCTACCATTCGGGAACACTTAATACAACCTCTGAAAGCTTTAAGGAATTTTGCAAAAAAGCAAAGCAGAGGGCTGTTCCAATGTATGTTACGGGTATACTTAAAGGCGGGGAATATCAAAGTATGGAAGCCTATTCGTATTTAAATATCATCCCTGTTTATAATATTCCGTCTATTGCTTTATCGGTAAAGCTGTGGCTTGAAATTTAATTAAAAATTTTTTAAAAAAGGTATTTACATTTTAAAAAACTTATGCTATAATAACATAAAATGAATTTATTATGGAGGCAATATTATGAAAAAGTTTTTAGCAATTTTGTTTTCTGTAGTTATCCTTGCTACCTTTATGGTTGTTCCTGCTTTTGCTGAGAAAAGCCCAGAAGGCGAAGTATTTCATAAGGTTGAAATCAAAGGTGGCAGCACCGTTGATGTTAAAGACGGTGATACCGTTACTTTAAAGGTGAGCGATGACGAAAAAGAGTTTGAGGGTTGGGTAATCACAGGTGATTACGAAATCGTTTCTGGTACCTTAACCTCTGAAGAACTCGTTATTCTTCCTAAGGGCGACCTCGTTGTTGAGGAAAACTATAAGGATGTTATCGCTGATGATAAAGACGAAAACGATTCCGACAAAGCTCCTCAGACTGGTAACGGTGCACTTATGGTAACCGTTTTGTTAACCGCAGGTGCATTTGTTGGTATGTTAGCTACCAAAAAGGCAGTTAGAGCATAATTAAATAAGGCGATTATTTGTTAGGAGGAGAGATAAAACTCTCCTCTTTTTTTGTCTTAAATACTTTGGCTAAATTGACATAAACAAATGACTGTGCTATACTAAAATGCAAATAATAAATTAAAAAAATCTGCTTAGGGGATTTTTTATTATGATGAAAAAAAGCAAATTTTCTTTATCTACAACCCAAATAATTTTGCTAAGCTTTATTATAACTATTTTGCTTGGTAGTTTTTTGTTGGCTTTACCTGTAAGCACCGTTAGTGGCAAATCGGTTTGTTATATCGATGCTTTGTTTACAGCAACTACTTCAACTTGTGTTACGGGGTTGGTTACCTTGCCAACCGTAACAACTTGGAGCGTATTTGGTCAAATTGTAATACTTTGCCTAATTCAAATCGGCGGTTTGGGTGTTATAACCGTTATGTCAGGTGTTATGATAATGCTTAACCGTAAAATGGGTATTGAGGACAGGCTTTTAATTCAAGATGCATTTAATCTTAATACAATGTCGGGGCTTGTTAAGTTCGTAAAAAAAGTGTTGTTTGGAACCCTCCTTGTTGAGGGCTTGGGTGCTATTTTTTATATGTTTGTTTTCGTTCCCGATTTTGGAGTCAAAGGAATATGGATTTCAATTTTTAATTCTATTTCTGCCTTTTGTAATGCAGGTATAGATATTATTTCTGAAAACAGTCTGTGCGATTATGCAACAAATCCTATTATTAATACCACTACTTCTCTTTTAATAATTTTAGGTGGTATAGGTTTTATTGTTTGGTGGGATGTTTTAAGGGTTATAAAAAAACGAACAAAGGGCATTAAAAACACTATTAAAGGGTTAACTCTCCATAGCAAAATCGCAATTAGTGCTACTCTTTTTTTAATTTTAGGCGGGGCGGTTCTTATTTTTGTTTTCGAGTATAATAATCCTGCAACCATCGGCAATATGTCGCTTTTCGATAAAATACAGGTGTCGCTTTTTCAGTCTGTAACCACTCGAACGGCAGGCTTTGCTTCAATTCCTCAGGAAAATCTTACAAATGCTTCATCTGTCGTTTCTATTATACTTATGATTGTAGGTGGCTCTCCTGTTGGTACAGCGGGCGGTATCAAAACTGTAACAATTGCAGTTTTGTTATTTTCATCCTTTGCGACAATAAAAAACAAAAATAATGCTTCACTTTTTAACCGAACACTTTCGGTTTATTCTATAAGAAAAGCAGTTGCGGTAGTTACATTTTTTGTAATTATTATGTTAAGCTCAGTTATTTTGCTTTCTGCTACTACAAACGCCTCAATGCTTGATGCAGTTTATGAGTCGGCAAGTGCTACTGCAACGGTTGGCTTATCGCGTAACCTAACATCAAGTCTCAATGATATTGGTAAAATTATAATTATCTTTACTATGTATTTAGGCAGAGTAGGCCCAATCTCCTTGGCGGTTGCGCTGGGAAGTAATAGTATGAGCCAAAATATCATAAGCGAACCAACAGAAGAAATTTGTATTGGATAGGAGAAAATTTATGAAGGATGCAAAAAATTTCGCCGTTTTCGGTCTTGGAAGATACGGTATGGCTGTAGCAAAGGAGCTTGTTGAAAACTCCAAAGAGGTTATTGCAGTAGATTTAAATCCCAAAACGGTGGATGAAGCCTCAGCATATATTCCAATTTGCAAGTGTGCAGATGTTACAGAACCCGAAGTGATTGAGCGGCTTGGAATATCAAATATTGATACTGTTATTATATGTATGGCGAGCAATTTAGAGGCAAGTGTAATGGCAATTACTCTTTGTAAGGAAGCAGGCGTAAATAACGTTATTGTTAAATGTGCCAATGAAACACATCGAAAAATACTTTTGCGTGTGGGTGCAGATAGGGTTGTATTTCCTGAAAATGAATCGGGAATTCGTCTTGCAAAATCACTCTCCAGCTCTAATTTTATGGATTTAATCTCGCTTTCTAAAGATGTTTCTGTTGTTGAAATTGATGTTAGGGAGGAATGGGTTGGAAAAAATCTGATTGAGCTTAACTTGCGTAAAAAGTATTCCTTTAATGTTGTTGCAATAATTGAGGGTGAAAATATTGATGTAGCCATCAATCCTGAGCAGCCGTTAAGCAATGAAATGAAGCTGATTGTGATTGCTAACACTGCTAAACTATCCCGTTTAAAATAAAGTTTTTATCTATTTCCACCAAGGGGAGGGCAAAAGCTCTCCCTTTATTTAATAAATATTTAGAAAATGGAAAAAAGTGCTTGAAAAAGATAAAATACTGTGATATAATACTCTAGCTGCAAAGTATGGAGCCACTGTGTTTTGCAGTAAATATTACACACGCTACGCCGATTGACGGGGCAGGTGACTTTAGGTCGATGCCGACCAAAAGAAAAACCGCCAAAGATGAAGTGTAGCGGAGGAAAAACCTAGGAGGAAAATAAAATGGCATCAGTAGTATCTATGAAACAACTCTTGGAGGCCGGCGTACATTTCGGTCATCAGACCCGCCGTTGGAACCCCAAAATGGCCGAGTATATTTTTACCGAGCGTAACGGTATTTATATTATCGACCTTCAGAAAACCGCAAAGAAGTTAAACGAGGCTTATGCTTTCGCTCGCGACATCGCAGCAGCAGGCGACGATATTCTCTTTGTTGGTACTAAAAAGCAGGCTCAGGATTCTGTTAAGGAAGAAGCAATTAATTGCTCTATGCCTTACGTAAATGCTCGTTGGCTTGGCGGTATGCTCACTAACTTCCGTACCATTCGTCGCAGAATTGAGCGTTTAAATCAGCTTCGTGCTATGGAGCAGGACGGCACCTTTGATCTTCTCCCCAAAAAGGAAGTTATTAAGCTCAACTTAGAGATTGAAAAGCTTGAGAAATTCCTCGGCGGTATCAGAGAGATGAAGAAAATTCCCGGTGCAATGTTCATTGTTGACCCCAGAAAAGAAAGAATTGCAGTTCAGGAAGCTAAGAAGCTCGGTATTCCGATTATCGCTATTGTTGATACCAACTGCGACCCCGATGAAATTGATGCAGTTATTCCCGGTAACGATGATGCTATCCGTGCAGTAAAGCTTATTGCTAATACTATTGCTCAGGCAGTTATCGAAGGCCGTCAGGGTGAGCAGACCGCTCCCGAGGCTGAGACTGAGGAAGCTACCGAAGAGGCAGCAGAATAATTAAAAAAATTACTAATTTAATTGGAGGAAATAAAAATGGCATTTACCGCTAAAGACGTTCAGGCCCTTCGCGAAAAAACCGGTTGCGGCATGATGGATTGTAAAAAAGCATTGGTAGAAACCGACGGCGATATGGATGCCGCTGTTGAGTTCTTAAGAGAAAAAGGTCTTGCACAGCAGGCTAAAAAAGCTAGCCGTGTTGCTGCAGAGGGTCTTGTTCTCGCAAGCGTTTACGGCAATGTAGGCGTTGTGGTAGAGCTTAACTCTGAAACCGACTTCGTTGCTAACAGCGATACCTTTAAGGAACTTGTTGCTAAGGTAGCTAAGGTTGTTGCAGAGCAAAATCCTGCCGATGTTGATGCACTTCTCGCTTGCACCGATAACGGCGTTACCGTTGCAGATATGGTTCAGGAAGTTTTCCTTGCAATCCGTGAGAACATTAAAATCCGTCGTTTCGAGCGTTACGAGGGTGTAGTTTCTACCTACGTTCACGCAGGTGGTAAAATCGGTGTTATGGTTAAATTTGAAACCGAAGCAGCTGATAATGATACCTTTAAGGAAATGGCTAAGGATGTTGCTATGCAAATTGCAGCAGTTAATCCTCAGTACCTTTCAAAGGAAACCGTTCCCGCAGAGGTTGTAGAGCATGAGAAAGCAATCCTTGTTGCTCAGATGAAAGAGGATCCCAAAATGGCTAATAAGCCTGAGCAGGTTCTCGGCAAAATCGTTGAAGGTAAAATCGGCAAATTCTTTACCGAAACTTGCCTCTTAGAGCAGGATTTTGTTAAGGATGGCGACTACACCGTTGGTAAGTACGTTGCAGCTAAGGCTAAGGAAATCGGCAGTGATATTAAGGTTGTTTCCTTTGTTCGTTTTGAAAAGGGCGAAGGCATTGAAAAGCGTTCCGATAACTTTGCAGACGAAGTTGCAAGTATGATTAAATAATTTAAATTTAATTAAGGCTCTTTGTCAATAGTTGGGGTAAAGAGTTAAAACAGAAAAGATTTATGCAAGCAGTCGCAATTAGGCGGCTGCTTGTTTGTTATGTAGTTGTTGATGTGAAAATATATGTAAAATACGGTTTCTAAAACGTTTAAAATT
>JAGARD010000091.1 GCA_017622415.1 Clostridia bacterium | reverse complement strand
TAACCGAGATAGACACAGAGCCGCCGAAAAAAGGCTTTTGGTCTAAATTGTTCGGGAAATAAAGCCCTTGTAAAAGGAAAAGTATAGTGATACAATACGATTTATAAAGCCGAAAGGGGATTTTTACAAATGAAGCACTATTCTATTGATAGCAAGAGCAAAGTTATTACCGCTATGATTAGCCGCCTGACTGATAAGGAAATGGCAGAAATTCAGCGTTATGTCGCTTTCGGCTATACCGTTGAAGATGGCAAGCCCGCCGAAAAGGTTAGCGTAAAGCGTTTGGATAATGCTTACATCGTTGAGTATTTGAAAGACGATGAAGCCGCCACCGCTACTTATGAAGCCGCAAAGCAAGAGCCTGTTGTTGTTGATGGTGTTATTCAGACCCGCAAGAATAAAAAGGGTGAAACCGTCAATAAGGAAAAGGGTTTCAATGCGGGTAGAAATTGGTTTGCTAAAACCTATCCCAAGTCTGTTTCTGAATTGAAGCTGACCGAGAAGCAGAAGAAAGAGATTGAGGACGCTTACAAGGTCTATTCTGAAAAGAATAAGGACGAAGCGGACGCTATGAAGAAAGACGAATACACCAAATACTACTATTGGACTAAAATTTTCGTTCAGAAGTAAAGATGAAAAGGGGGGCTTGATAGCCCCCCTTTATCTATTCAATATCAGTATCAAATCTACCGTATCAAAAAATAGTATCAAAACCTATTGACAAATAGCCTTTTATTCGGTATTATTAGAGTATCAAATCTAACGAAGGTCAAAACCGATACCGAAAGGGGCTATACAGTATGAGTAATACACAATGGGGCTATACAAGAATAAGCCGCCCGAAGCAGTCAATAGATAGACAGATTAGAAATATCAAAGCTATCTACCCCGAAGCGGTCATTATTGAAGAAGTCTTTACCCGCACACGGCTTGACCGTAAAGAATGGTGTAAGCTGATGAAGCAAGTAAAAGCGGGTGATACAATCATTTTTGATAGTGTTAGCCGTATGAGTGGCAACGCCGAAGAAGGCTTTACAGCCTATGAAGAACTTTATAACAAGGGTATCAACCTTGTTTTTCTGAAAGAGCCGCACATAAATACTGATACCTACAAGCAAGCATTACAGAACAATGTAGCTTTGACAGGCGGCACAGTAGATTACATTTTAGAGGGTGTAAATAAATACCTTTTAGCCCTTGCCAAAGAGCAAATTAGACTTGCGTTTGAGCAAAGCGAAAAAGAGGTTGAGGATTTACACCAACGCACAAAAGAGGGCATTGAAACAGCCCGCTTGAATGGTAAGCAGATAGGGCAGAAGCAAGGGGCAAAACTTACTACAAAAAAGAGGGTTGCGGCACAAGAGATTATCCAGAAGCACAGCAAGGATTTTGACGGAACA
This sequence comes from Clostridia bacterium, assembly GCA_017622415.1. Lineage (GTDB taxonomy): Bacteria > Bacillota > Clostridia > Oscillospirales > Acutalibacteraceae > UMGS1279. The sequence continues at coordinate 3,778 of JAGARD010000091.1, read as the reverse complement.
TTGAGTGATGTAGATGTAATGAAGCTGACAGGGCTTGCCCGTAATACTTACTACAAGTATAAAGCTGAATTGAAAGAAGCGGTAGGCGGCTAATACCCGCCGCCGCTTCTTCTCTTATTTGATTTTACAAAAAATTTTTCATAAAATATTATCAAAGGAAATTACCGAAGTATGAAATAAAAAACCTGCTCCAAGAGAGAGAAGCCCACGCAAAAGTAGAATGAGGGATTGAAAATATTTTTTTCCCGAAATACCCGTCCCCCTATACTACTATTGGGCGAAAAAGGCTAAAAGATACTTATGATTTTTCAAGTATTATTGACGGTGATAATACACAACGAGGCTTTTGTGTATTGGTTGATTGATTGATAGACCGCCTTTATTATAGGCGGTCTATTATTTTTACCAATACACATTAGATTTCCGAAGTAATGAAAGGAGCAAGTCTTTCAATGAATGACTATTTGAGAAAAGAAGTAAAGCTATTGAAAGCCCTACAAGGTATCAGCTACAAAGAGATAGCAGAGTTTTTAGAGATACGGCAAGATAGTTTGTATAATTGGCTTTGTGGCTATTACGATTTAGGAAAAGAAAAACAAGAGAGGTTAGTAGATATTCTAACCAATTTGAAGGAGTAAAGCACTATGATACAATCAACTAATACCGCCGCCGCCCGTAAAGCCGCCGAGAGAGTAGATAAATTACTGCTCTATATTATTGAGAATAGCCCCGCTGATGAAGTATGGAAAGAGATTTCTTTCGGTGGTGGATATTATTTTATATCAAGCAAAGGTAGAGTGATAAGCCTTTGCTATAATCAGCCAAGAGTATTGAAGCCTTTTATTTGTAATGACTACCTTTGCGTATCTATCTGCGGACACGATAGAAGAATAAACCGCCTTGTAGCAAATGCCTTTATAGATAATCCAGAGAACAAACCAATAGCACACCACAAAGACCACAATAAGCTAAATAATACGGTTGATAACCTTGAATGGGCTACACACAAAGAAAATACGGTTGCTTACTATGCGAATGAAAGAGAGAAGAAAGACCAAGAGGAAAGAGAAGCCGCCGCCGAATGAAGTATTACTATGTGCCGTTTATTCCTGCGGCTGACATAAACTATCTTCATTTGCTTGCTTTTTATGAGATAGCAGAGTATCGGGAAGAAACAAAAGCCTTTGATACTATCCGCTATGCTTCAATAGATAAACTTGCGGCAAGATTGCCGTTTTCTTCTTCTACTCTTTCACGAATACTGAATAATGAAAGCTACAAAGATTTTATGGTAGTAGATAAGAAGAACAGAGTTATTACCATACAAAACAGCTTTCCAAAAGGCACAAAGAGAGCCTTTGTTAGATTGTCTGCGGAAGAAGTAAAGCTAATCAGAGAGAAAAACGATAACCTTTTTACTACATACTACATTTATCTGAAATACTATTGCGGTTTTACAAATAACAATACTGACTTCACCGCAAAGCAATTTCTTTCTGCTTGTGGCTATTCTATCAATTCAAAAGATACATTGGATAGAATAGCAAATTATAACAAGCTACTTTCAGCAAAGAAAATTATAAAAATTGAAAAATACCGTGATGAATTGGGACATACACGGAATAGATACAGCTTTCTATAATTGCCGATAGGCAATTATAGAAACAGGCTTTACAGGGCTTTGTAGGCTTTACCCTATATTTATAAGAGATACCCGAAATTTGCGGCAAGCCTATACCCGAAAAATGATAAAAGCCGATACCCATTTTTTGAGAAAAACCAATACCCGAAAATTGAAAAGGAGTGTATTTGAATGACACATTTTGAAAGAACATACTTGATAAACCGCCCCCGCAAGATTGCTATAAGCTATGCTGATGGGTCAGGCAGACCAGACGGAGTTATAGACCTTACAGGCGGTCTAAATGATAGTAGGCGGGAACTTGCCTTACAGATGGAATACAGAGAGTTAGACCGTCAATCTATGGAATTAGAGAAAGAATTACAGGCGGTCAAAGCCTTGCGAATGGAATTAGAGAAATACAAAGTTGAATTTAGCTTGTCCGTTGAAGATGAAGCAACGAAGAAAATACAGGGAGTAATGAACGAAATAGAAAAAATGTTTCGCTGATAAAGTTGTAGTTAGCTACACCAAAGAAAAAATTGAAAAAATGATGTCCGTATCACACGAACACTTTTTTTCTTTGCTATTGGAACAAGAAAGACCGCCGCCGAGTGTGTGCTATTCAAGCCGCCTCCGCAGGCGGTTTTTTTTGCTTTTGCGGAGAGGGTGAAAGAGGGGATGGCTACAAAAGGCGTTTTACGCCCCTCTGCGGGCTTTTTGCTTTTGGAAAGGGTTTTATACTACCCTGCTCCCTAAAAACGCTTGTAGGTCAATACAGAGCCACAAAAAAACAAAACAAAAAAATTATTCTCTTTTAGGAAAGGCAAGCGGCAACGCCGCTTCTTTCTGATAAGAGTTTCTTTTTTATTTCTTTTTATTTCTCTATAAAGTAAGGGGCTTTGAAAAAAGACATTTGGTGCGGGAAGAAAAGACAAATGGTGCGGGGAAAAAAGACATTTAGTGCGACTAAAAAAGACAAATGGTGCGGGTGAGCAAATCAGCAAAAACCCCGCCATTCTGAAAAAAGACATTTGGTGCGGGAAAAAAGACAGGGTATTGACGCTTGCCTTTTTTGGGCTTATAATGGGGAAAAGGTGAGGTGATAGCCGAATGAAGCAGGAAAACAAGCATTTAGAGATACGGAATAATACCGTAGTAAAGACAAATGAGCTAATACAGAAAAGCCGTTTTAGCCTATCTCTACAACAACAGAAAATTGTGCTTTACCTTATCAGCCAAATTACAATGTTTGATGAAGATTTCAAGCTATACGAATTTAGCATTGTAGAGTTTTGTAAGGTCTGCGGCATTGACTATGAAAGCGGCAAGAACTACGCAGACTTGAAAGCGGCTATAAAAGAGATAGCAGATAAGAGCGTATGGATTAGGTTAGCTAATGGAAAGCAGACGCTTGTAAGATGGATTGAAAAGCCATACATAGACGATAACAGCGGTCTAATTCAAATCAAACTTGACGCAGATATGAAGCCGTATTTATTACAGCTAAAAGAAAACTTCACGCAGTATGAATTGCTATGGACGCTGAATTTCAAAAGCAAATACACAATACGCCTTTATGAGTTAGTCAAGAGCATACATTTTCACGAATTAGAGATTTACCAAAGAGAATTTGAATTAGAAGAACTGCGGCGAATGTTGGGAGCAGAGAATTACAAGACCTATCAAGACTTCAAATCAAGAGTGCTAAACCCCGCCGTAGAAGAAGTAAATAGCTATTCTGACAAGAATGTAAGCTATGAGCCTATCAAAAACGGCAGAGCAGTTTCTAAAATACGGCTGACAGTATCAACGAAAGATAGCCTTGACAGGTTGAAGCTACAAAGCCAAATTGAAAGAGAGTTTGGATTAGACCAAATGACGCTATGGGAGCAGTTAGAAGATAAGGGGCTTGTATAGTCCCGCCGTCAAAATGAAAGGCTATACTATGGAAATTGACCTTGAAACAATAGGCTACTTTCTCTTTATGGAAGAACAAGAGAAGAAGCAGAAAAGCCAAGATGAAGAAGAAACAGACGAAGCAGAAAGCAACTAATACCACCGCCGCGCCGGTCAATTAGTCCCGCTCCACCGCTCGGATAGACGAGAGCAAAGGAGAAGTGAATGGAAAACTACATTGTTAGATTTACACGAATT
>JAGARD010000090.1 GCA_017622415.1 Clostridia bacterium | reverse complement strand
TGATATATCATTTTCATCAAATAAAAATATAGCATCTACCTTTTTATTTTTATTTAATAGATTGTTATATAAATATTCTTGCCGTTTATCTCCGCCTACTATAAGGTAGGAATAATCATTCATTTTTCACCCTCACTTTTTATTAAATTCTTATATCATATTTTATGCCTAAATAAATATTTTGTGAAATTATCAAAAAGGTGTTTATTTTCTTTTTTAAATGTTATATAATAGATAGGAAGTTATTAAAAAAGGAGTTCTTTTTAATGAAACTCGTAAAAAAAAGCGATGCAATTTTGGAAAATGTTAAGAACATACATTTTATTGGTATTGGCGGCTCGGGAATGTGCCCTTTAGCTGAGATACTACACTCAAAAGGGTATATTTTAACAGGCTCCGATAATAACGAAAGCGACCCGCTTAAAAGAATTAAAAATCTTGGCATTAAGGTTTCAATGGGTCACAGTCCCGAAAATGTTGAAGGGGCAGAGCTTGTTGTTTATTCTGCGGCAATTTCTAAGGATAACCCTGAGCTTTTAAGGGCTGCAGAGCTTGGAATACCGTCAATGGAGCGCTGTGATTTACTTGGCATTATTACCAGAAAGTTTGATAATGTTATCGGTGTTAGCGGTACCCACGGAAAAACAACCGTTTCATCTATGATAACCCAAACATTTTTAATGAATGAGTTAGACCCTACTGCTGTTATAGGCGGTAGATTACCAATGATAAATGCTAACGGTTGTGCGGGTGAAAGCGAAAATATGATTTGTGAAGCCTGTGAATTTGTGGATACATTTTTGCATCTTTCACCCGATAAGGCCGTTTTGCTTAATATTGATAACGACCATTTGGATTATTTTAAAACTATGGATAATTTGATTTTATCCTTTCATAAATTCATCTCTATGGCAAGCACAGTGTATCTTAACGGTGATGATGCGTTATGCCTTAAGGCAGCTGAAGATATTAATGCAGATATTATTACCTTTGGTTTAGACGGCAGCAACGATTATTATGCTGAAAATATTTATCCTGGTAAAATGGGAATGTGCTTTGAAGTATATAGCAGTAAAGGCAGGCTTGGTGAATTAGAGCTTTCTATTCCAGGTAAGCATAATGTGTATAACGCATTAGCAACCGTTGCTGTTTGTGACTCGGCTAACATTCCGTTCGATGGCATAAAAAAAGCCATAGAAAGCTTCACGGGTGCTGGCAGACGTTTTGAACGTTTAGGTGAGTTTGACGGTATTACACTTGTTGATGATTACGCTCATCATCCAACAGAAATCGAAGCTACACTAAGTGCAGCTAAAAAGCTTGACCACAAAAATGTTATTGCTGTTTTTCAGCCCTTTACATTTTCACGCACAGCCCTTTTAAAGGATGAATTTATTAAGGCACTTAGCATTGCAGATAAGGTTGTTTTAACACCAATTATGGGCTCAAGAGAAATCAACACATACGGAATATCTTCAGAGGACCTTGCAAAAGGGTTAAATTCCGCTATTTGTGTTGAAGATTTTGAGGGAGTAGTAAAGGCTATAGAAAATATTGCTCAAAGCGGAGATATTGTTATAACTATGGGTGGTGGAGATATTTACAAAGCCGCTTATAAGTACAGAGATTTAAAAACGAATAACTAAAACTAAAAAACAACAAATCATATCACCAAATAAATTGGCAGTTATGATTTGTTGTTTTATTTTATAATGCAAAATTATATTTAATGTATCATCAGGTATGTGTTTTTTCTGTATTCGGTTGGTGTCATTCCTGTAACACGCTTAAACATTTTATTGAAGTGCGTTGTATTGTTAAATCCGCAAAGTGTTGCAATCTCTAAAATATTTTTGACTGAGCCATTTTCCCTTAAAAGCTGCACAGCCATATTAATTCTTTTGTTATTTATATAGTCCCAAAGTGCAATACCGCTGATTTTTTTAAAAAATGAAGAAAAATAATTTGGACTCATTCCTGCCTTTTCTGCTAACTCATTAAGCGAAAGCTTTTCAGTAAAATGCTCATCAATAAAGTTTAAAATATGTTGTATATTTTTAAATTGCAGAGTATTTACCGAATTTTCTTTATCGGAATAGTTAAAGTTTCTTACAAGGTTTATAAGCAAAAGATTAAGTAAGGATTTTACCTTAAGCTGGTATTCACTTTTTTTGCCAGACAGTTCTTTCTTAATTTGCTCAACATAACCATAAAGTATATTAGCCTTTTCCATAGGAATTTTATTTTCAAAGGACTTGCTATGGCTAAAGCAGATGTTCATATTCGCTTCGCTAAAGCTATCTATAGTATTTCCCCATAAATATCTTGGCTCAAAGTGTAGATTTGTTAACTTTAATCCTTTATTTCCAACTTCTGTAATACAATGATATTCATTACTTGAAAAAATAAAAATATCTCCCGGTGACATTTTATAGCTTTTGTTGTTTGTTGTATAAACACCGTTTCCATAATCAACAACGGTTATTTCAAAGCAACTATGGCTGTGATGCTGAAATAGAAGTTTGCCTGTAGGGACCTCCGCGTTCCACATTTTAAGAAGCATATTTCCGCTTAAATCTTTAATACTTCCAATCGAAACAGAGGCCTTTGCACCATTAACAAAAAAGGTATTCATAAAAGCTCCTTCGTAATATAGTTTGTAAATTAGGTAATATAATTAGCGAAAAATTGATAAGTATATGTTAAAATACATTTAGATTATACTCCTTGTAGTTTATTCTGTCAATAATAATTGGAGGTTTAAAAATGGATTCGATTTTTGAAAAAATTTCAAGCATCGGTGTTGTTCCTGTAATTAAGCTTAACAACCCCGAAAAAGATGCTGCAGGTCTTGCAAAGGCTCTTTGTGACGGCGGTGTTCCCGTAGCAGAGGTTACCTTCCGTGCAGCAGGTGCCGCAAAGGCGATTAAGTTAATGTGCGAAGCTCAGCCCGATATGCTGGTTGGTGCAGGTACAGTTATGTGTGAAGCACAGGTTGATGAGGCTATGGAAGCTGGTGCAAAATTTATTGTTTCTCCAGGTCTTGATATTGAGCTTGTAAAGTATTGTCAGAAAAAGGGTATAGCTATTTTCCCAGGATGTACTACACCTACAGACTATCATTCTGCATACAGACTTGGTCTTAAGGTTTTAAAATTCTTCCCTGCCGAACAGTCTGGCGGTCTTTCTAAAATCAAAGCAATGGCGGCACCTTTCCCAATGTTTAAGGTTATGCCTACGGGCGGAATTTCGCTTAAAAACTTGGGCGAATATCTTGCATCACCAATTATTTGTGCTTGCGGTGGCTCTTATATGGTTACAGCAGATTTAATTGATAATCAAAAATGGGATGAAATTACCGAGCTTTGTAAAGAATCGGTTAAAATTGTTAAGGAGGTTCGTGGATAATGGCTAAAATAGTAACTTTCGGTGAAATTATGCTTCGTCTTGCACCTAACGGTTATTACAGATTTTTCCAAAACGATCAGTTGCAGGCTACTTTCGGCGGAGGCGAGGCTAATGTTGCTGTATCGCTTGCCAACTATGGTATGGAGGCTTCCTTTGTGACAAAACTTCCTAAGCACGCTATTGGTCAGGCCGCTGTTGACTCTCTCCGTTATTTCGGCGTTGATACTAAGGATATTACTCGCGGCGGAGAAAGAGTAGGTATTTATTATCTTGAAAAAGGTGCTTCACAGCGTGGTAGCGTTTGCATTTATGACCGTGCATATTCTGCTATCCAGCAGGCTAAAAGCGAAGATTTTGATTGGGATGCTATTTTTGACGGTGCCGATTGGTTCCACTTTACAGGTATTACTCCCGCACTTGGCGGTAATCTTGTTGAAATTTGTAAAGAAGCTTGTGTAGCCGCAAAAAATAAGGGCGTTAAGATTTCTTGCGACCTTAATTATCGCGGTAAGCTTTGGACTCGTGATGAAGCAAGAGCTGCTATGAGTGAGCTTTGTAAATATGTTGATGTTTGCATCGCAAACGAAGAGGATGCAAAGGATGTATTCGGTATTGAAGCCGAAAATACCGATATTTATGGCGGTAAGCTCAATAAAGAAGGCTACAAATCTGTTGCAAAACAGCTTATGGATACCTTTGGATTTGAAAAGGTTGCAATTACTCTTCGTACATCAATTTCTGCAAATGATAATGATTGGGCTGGTATGCTTTTCGATGGTGAGAATTACTGCTTCTCAAAGGAATATCATTTACATATTGTTGACCGTGTAGGTGGTGGCGATAGCTTTGGTGCAGGTCTTATTTATGCGTTGCTTAACGGCAAGGATACTCAGTCAGCTATTGAATTTGCAGTTGCCGCATCTGCCCTTAAACATTCTATTGAGGGTGACTTTAACAGAGTTTCTGTTTCAGAGGTTGAAAAGCTTGCTGGCGGTGACGGAAGCGGTCGCGTACAAAGATAAATATTAATAAGCTAAAAAAAATTACGCCTTGAGCATTTTGCTCAAGGCGTTTTGTGTATTATTATTCTTCGTGAGTTTCAGGATTATCAATTTCCTCTACAACATTGATTTCGTTTTCAGAAGCTTCATCATCAGTAATTGTGATTACCGTTGTTTCAACATTGGAATTTTTTCTGTTAAGGAAAAATGCCCAAATAATGCAACCAACTATTATTACGGCACATAAAATAAATAAAACCAAAACAATAGGATTAATTCCGGTATCACCGGTAAGGGGATTTGATATCATAAGCATAAAATATCTACTCCTAAACTTAAAAAATATTAAAATTTAATTATATTTTGATTAATTTTATATTATTATACCATATAACACCTAATTCGTCAAATCTTTTTACCAAAGGTTATAAAACTGTAACTTTTTTATCCGAATTTGTAATATTTATTTTTCTGATTTTAATGATATAGCCGTTAAAT
>JAGARD010000089.1 GCA_017622415.1 Clostridia bacterium | reverse complement strand
AGTTGTCATTATCGCTTGTAGATTCTTCAAATTCTTTAATAAGCTCTTTTTGTTTAGAAGAAAGGTTTTTGGGTACTTCCAGTACGATTTTTACATATTGGTCGCCCTTGCCTGAATAGTTAAGGCGTTTAATACCCTTGCCTTTAAGTTTAAATTCATCACCCGGCTGTGTGCCCTCGTGAATTGTGAATTTAACCTTACCTTCAAGAGTAGGCACGGTAATTTCAGCACCGAGAGCCGCCTGAGCAAAGGTAACGGGAATTTCGCAGAAAACATCAAAACCGTCACGCTCGAATACGGGATGGGGTCTAACACCAACCTGAACTCGAAGGTCGCCTGCAGGACCGCCGTTTACACCGTGGTCACCGCCGCCACGAATATTAATAATCTGTCCGTCATCAATACCTGCGGGAATATCAATACTCTGCTCCACGCTTTTGCGTATTCTGCCCTTGCCGTCACAGGTATTACAGGGGTCGGTTATAATCTTACCCTTTCCGCCGCACTTGTCACAGGTACGCTGAGATTGCATTGCACCAAAGGGTGTACGTTGTGTTATGTTAATTCTACCGCTACCGCCACAGTTAGCACAGGTAGTAGGGGAGCTACCCTTTTTTGCACCACTGCCCGAGCAATCCTTACAGGTTGTTATTCGATTAATTTTAATGGTTTTGGTGCAGCCCATAGCAGCTTCTTCAAAGGAAAGGTTAATGGATGCACCAATGTCACCACCTTGACGGGGAGCGTTAGGATTAGCACTTCTTCTGCCGCCGCCACCAAAGCCACCGCCGAAAAATGAGCCGAAAATATCGCCTAAATCACCAAAATCAAATCCGCCACCGCCAAAGCCGCCGCCCGCACCGAAGTTGGGGTCAACGCCTGCGTGACCGTATTGGTCATATCGAGCCTTTTTTTCGCTGTCAGATAAAACCTCATAAGCCTCTGCGGCCTCTTTAAAGCATTTTTCAGCTTCTTTGTCGCCCGGATTAAGGTCGGGGTGATATTTTTTAGCCGCCTTACGGTAGGCTTTTTTTATTTCGTCTTCGCTTGCTGATTTGTCAACACCTAGGACTTCATAAAAATCTCTTTTGTTTTCGCTCAAAAGGAATACACTCCTAATTATTGCTTTATGCCTTTCCCGCAAAAGCAGGAAAGGCAATTGCTTTTTTTATTATTTGTTATCGTCGTCGGTTACGTCTTTGAAATCGGCGTCGTATACGTTGGGGTCAGCATTATTAGCCCCGCCCATAGGGTCAGCACCGGGTGCACCCTGAGGATTTGCTTGCTGATAAAGCTTTTCGCTGATAGCGTAGAATTCCTTTTGGAGTTCTTCTTGTTTAGATTTAATAGCCTCTAAATCAGTACCCTTAAGAGCCTCTTTAAGTGCATCTACAGCGGTGTTGATTTTTGCTTTTTCGTCATCAGTAATCTTATCGCCAAGGTCGGTTAGAGCCTTTTCTGTTTGATAAATCATTTGGTCTGCACCGTTTCTAAGGTCAATTTCCTCACGACGCTTTTTATCATCTGCGGCATACTGCTCAGCTTCCTGAACTGCCTTGTCAATATCATCCTTAGACATATTAGTGCTGGAGGTGATGGTGATTTTCTGCTCCTTGCCTGAGCCTAAATCCTTAGCAGATACATTAACAATACCGTTTGCATCTATATCAAAGGTAACCTCAATCTGGGGGATACCGCGAGGAGCGGGAGCAATACCGTCAAGGTGGAACACACCAAGAGTTTTGTTATCTCTTGCAAATTCACGCTCACCCTGTAATACGTGAACCTCAACAGAGGGCTGATTATCAGCGGCTGTAGAGAAAATCTGGCTCTTTTTAGTAGGAATGGTTGTGTTACGGTCAATAACCTTTGTGGAAATACCGCCCATGGTTTCAATACCAAGAGAAAGGGGAGTAACATCTAAGAGGAGAAGACCCTTAACATCACCGCCGAGAACACCGCCTTGGATTGCGGCACCGAGTGCCACGCACTCATCGGGATTGATACCCTTAAAGGGCTCGCTGCCGATGAAGTTTTTAACAGCTTCCTGAACTGCGGGAATACGGCTGGAACCGCCAACCATAAGAACCTTATTGATTTCGCTCTTATCAAGACCTGAGTCTGCAAGTGCTTGACGAACGGGACCCATTGTGGCCTCTACCAAATCGCCTGTAAGCTCATTGAACTTAGCACGGGTGAGTGAGGTTTCAAAATGCTTAGGACCTGTTGCATCAGCAGTAATAAAGGGAAGATTAATATCGGTGCTGGTCATACCCGAAAGGTCAATCTTAGCCTTTTCTGCGGCTTCCTTAATTCTCTGCATTGCCATTTTATCGCCCGATAAATCAATGCCTTGCTCTGCCTTGAACTGAGAAACAATGTAGTCCATAATTCTCTTATCAAAGTCGTCACCGCCCAAACGGTTGTTACCTGCGGTAGCTAAAACCTCCTGAACGCCGTCGCCCATTTCAATAATTGAAACGTCGAAGGTACCGCCGCCAAGGTCATAAACCATAACCTTTTGGTCATCTTCCTTATCAATACTGTAAGCAAGAGCGGCTGCGGTGGGCTCGTTAATAATTCTCTTAACCTCTAAGCCTGCAATTTTACCTGCATCCTTGGTAGCCTGACGCTGAGCATCAGTGAAGTATGCGGGAACGGTGATAACTGCCTCGGTAACGGTGGTGCCGAGATAGCTTTCAGCATCTGCCTTGAGCTTAGAAAGTATAATAGCAGAAATTTCTTGAGGGGTGTACTTTTTATCGTCAATAGCAACGGTGTAAGCAGTACCCATTTCACGTTTGATGGAACTGATTGTACGGTCGGGGTTGGTGATAGCCTGACGCTTTGCAACCTGACCTACCATACGCTCGCCTGTTTTAGAAAATGCAACAACCGAAGGGGTAGTTCTGCCACCCTCAGCGTTAGCAATAACAACTGCCTCGCCGCCTTCCATAACGGCAACGCAAGAGTTTGTGGTACCTAAGTCAATACCAATAATTTTTCCCATGATTTTTTCCTCCAAAATCAGTTTTTATAATATTATTTTTCTCACAATTAACTATTTTAATAGCGGATTGTGTAATAAACTAGTTTGCAACCTGCACCATTGCGGGTCTGATTACGGTGTCACCGAGCTTGTAGCCCTGCTGAAGCACCATAACAATTTCATTTTCACCCTTTTCGGGGTCT
>JAGARD010000088.1 GCA_017622415.1 Clostridia bacterium | reverse complement strand
GTCGCCGTTTGTGTTCAATTAATCATTTGCCAAAAATAGTCAAATTGGTAAAATTATGACAAAACAATTAATACGAACATCGAAGGTAATTTGTAAATTTTGGCATTCCAATAAGAAAGGGAGTAATTATATGAAAAAATTGTTATCTGGTATGTTAGTGCTTATACTTTTGTTAAGCAGTATATATACCGGAGTTTGGGCTGATGGCAGTTCTACGCCTGTCGGCACCAACCTAATGGCAGAGTATACCTACAAAGATTGGAAGGTTACAAACCGTGCTACAATCAATGCACCTACCGAAAGCTTTTCGGGCAATACCTCCAACGCTTTTAGTGTTACAAAGCTTATGTGGCGTTCTGCTTATACCAAGATTGATTTGGAGGCAGGGGAGACCTATGAGCTTAAGTTCTATTATAAGGAGGACGCTCCAAGCAAGGTTTATCTTACCGATAACGAAAATCGCGGTGTGTTAATGGCACCTACAGGTACAATGACCTTTGCTGATGAAATTACCTTAACAAACAAAGATTATTCCAATAACCTTTTAAACGACCTCAATTATAATGTTCCTTCGGATAAAGAGGGCTGGAATATTGTTACTGCCATGATTTCACCCTCCGTTACGGGTGAGCATACCTTCTGCTTTACAGGTGCAGGTCCCGACATCAATGATTTAAGCCTTATTCACTTTAGTGATTTTAGTTTGGTAAAGCAGGGCGAGGATCCTAACGTTCTTAACGATACCGTTATGTCAGGTCTTACCTGGAATGCAATCTGGAACACAGGTCTTAGAAATCCTAGGGATGCTGAACTTGATAAATCTCAGTCCTACAGCGGTAATACTTATGCAATGACCTTTGGCAGAAATTCAAGATACCGCGATAACTATACTACAGTTACTCTTGAGCCAAACACAACCTATAATTTCTCTTTCCGTTATAAATCGGGAACCTCTGACGAGCTTATTCACAAAATAGGTTTTGTAGATGCATCTAAGGTTAATATGGTAACCTATAAGGGCGATTTCGTTAAGAGCCACCTTACCGATGCTTCTACCTCACTTTTAGGTGAAAATGAGGCAACCATAGGTCAAGAACTCGGTGGAGTTTGGAATTTAGCTAGCACAACCTTTACTACAGGTACTGCTACCAAATATATAATGTATATATTTGTTGGTGAGGTTGTAGCTGACCAGAGCTTTATCACTATGACCCTTAGTGACTTTAGCCTTGTTGCAGAAGAAAAGGAGCAGGAAATTCCCGAAACAGCTGCCAGTCAGCTTATTAATGTTGAAAACTGGAACTCCACTTGGAGATTACAGGGTGCTACCATAAACATTGAAAATTCAACCGACTCCTGTGACGGTGGCGAGGCTGTAAGCGTTGATAAATCAAATTGGCGTTCTACCTTTGTTAAGCTTACCCTTAATGCAAACACAAAATACGATCTCACCTTTAATTATAAGGGAGCTTCTGCAGTATCAAACTTACATTTAATTGCTTTAAATGATATTGATGAAGCTAAATATGCAAATAACCTCGACCATATAATTCAAACTTTAAAAGCAGGTGCGAGCACTGTATTTACTCAAAGCTATTCTGCTCTTAATTATGACGGAAATACATGGAATGAGGTATCAGCAAGCTTTACTACTAAGAACAATACCGAATATTACCTTGTTTTTGAAAATAATACAAGTGGTTCGGGCTTCGTAGCCTCCGACTTCAGCCTTGTTGCAGAAGAAGGTCAGCCCGAAGAAGAAAATGTATTGGCAAACTCTAAGGCTACTGATTGGTTCTCTAGCTGGAATTCAAATAGCGGTACTACCACTCCTGAAGGATATTTTAAAGTTCTTTCTGCTTGGCGTTCTGCTTATACAAAGGTTACCTTAGAGCCTAATACCAAATATGATTTTGAATTCAGTCACGGTGAGGTAAAGGTTAACGATATAAGAGTTTTTGCAGCTTCTGAAATTACAAACCCTGCAACTCAGCTTGTTTCTGCTAGTGGTGGCGGTGTAGCTCCTGGCGGTACAACCAACCTTGCAAAAGATGCAGTGGTAACAACCTGCCCTGCAACACCTGTAGCAGGTGAGTTCTACACTTCTTCTGAAAGCTTTACAACTACCAATGAAACGGAGTATTATATATTCCTTGACTGCGGAGCTTTCAACACAACCTCTATTCTTTTAAAAGATTTAAAGCTTGTTGCAAATAAGGAGACTGGAGATTCTGCAGACCCCAACGCACTTAATGATACTGTTATGGCAGGTCTTACTTGGAATGCACTTTGGGGAGCAACACCCACTAACGCAAAGAGAGATCCTAAAACCGCTGTTCTTGATAAATCTCAGTCCTACAGTGGTAATGCTTATGCAATGACTTGGGGCGGAGCTTCAAGATACCGCGACAACTATACTACAGTTACTCTTGAGCCTAATACAACCTATGATTTCTCCTTCCGCTATAAGTCGGGCACTGCACAGGAGAGATTAGATGGTATAGGTTTTGTAGATGCTTCTAAGGTTGATCTTTCTACCGTTAAAAGCGACCGTGTTTCAGATCATATTATAGATGCGTCTACACCTATTCTTGGTAAGACAGAAGCTGTTATAGGCAGTGTTACAGATGGCACTACTTGGAATGAGGTTACTACTACCTTTACTACCACCGATGCTACAGAATACATAATGTATTTAGCTGTTACATTTAATGGTACTACCTTTAGTGCCCTTACTTTAAGTGACTTCAGCCTTGTTGTAAGCGAAGGCGAGTCATCTGATACTCCCGAATCGGTTGTAAGCCAGCTTATTAATGTTGAAAACTGGAACTCCACTTGGAGATTACAGGGTGCTACCGTAAATATTCAAAATTCAACCGACTCCTGTGACGGCGGTGAGGCTGTAAGCGTTAATAAATCAAATTGGCGTTCTACCTTTGTTAAGCTTAACCTTACTGCAAAAACAAAGTATAAGCTTACCTTTAATTATAAGGGAACCTCTGCAGCATCAAACTTACATTTAATTGCTTTAAATGATATTGATTCTGCAAAATATGCAGCTAAACCCGACCACTTAATCACCGCCTTAAAGGATGGTGTTGGTACTGTATTTACTCAAAGCTTTGCTACCCTTAATTATGACGGAAGCACTTGGAACGAGGTATCGGCAAGCTTTAAAACCAGTGATAATACCGAATATTATCTTGTTTTTGAAAACAACACAGCTGGCTCGGGCTTTGTGGTATCCGATTTCGCTGTTGAAATTGACACCACCCCCGATGAGGATGATGAAGAGGATCTACCCGATCCCGATAATTTACTCCTTAATACCAAGCCCGCCGATTGGACCTCCAGCTGGGGCTATAGAAAGGGCGTTGCCGCAGGTAATGCTATAAGCCTTGGTGTTGCTTGGCGTTCAGGATATACAAAGGTTACATTAAAGCCCAATGTTTCTTATAAGTTCCAATTTAATTTTGAAAATGTTAAGGTTAAAGATATAAGAGTGTATGCTGCTTCAGAAATTACTGATATGGATACCCAAATGCTTTCAGCAGATGGCGGCGGAGCAGTAACGGGCGGTACAAATAACCTTGCACCTGATGCAATTACCACTAATTGCATTGCCCCTGTACTTGGCGAAACCTATACCGCATCTGAGATATTTACAACATCATCAGATACTGAATATTATATTATTTTTGATGCTACCGAATTTGTTGTAAGCTCTATCCTACTTAAAAAAATAAGCCTTAAAAAGTATTTTGACCCCGCAAATGATGTATTCGGTACTATAAGGAATACCAATGGCGGTACCGTTAAAAATAAGGGTGAAACTCCCTATGAAAAGGGTAAAGAGACCACCGTTACCGCAACACCCTTGGAGGGCAATACCTTTGATGGTTGGTATGATGCCGATGGCAAAAAAGTATCCTCCGATGAGGCATATACCTTTACCGTAAAAGGCGAGTTTGATTTAACAGCTAAATTTAAAGGTCCTAATATGCCATACATAGATTGGATGGCTGAAAACGGTATGGATGGTACCTTTGAAACAGGCACTATGCTTGGTTGGCATGCTTATGATCCGAATTCGGGTGCTGTTGCACACTTTGCAACCTTTACTCCTAAGGATTTTGCTTCGCACAGCGGCAAAAAAGCATTGGTTGTAAGCGCCCGTTACCAGATATCTGATTTTGAATTTACCAACCTAACCAAAGACTCCGATTATTATTTAAGCTTCTACATTTACTGTCCTGATTTAACACCTTATGACCCAAAAGCCGAAGTAGGTAAGCAAGGCTTTAGGCTCAATCAGCTTTCTCTTAGCGTAGGCGGCGATACTATTTGGAGCAAGCTCAACCAATTCAGCGACGGAAATAACGGCTGGCACAGAGTAGAATTTTTCTTCAACACAGGTAATGCCACCAGCGCAACCCTTTCAATATTCTATGCCGGTGATACTAATGCTACCGAAAAATCCGTTCATTTGGATGACGTTATGTTTGTTCAGTATGTAGCAGACGGACTTGATAACGGCGATTTTGAAGCAGGTAAAGATGGTTGGATGGGCAAATATACCGTTGCGGATGAAAGCGGTAATAAGGTTGCCTCTATTGCAAAGGACGAAAAAATGTATCAGCCTGTAGCTGTAGATGCACATTCCCTTTACACAGTAAGCTTTAAAGCTAAGGGTGCTCTTAAAGCGGCAGCTACTCAAATTAATAAATATTCCACAAAGCCCTCAGACCTTGTAAGCTCTGTAACAAATGTTACTACATCAGGTGATTGGAATGAATATACCATTGATGTTTACACAGGTATGAACACTGCAATTAATCTTGTATTTGAAGCACTTTCCGACGGTGCAATGGTGGATGATATTAAGATTGTTAAGAACGAGGATGCCGCAGGTGCGGTACTTGAAAAAATCGACTTTGAAACCGACCGTTTTGCTATTAAAAACAGCACAACAAATACCGATGTTTATGAAGTATATGAGGGTGCAGAATTTGCACATAGTGGCAATAAGTCACTTCACTTTAAGTACGATTCCGCCGATAGCGAAACCGAGTATGTTTTCAATGAGTCATATCTTGGATTCCAGATAAGCAATAAGCGTGTTTATAGGCTTTCCTTCTACTATAAAACTACAAAGGGTAACGCACTTAAAATCTCACCCGATTTCTTAGGAACTCAGGCTGGCAAGATTAGTGTTACACAAACTGCCGCAGGTGACGGTTGGTACTTGGTAGAATTCTTTGCTTCTTCCTCCTCTGCTATCTATTTCGACCCGATTATTGCTAATATAGTAGGAAAAACAAAGGCAGATTTCTATGTTGATGATATTACCTATACCATTATGTCTGCTGTCGTTTTGGATAGTAAGCCAACTGCACTTTATGCCGAGCCTCCCGTTGCACTTCTCTACAACGAAGGCTTTGAGGATGCTATTACAGCTAAAGACTGGGGCAAGCTTCCCTCTACTATGAAGGCTGTAAAAGGCGATACTCAGTTTGGTAATAAATTCTTAAGAGTAAACGGTAAAACCTTCTATATTCTCCCTGTTTCTGTTGAAGCAGGTGCACGGTATTACTTCTCCGCATCAGTTCGCGGTAATGGCGGTTACATAGGCCTTTCCACCGCTGCTGACGGTAAGCAACTTTTTACAGGTGTTACAGGCAAAATAGAATCCTTTATTGAGCCAACATCTAAAAAATGGCAGCGTGATGGCTTTAAGTTCTCCGCACCTATGTCGGGTACTATCTACCTTGTAATCGCACAGGAAAGTGGAACTATGGATATTGATAATGTTCTTATTTACAAGGAGCAATACGCTTTAGAGGAAATCCCCAACGGCCACGATATTATTAAGCCCTATGATTACAAAGCTACTTCGGGCAAAAATTATATTGTAAACGGCGGCTACAATGCCGACGGAAGTGTTGCAGAGGATGGTAGCCCCTCAACAGGTGATACCTTCCCCGCAGTAACAATCGTTTTAATTACCCTTGCAGCAGCAGTAGTTATGCTGCTCTCGGGTCGCAAAAATAAAAAGGAGGCTGAATAATTATGAAAAACCTTAAAAATATAATCTGCTTATTACTCACTTTTGTTTTAGCTTTCAGCCTTCTTACAGGCTGTAGCAAAAAGGAGGAGGAAAATTCCTCCTCTAAGCCCTCTATCGAAAGTGAGATTTCATCCGAGCCGGAGGTAGAGGATGATGAAAACACCGAGTCGGAAGAAACCATCCTTGATGATGAATATGAGGATGAGTATGAGTATGAAGATTGGGATGATGAAGATTTTGATTTTGGCTTTGATGATCCTATTGTAGCTAATCTTGAAATTTACAACTCACAAAAGCCTGTTATTGAAAATTATCACGGATTTTCGGGCGGTGTTTATCACGCCTACGGCTTTATGAAGGATGATAATTCTGGTCGTGTTTACACCGATAAAATGATGGATGTTGAGCTTGACCGTCTGCAGGATACAGGTATGAAGGTTGTTCGTACCCGTTACCAAAGCCAGTGGATGTGGAAAGAAGCAACAGGCTACGACTGGAACTCCGACCGTTTTGGTTATTTCTGTGACTTTGCAAGAGAAATGCAAAGCCGTGATATTGAAGTTATGATTCAGGTTGGTTGGCATTTTGATAAAATGTCAGGTCATGGTCAGGCATCCATTAATGATGTTGATTACCTCTACGGTAAGGGAGATGACCGCTATGGCGAAAGCACAGGCTATAGCCTTAAAGGTCTTTCGGAAAATGATGCCCGTATTGTAAAGGGTGCTCGCCGTTACGGTTATTGGATTGGCGAAACCCTAAAGCAGCTTCGTGCAAGGGGCATTAATAACGCAAACTACCTTTCCTATTGGGTAGAGCCTTGTAACGGCTACACCGATCCTTTACCTGGTACTGATCTTGAGCTTGTTGGTGTAAACGGCAAGCTGCTAAGGGCTCACGATGCCCGCGAGTACGTGCTTTTCTGCCGTCAAATGAGAACCAAGCTTAAGGAAATGAATTTAGACCACACCGTAGAGCACATGGGTCCCAATGAAGCAAATGGAGAGGATACACTTTCCGAAACCCTTAAATATGTTTTGGATAATGACCCCACACTCTTCACAATTCTTTCTGCACACCATTATCCTCAGTCTGACGATTCCACTAAAGATAACTATTATATGTACTCCAATTTCCAGCAGGAAATGTATAAGCAGTATTTAAAGGATGCAGGTGTTGAAGGTAAGGTACAGTTCTGGATGGATGAGGTTAACTGTTGGGAGATTCCCTCAGGCACAAGGGCAGCCGAAAATCTTGAAAGACAACTTCCCTTTATAGGCTTGCAAAACGCTGTGGTAGGTATGGCAGCTCAGCAAAACGGTATTCAGAATATTATACTTTGGATGCCCTTTAGCCAGCTTTGGACAGATAGAAATCATACATCTGGTGAGTTTAAAGACGGTATTCATATCTGCGGTCTTGCACCTTCGCTCTTTGTTTCGGCTACACCCTTCCCGCAGTATTACGGAACAGGTCTTTTCACAAAGTATAATTCCTGCAAAAACGGTATTGTTTATGCAACCAATAATAAATACCTTGCCGAGGAAGAGGCTTGCTCGGTTTATGTAAGTGCAATGCGTAATGATGATGGCAAGCTTACAGTAACAGTTGTTAACCTTAATTTCGATGAAGCTGAAATTCACGTTAATTTCGATAAAGCTATTAATACAACCCTTTATCGTCATCTTTGTCATGTTGGTACCGTTGAACCCGATTTCAATGCAACCCTTGCCCCTGCTGATAAGACTTACGGTAATGTTAAAACCAAGTTTACCGATAAGCTCCCTGGTGGCTCAATAGCTGTCTATACCGAAATTGTAGGTTAAAAACGGATTTCCCCCCGTGGGGGAGCTGTCACCGAAGGTGACTGAGGAGGTGTAAGCTTCCACAGACAACACCACTGTAGGTTAATTATGAATAGAGCCTTCCCCCCGTGGGGAAGGCTAAGCACAACGGTAATAATCCGATCACAAATCGGTTATTATAAATAATATTTTTTTATGGGAGGCAAAATTATGAGCAAAAAACTTTTGTCAGTTCTTTTGGCGATACTTATGGTAGTAAGCTCAGTAAGCTGCTTGTTTACAGCCACTACCTTAACAGCATCGGCAGAAGGCGAAAATCTGATGCAAAACATCAGTGCTTCTAACTGGGTTTCCAGTTGGAACAACGGCTCGGGTATTGAGCTTAACGGCGAAATATCTATTTCTGCCGCATGGCGCTCGGTGTACACCACGGTTACCCTCGAGCCCGAAACTGAGTATGACCTTACCTTTAAGTTTGGTCAGACCAGAGTAGGTGATGTAAGGGTTTACCCTGCAAGTGAAATCACCGACCCCGAAACTCAGCTTAGATCTGTTGGTGCCGCACCTACTCAGGGTGGTACAACCAACCTTGCAAGTGCTGCTATTACTTGCAGTATTACTTCGGGTACACCCGTAGACGGTGAGTTCTATGAGGCATCCGAAACCTTTAAAACCACTGCTGAAACCGAGTATTATATTATACTTGACTGTTACCAGTGTGCAGACAGCAGAAACAGCGTTCTGCTTAAGGATATGAAAATCACTGAGGTTCCTTTTGATCCCAATGTATTAAAGGATACCAGTGCAGAAGATTGGAAATCCAGCTGGGGTCCCAGGGATGCTACCACTACTGCTGATGGATACATCACCGTTGGCGTAGCATACCGTTCTGCTTATACCAAGGTTACTTTGGAGCCTTATACCAAGTATAGCTTCAGCTTTAAGCATGGTGAAGTAAAGGTTACCGATATCAGAGTTTTTGCAGCTTCTGAAATTACCGATACTACCACTCAGCTTGTTTCCGGTGCTGACGGTGGTGCTGTCCCCGGTGGTACTAACAATCTTGTAAGCAGTGCTTCAACATCAGAATGTCCTGCAACTCCCGTAGCAGGTGAGTTTTACAACGCTTCTGCAACCTTTACTACAGGTGCCGAAACCGAGTATTATCTCATTATAGATTGCGGTGCTTTCAACACTACCTCTATTATCCTTAAAGATTTAAGCCTTATTGGTGAGGCATATAATATCGACGAAGAGCTTGTTAATCCTGCAAACTGGAACTCCACTTGGAGATTACAGGGTGCAACAGTAAATGTAACTGCCGCTACCGAAACTAAAAACGGCGGTGCAGGTGTTTATGTTGATAAATCAAATTATCGTGATACCTTTGCTACAGTAGTTTTAGAGCCAAACAGCGAATACACCCTAAGCTTTAACTACAAAGGTACTTCTGTTCTTCAGAAGGTTTGGGTTTATGACAAGGCAGATATTGACCTTGAAGGATATTATCAGACAAACTCTAAATATCCCGACAGTATTAGTCTTGCTGTAAAACCAGGTGCTTCAGCGCTTGGCGAAATTTATAAAGCAAATGCCGGCACTTTTGACGGTGAAACCTGGCTTAATGTTACCTTTAAGTTCAATACAACCGAAAACAGAGAGTATTACATTGTATTAAATCATGGTGCAAACAGTGGCTTTACCGCATCTGATTTAACCTTAGAGAAAAAGGTTGTAGATCCTGATAATGTACTTGGTAACACTGTAGCTGCTAACTGGGGCTCCAGCTGGGGTGGCAGAACTGCTACTACCAATGCTGCAGGCTACATTACTGTTGCCTCTGCCTATCGTTCTGTTTATACCAAGGTTACCTTAGAGCCCAACACCAAGTATGTTGCAAATTTCGTTCACGGTGAAGTAAGAGTTACCGATATCAGAGTTTTTGCAGCTTCTGAAATTACCGATACTACCACTCAGCTTGTTTCCGGTGCAGATGGTGGTGCTGCCCCCGGTGGTACCAATAACCTTGCTACTGCTTCGGTTTCAACCAACTGCCCTGCAACTCCTGTAGCAGGTGAGTTCTATACCTCTTCTGAAACCTTTACAACAGGCACTGAAACAGAATATTATATTCTTTTAGATTGCGGTGCTTTCAGCACTACATCAATTGTTCTTAAGAATGCAAGCCTTAAAAAGCATGTTCCCGATGCTAATGTAGATGTTGTTGATCCCGCAAACTGGAATTCCACTTGGATATTACAGGGCGGTGCTGTTGCAATTACAAACACTACCGATTCTTGTGAGGGCGGTGTAGCAATTAAAATTCAAAAATCTAACTACCGTTCTTCCTTTGTTAAGTTAATTCTTACACCAAACGCTGATTATAAGCTTTCCTTTAATTATAAGGGAGCTTCCGCTGTATCCAATTTGCATTTAATCGCTTTAAATGATATTGACGAAGCAAAATATGCAGCAAAGCCCGATCAGTTAATCACCGCAGTAAAGGATGGAGCTTCTACAGTATTTACAAAAAGCTTTGCTGGTCTCACTTATGATGGAACTACTTGGAATGAGATTTCAGCAGAATTTGCAACAAATGAAAATACTGAATATTACCTTGTTTT
Source organism: Clostridia bacterium (assembly GCA_017622415.1). Taxonomy (GTDB): domain Bacteria; phylum Bacillota; class Clostridia; order Oscillospirales; family Acutalibacteraceae; genus UMGS1279. Next base: position 5,802 of record JAGARD010000088.1, on the reverse strand, counting down.
TGAAAACAATACTGCGGGCTCTGGTTTTACTGCTTCTGATTTCAGCTTCGTAGCTGAAGAAAAGCCCATGGATATTGATGATTTAACCGATACCGTAGCTACCGATTGGACTTCCTCTTGGGGTGGTCGCGTTGGTACCTATGAAAAGGTTATAGCAGTTAAAAACGCATGGCGCTCAGCTTATACCAAAATTACTTTAGCTCCCAACACTTACTATGACTTTACCTTTAAGGCATCTACCGTAAAGGTAAGCAATGTAAGAGTTTTTGCAGCTTCTGAAATCACCGATGCTTCCACTCAGCTTGTTTCTCCCAGTGGTGGCGGTGCAGTAACAGGCGGTACCAATGATTTGGTAAATACTTTCAGCACAACTGCACCTGCAGATGATTTTAAAAATGCAACTCCTGAACTGGTAAATAAATTCTATAATGTATCCGTTTCCTTTGCAACAGGTAATGATACCGAGTATTACATTATAGTTGATGGTAGCCAGTTCCTTGATAACGGTGAAGATAATCCCAATTGCACCTTTACCCACTTTAAAAACTTTAGCCTTATCGCTACGGGAGAGGTTGTAATTGATGACAATGTGCTTGCTAATGTAAGCTCACTTTCTTGGAATTCCACCTGGAATCTCACCTCTGCTCCTACAACAGCTACAATCAAAAAATCCACCGATAGCTGTGAGGGCGGCGAGGCAATCATAGTTGACAAATCCAACTATCGTGATACTTTTGTAAAAATAAATCTTAACGCAAATACCAAGTATCAGCTTTACTTTAACTATAAAGGCGTTTCTGAGCTTAACAGAATTCAGCTTATTGCAGTTAATGATATTGATTCTTCTAAGTGGGGTGCATCTACCGAACATGTAATGATGGCTCTGGCAGATGGCAAAGCACCGCTTTACGAAGAAATTTTCTCCGACTTTACCTTTGATGGTACTACTTGGAATAACATTTCTACAGTTTTCACAACAAATGAAAACACTGAATATTATCTTGTTTTATACCATGCTGCAGGTTCGGGCTTTACAGCTTCCGATTTCGACCTCAGAGAGTATGTTGACCCCAACAAGCTTATTGATGCTACCGTAGCAAACGGTGATGTTCGCTGGTCTGTAGGCGATGACTCCGCAGAAGACTACATCACAGGTGCTGAGGGCAAAGAGGATGAGCTCGTTACCTACACAAACGGTGAAGGCGAAGAAGTTACCCGTAGCCGCGTTTACTACTATGATGAGCTAAACCCCGCATACAACTACAATGGCGGTTATGCTTGGCGTATAATCATCAGCGGTGAAACTGCTATGAATGTTTACAACCCCGCTGTTTATGGTTATATTACCGCAAAGGGTCTTGCAGCTAACACCAAGTACACCTTCTCTTACATCTATACCGATACCTACCACGTAAAGCTTTCTGATATTTATAATGTAGCAGGTAGCGTAGCCGATATTGATGTAACAACCAAAATGCTTCCCACTAAGGAAGGTGCTACCGCTCACTCATATATGGTTACCGCCACCTTCACAACAGGTGATGAGGGCGACTACACCATTAAGCTCCAAACAGGTCGTTCCAATAAATACTATATTTATGGCGGCGACGCCTGGGCAATGACCGTAAGTGATTTAAGCCTTATAGAATATGAGGAGACCGAAACAGTTGTTATCCCCGATGATGCAAATCTTTTAGAAAATCCTGAAGAGCTTCCCTGGAAGGCAACTTGGTCTACTATTACCCATTCTACAAATGGCTATAACGGTACAAAGGCAATCTCTCTTGGCGGTATTCAATACCACGCTCTTTATACAAGATTAGATACCCTTGCACCTAACACCGAGTACACTCTTACCTTTAAATATAAGAGTACAGCCGCTATTGATTTAGTTGGCATTACTGATGCTGCTAATGTTAATCTTGCAAATGTTAATGATAAATTCAGCAGCACAATCGTAAAGAACGGCAACATAGTATATTATGCAAATGTTGAAAAGGTTATTGATGCTACAACCTGGAACAATGCTACAGTTAAGTTTGTAACCGGTGACAGCACTACATATTACCTCTACTTTGAAGGTAATTCAGCCGCAAACTCAGCAGCAACAGGCGGTATCACAATCAGCGATATGAGCCTTACCAAGGTTTTGGATACTTCCAACGCTATTGTTGTTGATTACGATTTTGAAAATGGCACTATCGGTGCAGTAAGCACAACAAGTGGTGCCGATGCTCCTTCCATTGCAGAAGAAGGCGGCAATAAATACTTAAAATTCATAAGAAAGAACGATGGTATTACCGTTCCCTTCTATTACAGAGCAAATCAAAAATATGTTGTTTCCTTCGATATGAAGATTTTAAGCTATCCTACCGAAAAGCTCCAGTTCAGATTCAGAACAAGCGAAGGCGATAACAACCCCATTTCTTATAAGGGTAATGTATTTACTTATAACAACAATGCTTACAGCCTTGTTACTAAAGATTTAAACGGCAACCTTTTAAGCGGTCCCGCAGGTCTTAACAATTCTGATAATTATCAGTTTAACGGCTATAAGCAGGATATTGCAAACCATACCGATTGGGTTCATTATGAAATTACTATTGACCCCGATTACACCTACTACACAGGTCTTGCAAACTTCGGCTTTGATGCAGGTGAAGCAGACTGGTCTATCGCACTTGATAACATTAAGGTAGCCGCTTTGAATGAAGAGTTTGAGGCAGATGCCGAGGCTAAGTTTGAGCCTACAAAATATGCCGCTATTCGTGCAAAATCTGCCGAAGCATATCAGGGTATTCGCGTTAAGAGCAGTATTGATACTTCCCTTTTAGCAGGCGATATTAAGGTTGTAGAGTACGGTACTCTTGCAATTAACAATTCTAAGCTTGGTGACAAAGAGCTTGTTTACGATATGGTAAACAGCACTACCTACGGTGCAAAGCTTGGTGTTGCATACTCTGCCGATAACGGAACAAACGTTATCTTCGAGCAGGAAGGCAACGTTGTTACCTTCACAGGTACTCTTATTGGCCTTAAGGATTACACCACCGATTACGCAGTTCGCGGCTATATGATTGCTGAAACTGCAGACGGCGAACGCTTTGTAATCTATGAGGAGGATACCAAAACCGTATCCGTTTATGATGTTGTTTACGCAATTCTTAACGATGGTGTAGATAATGATGACGATACTGTAGCAAATATAATCGTATCTAAAAACCAAGCAGCGTATGATAGCTTTGTAAATGAAAATTACGCAGAAGAAGTTTTAACCGCTTCTAAATCTGTAAATCTTTCAGTACAAAACGATGTTGCTCCTGTTATTAACAATTATCGTGGCTTTAGCGGTACCGTATATCACGCCTTCGGTTTTATGGAGGATGATGCAACAGGCCGTGTATATGATGAAGCTATGATTAATACCGAGCTTGATCGCTTACAGGATGCAGGCGTTCACTATGTAAGAACCCGTTATCAAAGCCAGTGGATTTTCGATGATGCTACAGGCTATGACTGGAACTCTGACCGCTTTAACTACTTCCTTAACTATGCAAGAGCATTGCAGGAAAGAGATATGGAAGTAATCTTACAGGTTGGTTGGCACTTCGACTTTATTTCAAGACAAGAGAATGCTACTTACTCCATCCACGAAAACGATTACTTTAACGGTGAGGGTGCTGACCGCTACGGCGAAAGCGCAGGCGTTGCAGCTGCAGCAGGCGATACTGATAATGCACGTATTATCCGAGCAGCTTACCGCTATGCATATTTAATGGCTAATACCGTTAAGCTTGCAAAGGCTCAGGGCATTAACAATATTAAGTATTTCTCATACTTTGTTGAGCCTTCTAACTCTTACTCTGTATCAGAAGATGGTTCTATTATGGATACAATCAATCTAAAATCAGGCCACGACAAAGAGCAGTATGTTCTTTTCTGCAGAACTATGAGAGATGCTGTAGAGGATATTTATAATATCACCGACGTTAAGCACATGGGTCCCAACGAAGCAAGCTATTCCAAGCTTACCAACTATGTACTCCAAAACGACCCCACCTTGTTTGATATTATTACGGCTCATCACTATCCTGAAGAGGGCGATGTTGCTGAAAATTATGAAACATACTATCAAACAATGACCAATAATTCACATTATCATGCATTAAATGGCGACTCGACCGACTTTAGCGATTACGCAGGCTTCCTTGCAACTGCAAAGCAGTCCAATGCTAACGCTGAATTCTGGTGTGATGAGTTCAACATCAAGGATTTTGATGCTTATGAGGGTAGGGGAACATCCAGCTTCTACCGTGGTCTTGCAACCGCAATGGGCGGTATTGTAGCACAGCAAAGCGGTATTCAGAATACTATTCTTTGGATGAGCTATGACCAGCTCTGGACAGATAAAACAGGCGGTACTGCAAGTACCAATAGTGAGTTTATGAACGGTATCCACCAGTGTGGTAACGCTCCTTCTCTCTTCCTTTCTGACCAACCCTATGCACAGTACTATCCCACCACCTTGTTCAGCAAGTACAACGGCTACAAAAACGGTACTGTTTATAAAACCACCCTTGCAAACAACGGTGTTTATATAGGTGCAGTTAAGTTAGAAGACGGCAGTTGGACAGTTTCTGTACTTAATATGAACGACACAGCTGTTGAGATTACGGTTGATTTTGATACCGCAATTAATCAAACACTTTACCGTCACGTAGTATCTGCTGATAAGGCTGATACCTATGCCGACGCTAAAATCCCCGATGCGGATAAGAGCTTTGAAAATGTAGCAGCTTCGTTTAACGATGTTCTGCCCGCAGGCTCATTCGCAGTTTATACTGGTGTAAAATAAGTTAATGCCTTAATTGGCAAGTATCTCCCTCAAAAAGGCGGCTCCGAGGAAACTCGGAGCCGCCACTTTATATAAAATGACCGCTGACTTATCTTTGTCAGCGGTCTGAGTTACCCGTTTGACGGGTGGTTATGATATTGCTAGTATACCTTAATGTAAAACAATATTTTCCCAGCCAGCAACGTATTGTGCCAGATGCACAAGGTCATTAAGATTTACTTTACCGTCGCCGTTAACATCAAGTACAGCTTCGTTGCAATCTATGTCCCAACCTGCCAGATATCTGGCAAATTCGGTAACATCGGATAGTTCTACAATGCCGTTGCCATCAATGTCGCCTGAAATAATTTTTTCGTTGCCACATTCATCACAAACTAAATCGTCACCATAGTTGTGGGACTTGCCGGACTCAGATTTGGTGTGAGAACTGTTACGACTGCATACATAGTTAATAGTATGGGTTACACCATCATCGGTGTAGGTGATCTGGTAATCATGATCATCATTGATAGCAACATCCTGACGTGTTGTGGTCTGACCGTCAACAGCCCATTCTGCATCAAAGTCTGCTGTGTAGGTTGTTGTTCCCATTTCCACGCAATTTGCTGGAGTGGTTACCACGCCAGAAGCGGTTACGGTCTCGGTCTCCTTGTGAGTACCATCATGCTTACAAGTACGTTCAGCGGTGCAAGTCTTACCATCTTCGCTCCAAGTGTAGACGGGAGCGTTCCAATCGTGCTCCAGAGGATCAACAGTTACATTGGTACGGCTCATTTCAGCATTACACTCGGAACAGTATACAACATAGTCGTACTTACCCGCGGTTGTGCAGGTAGCTTCTTCAAAATTCTCATTTACAGGAGCGTTACCGGTGTGTTCGGAAACATTGTCATTTCCGCACTCGTCGCATTTGTGGTCGCCGTCGCCGGTCTTATCTGCACACTGGC
>JAGARD010000087.1 GCA_017622415.1 Clostridia bacterium | reverse complement strand
CGTCCTGCGTATCCATTTGAAGCTTCTGCATAGGACTTACGCCCTCGCTGGGATAAAATACCATAATTTCGGTGCCGTCAACATCCTTAAAGCCTTCAAGTGCTGCTTTACCTGTATCACCTGAGGTTGCAACCAAAATAACAGTTTTTTTGCCGCCCGAAACCTTAGAAGCGGATGTAGTAAGTAAAAAAGGTAAAATCTGAAGTGCTAAATCCTTAAAGGCACAGGTAGGACCATGCCAAAGCTCTAAAATCTGAACATCGCCGTAAAGATTATAAAGCGGTGCAGGATTATTATTATCAAAGGTGCCTTTATAAGCACCATTTGTGCAATAATCAACCTCATCGGCAGTAAAATCGCCTAAGAATTTACCTAAAATATAGGAAGCACGTGCGGGGTAATCCATTTTGCAAAGTGCTTTAAAATCGTCATTAGTTAAGGTAGGAATACTCTCGGGAACAAAAAGTCCGCCCTCTGCCGAAATGCCCTGTGCAATTGCAGTAGCTGCAGAAACCTTAATACTGTTATCACGGGTACTAATATAATTAATAACATCCTCCATATTTATAAAGCGGAAAACCGCATTATCATTACAACTATTTATTTTCACACATTTTGTTAAAAAAAGCAATAGCATTTTGATAAAAAATTCTTTCGACTGTTGATTTTTTTAACCCACGGGTGCAAAAATCCTTAAAAAGGCTTGGAATGTGGGCAGTTTTACTAAGCAAAGGCGACATTTCAGCACCATCAAAATCACTGCCAAATGCAATATTATTTTCTAAACCCAATGAAATAAGATATTCAGCGGATTTGTAAAGCCTTTCAAAAACATCATCTCCACCCAAAAAATGCGGATAAAAGCAAAGACCTACTATCCCCTGCTTTTGTTTCAATGCCAAAAGTGCTTCGTCCTTTAAATTTCTTACGTGAGGATTTAAAGCATAAATTCCACTGTGAGAAGCAAGAACCCTATCGGCAAGCCAAATGCCATCCATAGCGGCTTTATGACTAAGGTGAGAAATATCAAGAGCAATGCCTAATGCGTTCATTTGGCTTATAACCTCTCTGCCCAAGTGGGTAATTCCGCCCTCACCATCTGCACCTGAGGCTAGTAAGTTATCTCCGTTCCAAGTAAGACTTAGCATTACTACGCCGTCATTTTTAAGGGTGTAAATACGGTTAATATCCTCTGCCAAAAAACCCGCATTTTCAACCGAAAGTAAAGCTCCGCTTGAGTTATTAAGGGAATTTGAAATCAGCGGAAAACCACATTTTGAAAGATAATTTTTGATAAGACACATTCTGCGATTATAGCTTTCAAAAGCGTTTTTATCGTTATCCCTTAAAAATACAGCCATAACCTGATTGTAAATTTTAAAGGGATGATTAACCAAATCAATTGCCGAGGAATTTTGCACATTTTCATCCAAAACAAGCGGTGTATCGGCGTGCAAATCTAAAAATTTCATAAAAATTGCTCCCTTTAATTAAAAAGCATTTTCTATCCAATTTACATCCGCATCTTTTAAATCCTGCCGCTCATTCATAGTGATTTCTATAATATCAAACCTGGGCTGAAGGGTGGTTTTACTGCGATAAATGAAGTTTTTTGCGGCGTGAAGCAGACGTTTGCGTTTATCACTAGTTACCGCCTCGCGGGGCATATAACCTGCATCATATCTTCTAAGCTTAACCTCTACAAAAAGCACCATATCGCGGTTTTCGGCTATAATATCAATCTCGCCGCGGTCAGACCTGTAATTTCTGGCGGCGATAAAAAAGCCTTGTTCACGCAAAAATTTCGCCGCAAGTGCCTCGCCCGCTCTACCAAGTGCATAGCTTGAATTTTCCATCATAATTTTTTAAGAAAGCTAGGGCGATGGCATTCCGACGGCCCATATTTACGAATTAAATCCATATGCAGTGCTGTGCCGTAGCCCTTATGCTTTTTAAATTCATACATAGGATACTTTTCGTCTAATTCCAGCATAAGTCTATCACGGGTTACCTTGGCTAGTATGGACGCTGCCGCAATAGACATAGAAAGCGAATCACCCTTAACAACAGTCTCGCAAGGGATTTTAATTTCCTTTGGTACTCTGTTGCCGTCTATGAGGGCAAAATCGGCTTTTACATCCAGTCCCTCAATCGCCCTATTCAT
>JAGARD010000086.1 GCA_017622415.1 Clostridia bacterium | reverse complement strand
CCTTTCATCATCAAGAATATTTCATTTGATTCAACACATCTCAAAATGATTCCCATACGTTTTGTTGCAGAACTAAATGGGAACACATTCAATATTTTCAATTCCGCCTTGAACGGTAGGCTGTCCTTTTGCGTTTCTGAACACCTTACTTGCACGAAATCCTTGGTATGAAATACTTGTAAATAAAGCTACCTTACCTGCGGCAATGTTCTGGTAATCCCATGCGGATACTCCCATATCGCTGGAAATAGCGGCAAATTCGGTCCAAGCCTTTAAAATGTTAGGATTATCCACATTATTTTTGAATTGCTTCCCGTCGTAGGTTACAAAGCTGTTTCCTGTTGACTGCATATATGTATCGAAGCTATGCATTGAAAGACCTGTAATTCCTTTTGCACTTGCTTTGGCAATAATGTCTCTTTGAGTCTCCCAATTCCATTTACCCTGCTTGTAAAGCTGCCAGGGTGTAGTGTTAATACCAATATTCTTAAGGGTGCTTTTAAGGTAATAAACCATATGGTTGGTATCTTCACAGCTGAGAGATTTATTCATAGCAACGCTGAAATATTTTCCGTTTATCTTAAAGCAATCCATATAGGTTTTATACCATGCAGGGTCGTCTAAGCGGTAGGTTTTAGCATCCAGCGGCACACAGCATTTTGTAACAACGCCGGGGAAGGTTGTGGTTGAAATCATTGCGATATCAGGCGAATCACCGCCGCCTGTAAGTGAAACAAGCTTTGTTACATATTCCTGTTCGCTTGTAACGGTGGTGCGAATTTTCATACCTGTTATTTTTTGGAAGTTATCTATCAGCTTTTGCTCGGCATCATCATATTTTCTCCACATAAGGATATGGATTTCTTTAGCCTTTACGCTGGCAGGAATTGTGCTTAAATAGTCCTTTGCCCACTTGGTACTGCCTGAAGCCTGCGTTTGAGTATTGCCGCCTTGCTGAGACTGCGGTTTTTTTGAAGAGCTACCCTCAACAGACTGAGTAGCATCGGCTGTGCTTTCAACACTTGAAGTTTCGCCATCGGTGCTATTGGTTTTAGCAGACTCCGTTACACTACTTGTTTCATCTGCAGTAGGAGCTTCGGAATTGTTGCAAGCAGAAAAAAGCATAACCATAGAAAGAAGCAAAGCAACTAAACTGATGATTTTTTTGAATGAACTAGATGATTTCATAATACATCCTCCTTTTTTATTAATTTAATTATATACCGATAATTCTATTTAAAAAAGCGGTAATTTTTACTAAAATATAGGTAATATTTTAAAGGTAATGCCTCACAAGGGGACCGCAAAAGCAGTCCCCTTGTGAGTTTGGGTAGGGAGATATCTATAAAGACATAATCAAAATTAAGATATGTAAAAATATTTTTAACCTACCTTGCTTTTTCCCTTTTGCCGAGCAATAAAACTACGGCGGCAGAAATAGCAAGGGTAATAGTTAATACGGTAACTACGGTAAGGGAATCACCTGTAGAGGGCGAAGAAGAGTCTTCAAGCTCTCCAAAGCCAAGCTGTCCGTCTAAAATTGCGGCATTTTCTCTTACTTCATCAACACTGTTACCGCTTACGGTAGGTATGTTGGTAAAACGAATGGGAACTCTACTGTTTACATTTTCCTCATAACCCATTTCGCGTCCCGTACCTATGGAGAATCGTTTAAATAAATAGAAATCGGCATAGCTTATTCCTGAGCCTGCGGGTTCAAAGGTAACATAGATTTTATTATGCTTTGAGCCTGTTATAAGCAAAGCACCCAAGCGACCCTTAATATCGGCAACGTTGTAGGAGCGGATGATATCCTTGCCCTCCTTATCCCAAGAAAGGGTGAATTTGCCCTTACCGCTGAGATCAATGCCGAAAATATACTGATCATTTATATTGGTGCTAAGCTCCATAACGGTTTTTTTGGTGATTTTGCCGTTTGTAGCATATTTATTATTTGAAACCGCATTAAAGGGAGTTTCACAGTAGCTAAGGGTTGTTTCACTTCTGTAGCCTGCGGGTACCTTGGTGTAGGTAATATCATCTATCCAGAAGCTGGGATGCCAGGAGTTGGCATTTATTGCAAAGGTTGCGGTTGTTTGACCCGGCTGAGTTACAAACTCAAGAGTATACTCTACCCAGTCATAGGGTTCTTCCTGAATATCATAATACATATATTCTTTTTTCAAACTGCTTGCATGCGTTCCACGCCAATCATGAAAAACAACCAAATTCGCCTGTCTGTACGTTGAGAATTCAGCTTTATCTGCCTTCATCCAATAGCTTACACTGTACATAGTATTGGGATCTACAGGGAATGTAAATACGGGATCTTTCATAGCGGAAACGGTGCTCCAGCCCGGGTAGGTAACGTTAGAATATTTCTCTCTAACCTCATTAATATGAAGCGCCTGAGTATCCTTTTTATTGTGGCCCTTGGTGGTATCAAGAGAAACTCTGTCCTTTATAAGCAAATGAGAATATTTGCTTGCCTCACCCTCAAAATCAATTACAGTTTGCTCGGGTGCTTTTTGATCAGGATTAGGCTCAACCTCTTGTACTTCCTCTAATTTAACATCATCCAGCCACATATTGCCGCTTTCCTTTAAAAGGGTAAAGGCAATATCATTAAAATCTTTAGAATTAAACTCAAATGAAAGGGTGTACCACTTACCTGTTTCAATACCGTGGTAGTTGTCAACGGGTTTAAAGGTACGCTTATCATCGTCGGCAGTACCGTCACCGTTCTGGTCGGCAAAGCCTGTTTTGGAACCTGTAGAGTCAACCGTCCAAAGGTGACCTGCGGGGGTGTTCATCTGATAGTTAGAAGCATACATATTTAGGTAGCTCATAGTATAAGCAAGACCCAAACGGTCGCCTGAAATACCGCTGAATGCAGGATGATTGGGGATAAATATACCTGTGCTTATAATAGCATAGGTTTTACCAACCAAGGAAGCATCACCTGTGGTTACGGTTTGAACGGTATCGGTATAATATGAAAAGGTGAGCTTATAATCTGTATTTGCCTCGGTTTTAAGGGGAAGGGATACACGGTAGGCATCGTTATCCAATTTAAGGGTCTCTCCCCTATCGGCAAAGGTGGTGTTATCCAAGGTAATACCTGTACCTTCATAGGCTACTGCACCCACGTTAGTACCTATGTTTTTAGAGCTTGATGCATTGAAAATCCAAGCGTCTGTGGGATTTTCGGGAGTGGTTGCACCACCTGGGATAAACTCATTGGGAATCTTTGAAACCTCTTCAAGCTCAAAGCTATCTACCAAAAGCTTTCCAGCCTCAGTAGTGTAGGAAATAAGTAAATAAAGGTTGTCTAAGCCCTGCGAAGCTTTAAAATAAAGCTCCTCATAACGCCATTCGGATTCGTTATAGATGTTTTCATTTAAACTGCCATAGGTGCAATTGTCGGCATAAACACCATTTTCAAAACGGTATCTGCCTGCACCTAAAATATTATACGCATCTACTGCGACAAATCCCGTTTTTAAATTACTGTAGGTAAGAGATGAATCAGCGGTAATTTTACTCTTAGTAAATTCGGGGTCGAAGATACCAACAAATTTAAGCACGCTGGAGCCTTCAGTACCGCCTGTGGGCTTATAGGCAAACTTAAGTCTGTAAGTTGAGCCAGTTTCAATATTAGGCAACTTAATTTGCGAAACGTGATTGGGGTTATTAATTAAAAGTGATGAACCGCTGCCTGATTCGGTGGTGGAGTTGTTAGTGTAATTTGCCCAAGGAATAGCAGTTGCAACGGTGGTGTCACTAATGCCATCTACCAAAATATTTTTACAGGGAGAGGATTGAGAACCAACTACCGATGCCTTCCAGTTATCGGGGTTTTCAAAATACTCGGTAACTGCATTTGAATCGCCACCTGATGGGGTTAAATCCTCAAGAACAATATTGCTAAGCCACATATTTATGCCTGCAAGTTTTCTAAGTGTAAAGGCAATACCCTCAAAATCACGGGAATTAAACTCAAAGGAAAGGGTGTTCCACTCGCCTGCCGAAATATTATGGAAGCCCTCTACATTATATTTATAGGTACGAAGATCGCCATCGGCTGCACCATCACCGTTCTGGTCAGCAAAGCCTGTTTTAGCACCGTTGGAGTCAACCGTCCAAAGCTGACCT
>JAGARD010000004.1 GCA_017622415.1 Clostridia bacterium | reverse complement strand
TTATAAACAATACAGCACCACTCGCCGTCCTCTGCCCTGTGAACGATGTAAATTTTTATATCCCACAGAATATTCTAAATTTTATTATAAAACGCAAAAAACGCCTTCCCCTTGATGGGGAAGGGGGACCGCCGAACGGCGGTGGATGAGGTGAAAAAACATAATGAAAACCTTAACACAAAAAGATAAAACCTATGTTGCAAATACATATAACCGTTTTCCCGTCGAAATAGTGTCGGGTGAGGGTAGCTACTTTTATGATACAAATGGCAAAAAGTATATAGATATGGGCTCTGGCATAGGTGTTAACGCCTTTGGTACGGCTGATGAAGTGTGGAAATCTGCTGTAATAAATCAGCTGGGTAAGTTTCAACACACCTCTAATTTATATTATACCGAGCCCTCAGCCGAGCTAGCCGAGCTACTTTGTAAAAAAACAGGGTTTAAAAAGGTGTTTTTTGGAAATTCAGGTGCTGAGGCTAACGAGTGTGCAATAAAGGTTGCCAGAAAATGGGCGAGCGATAATAAAGGTGCAGATTGCTATAAAATAGTAACTCTTCAAAACAGTTTTCACGGCAGAACAATCACAACTCTTGCCGCAACGGGTCAGGAGCATTATCACGAGCTTTTTAATCCCTTAACAGATGGTTTTATCCATACTCCTGCAAATGATATTGAAGCACTTAAAAAAATCGTGAGTGAAAACAACATCGCTGCAGTTATGATAGAGTGCGTGCAGGGCGAGGGTGGTGTTATTCCGCTTGAAGCCGATTTTGTAAAAGAGCTTGAAACACTTTCAAAACAGTATAACTTCCTTATAATAGTGGATGAGGTTCAAACAGGTAACGGCAGAACGGGCAAAATGTATGCCTATATGCATTTCGGTATTAAGCCTGATGTTGTTTCTACCGCAAAGGGCCTTGGCGGTGGTCTGCCTATAGGTGCCGCACTTCTGTCAGAAAGGGTAGAAAATGTTTTGGGCTTTGGTGACCACGGCTCTACCTATGGAGGTAATCCAATTTGTGCTGCTGCAGCAGTCAGTGTTGTAAAACGTCTTACAGACGAATTTTTAGCGGAAGTAACGGCAAAAAGTGAGCTTATTGTTAGTTCCTTTGAAAATTTAGAGGGCGTAGAGGCGGTTAGCGGAATGGGACTTATGGTCGGCATTAAAACCGTCAAACCCGCCGCAGAGGTTGTTAAATCTGCTATAGAAAAGGGTGTTTTGTGCCTTACCGCTAAGGATAAGGTTCGACTGCTTCCACCTCTTAATATTTCTGTGGAAGATTTAAAAACAGCAATAAACATTATAAAATCTTGCTTATAAGGAGAGCTTGTTATGAACTTAAAAGGAAAAAGCTTTTTAAAGCTTTTAGATTTCACCCCCGCCGAGATAGGGGAGCTTATAGATTTCGCCGCCGAGCTTAAACATAAGAAAAAAGCAGGTATTCCTCACAGACTTTGCGAAGGTAAAAATATTGCCTTAGTTTTTGAAAAAACAAGCACACGTACCCGTTGTGCTTTTGAGGTTGCGGGTGCCGATTTAGGTATGCATCCCGTCTATCTTGACCCTAAAGGCTCTCAAATAGGCAAAAAGGAAAGTATTGCCGATACCGCAAGGGTGCTCGGTAGAATGTTTGACGGTATTGAATACCGTGGCTTTGGTCAAGAAATTGTAGAAGAGCTTGCAAAATATGCGGGTGTTCCCGTCTGGAATGGTCTTACAAATGAATTTCACCCCACTCAAATCCTTGCCGACT
>JAGARD010000085.1 GCA_017622415.1 Clostridia bacterium | reverse complement strand
GGGAAGGGGCGAAAATCCCGATGACCTTTTCCAAATAGGCTGTATAGGTTTGATTAAGGCGATAGATAATTTTGACATTACCCAAAATGTGCGTTTTTCCACATACGCCGTGCCAATGATTATAGGTGAAATCAGGCGTTATTTAAGGGATAATAGCTATGTTAGGGTAAGTCGCTCCATAAAGGATATGGCATATCGTTCTATGCAGGCAAAGGAAAAGCTTACCGCCGAGCTTGGCAGAGAGCCTACAGTAAATGAGATTGCAAAGGAGCTGGAAGCCCCTCGCTCCGATGTGGTGTTGGCACTCGAAAGCGTTGTGGAGCCTATGTCGCTTTACGAGCCCGTTTTTTCGGACGGCGGTGATACCGTTTATGTGCTGGACCAAGTAGGCGATAAAAGCAGTGAAGCCGGTTGGGTGGATGAAATATCCTTTAAGGAGGCTATGAAAAGCCTTAGCGAGAGGGAAAAAAGAATACTGAATTTAAGATTTATTCACGGCAAAACACAAATGGAGGTTTCAAAGGAAATCGGTATTTCACAGGCACAGGTAAGCCGTCTTGAAAAGGGCGTTATAGATAAAATTAAGTCATAATAAAACAACTTTGAGGACACAGCAATTTTGATTGTGTCCTCAAAAATTTTAAACTTTTTATATATTAATAAACTTTTTATATATATTGATAAATTTACTATTGACTTTTTAAGACAAATGGTATAAAATAGTATGGTCAACTGAATAAGCCGCTGTGGTGGAATAGGCAGACACAAGGGACTTAAAATCCCTCGGTAGCAATATCGTGCCGGTTCAAGTCCGGCCAGCGGCACCAAACGAAAATCCGTTCTCGAAAGAGGGCGGATTTTTGTTTGTATTATTCATTTTTCAATATTCATCATTCATTATTCATTAAACAAGAACGGATTTTCGAATGAATAATGAAAAATGAAGTCGCTTACGCTGATGAATAATGAATAATTTTGACTTGATTTATAGTTTGTGCTATAATGTTATAAAGGATGTGGTCAGGTGAAAGAAAATATCTTAATTGATAAATCAATCGCTTTTGCAGCAAGAATTGTTAATTTGCATGATTTTCTAATAAAAAATAAAAGAGGATTAACTATAGCAAAGCAAGTTATTCGTAGTGGAACAAGCATCGGTGCAAACATAAATGAAGCGAATTACGGTCAAAGTCCGGCTGATTTTATTTCTAAAATGCATATTGCATTAAAAGAAACTGCCGAAACAGAATATTGGATTAAATTACTTTATATGTCGAAATATATTGATGACAAAATGAGCAGTTCACTACTTGATGATTGTTTAGAAATAAAGCGAATTTTGGTTGCTTCCATAAATACCGCAAAGGAAAATAACAAATAATGTTTGAGTTCAAATTTGCTGATAAATTGCAAATAGAACAGTTGCTTCCCGATATATTTCGAATTTTACATTCGAATATGAGCATAATTGCTCCAACAAACAATTCTTACGAAGATGATTTTGAAATTTGGAGTTCACATATAATTCCGGCTATGCAAAAGGAACAACGGCAAATTATTTTGATGTATGTCGATAATAAACTTGTCGGCTATTTTCAGTATTATATTAATGGTGACACCAATTCATTAATGATGGAAGAAATACAAATTAAAAAAGCATTTCAAGGAACGGGATTGTTTTCTGAATTTTATAATTGGTTAATTAAAAGCTTGCCTAAAAATATTATGTATGTAGAAGCGTATGTAAATAAAAAGAATCTAAAATCGCAAAGTATTTTAAAACATTTTGGATTAGTTGAGATAGGAGAAAATAAAAACGGTAACTCCTTTTATTTCAAAGGAGCATATGTTAATTTGTTGAATAAGTATAGTTAAAATTTAAAGAAATCTTTAGTTTTCAGGCGAATTTTATTCGTGTCATTAAGTTCAAAACTCCCAAAAATCCCGTTCACGAAAGTGGGCGGGATTTTTACTTTTTACTTCTTACCTCTTCACTCTTACTTAAAAACATGTTTGATACGGGATTTTTGGAAAGTAATAAGTAAGAAGTAAAAAGTAATAAGTTTTTTTGCAAGGCTTTGCCGATTTTATGCTATAATACTCTCAAGGCGGTTGTTCGTGATTATTGGGTCGATTGCACTTAAAAAACGGTGGCTCTATTTAGTTAACCAAATAGAGCCACCGTTTATATCTATATTTATATTATTTTTTTGAAAAAGCCTTTGTTACTCTTAAAACAACGGGAGAAAGCACAAGATTTATAAAAAGCTCTATAACAAAATTTATACCAATAAGTCCTACAATGGCATAATAAACAACATCGGCTCCGTCTGCCCAAACCGTTAAGGTGTCGCGGAAAAAGGCAAACATACTTAAAACAAAAAGACCTGTGTTGGTTATGGGAGCTATAATTGCTGCTAATATAACCGCTAAGTAAACGTTTTTAGATTTAATTGGATGGGCTACAAGTCCTGCAAAAAATCCTGCAAAAGCACCCTTTCCAATGCAGACTAAGGTGGTTAGTACGGGCGATGATAAGAATAAAACATTACCGCCTAAATCCAACCCCGTTGCCGATGCAATTGTTACTATAACCCCAAAAACCGCACCGATAATTGCACCTTGCTTTGGTCCGTATAAAACCGAAACAAGCACGATTGGAATAAGCACAAGCGAAAGGTTAAAGGTACCGATTTTTACAGCGTAGCTAAGTAGCTGCAGCACAACCGTAATTGCGGCAAACATACCTAAAATTGCTACATCCACTGTTTTTCTTTTTGTTGACATAAAAAATTCCTCCTGATACTGTTCCTTTTGGATACAGTTCAAATTTTTATATAATCGCCTAGGCCTATGAATGACGGTGAGCCGAAAAATACCTAAAAATAGCCATTTAAGGCTAGTTCAAGTTTGAATGCTTTGGCTAGGCGTTATATATTCTTGTAATAGATTTTAATAAGTCCGTCTAAAAGCAGATTTTCATCCAATTGCATTTTGGTGTTGCAGTAGGGAATTATTTGTGATGCTCTGCCACCTGTTGCTACAACAGTGCATTTGCTTCCAAGCTCGGTCTCAATTCGGCTTACCATACCATCTATCATAGCGGCTGTGCCAAGCACCAGACCCGACTGCATACATTCAACAGTATTTTTGCCTATGGTGTTTTTCGGTGCCTCAATCGGAATTGCCGAAAGTAAGGCGGTATTTTGGGTAAGTGCGTTAAGGGTAAGACCTATTCCCGCGGCTATAACACCACCGATAAACGCACCGTTTTTATCCATAACGCTAAGTGTTGTTGCGGTGCCCATATCAATAATAATAGCAGGCATTGGGTATTTATCCATTGCACCCGCCGCACCTGCTGCAAGGTCGGCACCAAGCTGGGCGGGATTATCAATTTTAATATTAACACCCGTTTTTACACCTGGTCCCAAAACAATTGGTGTGGTGCCTGTGAGCTTTTTAACTGCCCCCGCAATTGCGGTGCCTACTGATGGCACAACCGATGCAATCACAGAGCCTTCGGTGTCGGTTGCCGAAAAACCGGCTAATCGCACTAAATCGTAAAGCTCTACCGCATATTGGTCGGCAGTTCGTTTTAAATCGGTAGCAAGTCTTGAAATGAACTGAATTTTGTTATCGGCATATCCGCCGAGGGTTATGTTTGTGTTGCCAATATCAATGGCTAAAATCATAGTAATCCCTCATTTTGAGTTGATTCTTTTTTTCATTTTACCATATAATTTATAAAAATTCAAGTAATTCAATTTTTCTTTTTAAGGGTACGTTATAACAACCGAATTAGAATTTACACAAATGATTTTCGTTGCAATTATTAACAATTTAGAAATATTTGTGAAAAAAGCATACAAAAATTATATTTTATAATTTTTTATAGTCTGTAAGAAAGGATTTTGTTTATGTATATTTTCAAAAATGCCCTTAAATGCATTGGTCGTTCCAAGGGGCGGAACGCTTTGATAGGAGTAATTGTTTTTATAATTGCTCTTTCGGCTTGCTTGGGACTTTCCATTCGTCAAGCGGCCGAAAGTTCAAGAGAAGAAACGCTTAAAAATCTTAAAATAACAGCCAATATTTCCTTTGATCGCAGTTCTATGATGAGTAGTATGAGAGATGAAAACAAAGGTAGCTTTGACCGCGATAAGTTCAGTGAAAATATGGAGAAAATGTCGGGGCTTACCTTGGATGAGTATGAAAAATATTCTAAGGCTGAAACGGTAGAAGATTTTTACTATACCATTACTACATCAGTTAACGGTAGCGATAATTTTTCATCGGTAACTACTGAAAGCGAGGATGAAAGCTCCTCTGCCAGCAATACCAAAATGCCGCAAATGTCAAACGGTGACCTAGGCGGCAAGGGAATGGGCGGCTTTGGTAAGGGTGGAATAGGCGGCGGAATGCAGGGCGATTTCACCATAACGGGTTACAGTGGGGAAAACGCAATGAAATCCTTTATTGATGGCACAGCTGCCATAAAGGAAGGAGAGGTTTTCGCCGAGGGCGATGAGAACTATGACTGCATTATCCCAAGCGAGCTTGCGGAATTTAATTCTATTTCGGTGGGCGACAGTGTAAAAATAGCCAATCCAAATAATGAGGAAGAATTATACACCCTAAAGGTGGTTGGAATTTACACAGATTCCTCGGCTAATGAAAGTGGTATGGGCTTTATGGGTATGACTGCAAATGACCCTGCAAATCAAATATATTTAAGCTTCAACGCTCTTGAAAAAATCATTGCGGCAAGTGAGAAGAACGCAACAACCGAAACCGACGAGGATACAGGCAGACAGAGCAGTACCAAGCTTAACGGGCAGCTTAACGCCTCCTACGTTTTTGCTGATATTGAGGGTTATGAGCAATTTCAAGAGGATGTTAAGGCAATGGGGCTTGATGATAACTATACCGTTTCATCAAATGATGTAGAAGCCTTTGAAAACAGTCTTGTTCCGCTTGATACACTTAGTAAATTAGCAGGTTACTTTTTGCTTGTTATTCTTATAATAGGTGCGGTTATTCTGGTTGTTCTTAATATTTTTAATGTTCGTGAAAGAAAGTATGAAATAGGTGTGCTAACCGCAATGGGTATGAAAAAAGGTAAGGTTGCACTCCAGTTTATTACCGAAATTTTCGTTGTTACAATTGCGGCGGTTATTATAGGTGCGGGACTGGGTGCAGTAGGCTCGGTTCCTGTTACTAATGCTCTGCTTGAAAATCAGGTTGCACACGCAAGCGACCAAACCGACAAAATTGAGCAGGGTTTTGGCAGACTTCCCGACGGCGAGGGTGCCTCGCAAATGCAAGCTCCTCCCGAAAATCACGGTGGCTTTAAACCGTTTGAAAATCTTATGGGAATTAATAACGAAAATGCCTATGTAACCGAAATAGGCTCGGCAACCAATTTTACTGTTTTACTTCAAATGCTTGGTATAGGTGTTTTGCTAACCCTTATTTCGGGTACCGTTTCAATGCTTTTCATAATGCGTTACGAGCCACTTAAAATACTGGCTAACAGAGATTAAGGGAGGAAAAACACTATGTCAGTTTTAAAGCTTAATGATATTTGCTTTTCATATGGAAAAACTGAGGTTTTAAAAAATATATCCTTTGAATTTGAAGCGGGAAAAACCTACTGCATATCGGGACGTTCGGGCTCGGGCAAAACTACTCTTTTATCGGTGCTTTCAGGTCTTGCAAAGCCTACCTCGGGCGAAATTTTTTACGGAGAAAAAAGCGTTAAAAAAATAGACCGATACCGTTTTAGAAGCAAATATATCGGCGTAATTTTTCAAAGCTATAATCTTATAACCAAATTCACAGCACTTGAAAACGTTGTTCTTTCTATGGAAATTGCGGGAGTAAGGGGTGTTAAGAAAAAGCAAAAGGCTATGGAGCTTTTAAAAAGTGTTGGACTTGATGAAAGCGAAGCAAAGCGCAGAGTTTTACAGCTTTCGGGCGGTCAACAGCAACGAGTTGCAATAGCCAGAGCCCTTTCGTATAACCCTGATATTATTCTTGCCGACGAGCCTACAGGAAATTTGGACGGAGAAACCGAACAGGCAATAATGAGCATTTTTAAAGACCTTGCCCAAAGTGGCAAATGTGTTATTCTGGTAAGCCATTCGCCAACGGTAGCTAAAATGTGTGATGTGAATTATGAGCTTAAAAAACAAAATAATTAATAGGATTTTTCATTTAACTCCTCTAAATGCTAACAGCACCCTTTTCCTTTAATGGAATTGGGTGCTGTTAATTCTTGTTTTAATTCTTCCCTGCAATATTGCGAGCCACGTGGACACCGCTTGCAGATGCGTGGGAAAGCGAATGTGTTATTCCGCTTCCGTCACCTATAATATAAAGTCCCTTATGGTTGGACTGGAGGTTTTCATCTACTGCGACCTCCATATTATAGAACTTAACCTCTACGCCGTAAAGCAGGGTGTCCTCATTGGCGGTGCCTGGGGCAACCTTGTCTAAAGCATAAATCATTTCAATAATGCCGTCTAAAATTCGCTTTGGCAAAACAAGGCTTAAATCACCCGGTGTTGCGTTAAGGGTGGGAGTAATAAAGGCTTCATCAATTCTGCTTTGGGTAGAACGTTTACCTCTTATTAAATCTCCAAAACGCTGAACAATAACACCTCCGCCCAGCATATTGCTAAGTCTTGCAATAGATTCGCCGTAGCCGTTGGAGTCCTTAAAGGGCTCGGAAAAATGCTTGGAAACAAGTAGGGCAAAGTTGGTGTTTTCGGTCTGCTTTGCGGGGTCCTCATAGCTGTGACCGTTTACCGTTATAATGCCGTTGGTGTTTTCATTTACAACCGCACCCTTAGGATTCATACAAAAGGTACGCACCTTATCACCGTATTTTTCGGTGCGGTAGGCAATTTTGCTTTCGTAAAGCTCGTCGGTAAGGTGGGCAAAAACGGCGGCGGGAAGCTCTACACGAACACCGATGTCCACTCTGGTGGATTCGGTTGAAATATCAAGCTCCTTGCAGACAGTTTCCATCCATTTACTTCCGCTTCTGCCGACCGATATAATACAGTCTGTGCAGTTATATTCGGCATCCTTACTTATAACCTTGTAGCCGTTTTCTGCCCTTACTACCGAGATAATAGGCGTATCAAAATAAAAATCAATTTTATCTTTAAGGTGGGCATATAAATTTTCCAGCACAATAAAGTTAATATCTGTTCCTAAATGACGCACCGAAGCATCTAAAAGATGTAAATCGTGCTGAATACAAATTGTCTTAAAGCGAGAGCCTGCCGTTGTATACAGCTTAGTGCCCTCACCGCCGTATTTAAGATTTATTTCATCAACATACCGCATAAGCTCAAGTGCACGCTTTTTGCCTATATATTCATAAAGAGTTCCGCCAAAGTTATTGGTTATGTTATATTTACCGTCCGAAAAGGCACCCGCACCGCCAAAACCGCTCATAATACTACAGGTTTTGCAGTTTATACAGGATTTTATTTTTTCTCCGTCAATGGGGCATTTTCGTTTATCAAGAGCGTGACCTGCCTCAAAAACGGCTACCCTAAGCTCGGGTGCAGCTTCCATAAGCTCATAAGCGGCAAATATACCGCCTGGGCCTGCACCGACTATAATAACATCATAATTTTTCATAGTATTACATCCCCTTAGAATTTGTGCTTTATGCACACACAAAAGCATTATAACACAAAAACTTTGAAATTTCTATAACCTAATTTTTTTTCGTTTTATCCACCAAAAAATGGTGTGAAAATTTAGTTGAAAAATAAAATTTATTGTAGATGCTTTTATTGACATTAAGGCTTATTTGTGGTAGGATATTTGTGGGATTTTTTTGATTTTGGAGGGCAAATTATGAAGGCCTTAGAAGAAAAAATATTAAAAGAGGGCACTGTACTCCCCGGCAACATTTTAAAAGTGGCTTCTTTTTTAAATCATCAGCTTGATGTTGATTTTATAATGGAAATGGGAAAAGAAATTGCCCGTATCTTTGACGGCGAAAAAATAACCAAAATTTTAACGGTTGAAACCTCAGGTATTGCAATTGCGGTTGGTGCTGCTGCCCAGATGCATTTACCCGTTGTTTTTGCAAAAAAACATAAATCGGGTAATCTTTCAGGAGATATGTATAAAACGGTTGTTCATTCCTACACCCACGGAGTAGATTATAATATAGTAGTAAGCTGTGACTTTTTAAATAAGGGCGACAGGGTTTTAATAATTGATGATTTTCTTGCTAACGGTAAAGCCCTTAACGGTCTTATAGATATCGTAAATCAGGCAGGGGCCGAGGTTGTAGGCTGTTCCTGTGCTATTGAAAAGGGCTTTCAGGGCGGCGGTGACTCTTTGCGCAAGCAGGGTGTTCGTGTGGAGTCCTTAGCAATAGTTGATACTATGAGCGATAATTCGCTCACCTTCCGTAGTATGTAATTTGCTTTACATAAATATTTTTTTAAAAAGGAGTTTTTTAAAATGAAAAAGTTACTCGCACTTCTCTTAACAGTTGTAATGCTTTTCAGCTTTGCGGCTTGTGGAGAAAACGGCTCTGAGCATCTCGGTATGAGCGACGCTCCTATCGACGCAGTAGAAGTAAAGGTTGATTATGAAATCCCCGACGATTTCAAAATCGGTTTCATCTGCTTACATGATGAAAACTCTACCTATGACCTTAACTTCCTTAACGCTGTAGACGCTATCCAAAAGGCTACAGGTCTTAAGGATGAGCAGGTTATTGTTAAAACCAACATTGGTGAAGATGATGCTTGCTACAACACCGCTAAAGACTTAGCTACTCAGGGTTGTGACATTATCTTTGCTAACTCTTTTGGTCACGAAGCATTTATGATTAAGGCTGCAAAAGAGTTCCCCGAGGTTGAGTTCTGCCATGCTACAGGTACTAAGGCTCACACCGAAGGCCTTGCTAACTACCACAACGCTTTTGCTTCTATCTACGAGGGTCGTTACCTTGCAGGTGTTGCAGCAGGTATGAAGCTTAACGAAATGATTGAAGCAGGCAAAATCACTGCTGAAGAGGCTAAAATGGGTTATGTAGGTGCATTCACTTATGCTGAGGTTATCTCGGGTTACACCTCTTTCTACCTTGGTGCAAAATCTGTTTGCCCCTCCGTTACTATGGACGTTCAGTTCACAGGTTCTTGGTATGACCCAACCGAAGAGAAAAACGCAGCTGAAGCTCTTATTGCTAAGAAGTGCGTTCTTATTTCTCAGCACGCTGACTCTATGGGTGCTCCCGGTGCTTGCGAAGCTGCACTTGTTCCTAACGTTTCTTACAACGGTGCTACCTACGAGTCTTGCCCCGAAACATTCATTGTTTCTTCCAAAATTGATTGGACTCCCTACTACAACTACATCATTAAGTGCGTTGTAAATGGCGAAAAGATTGCTGCTGACTGGTGCGGCGGTATTGCAGAGGGTTCAGTTGTTCTTACCGGTATCAACCAAGATGTTGCTGCTGAGGGAACAGTTGCTAAAATTAAGGAAGTTGTAAAGGGTCTTACTGACGGTACTGTTAAGGTATTCGATACCAAAACCTTTACCGTTGCAGGCAAGGAGCTTGCTTCTTACGTTGCTGACGTTGACGATATGGGCGATTATGCTCCCGATACCGAGGTTGTTGAAAACGGCGAATTCAACGAATCAGTAAAACGTTCTGCACCTTACTTCGATCTTAAGGTTGATGGAATTACTCGTCTAAACGAGAAGTTCTAATTTAAAGCTTTTAGGGCGGTGCATTTTTGCCCCGCCCTAATGTCTTTTTTTAAATCTTAAAAAAGATTACCTTTTAAAAGATAGCCTTTTTTAAGACTTGAAAATTATGAGGAGGAAAAAACTTGGCAACTGCGGCTATAGAACTAAAAAATATTACCAAAACCTTTGGAAGTATTGTTGCTAACCGAGATGTTAATCTTTCTGTAAACCGCGGAGAGATTTTATCTATTTTGGGCGAAAACGGAAGCGGCAAAACCACCCTTATGAATATGATTTCGGGTATTTATTTTCCCGATAGCGGACAGATATTCATAGACGGTAAAGAGGTTGTTATCCGTTCCCCAAAGGATGCTTTTGACCATAAAATAGGTATGATTCATCAGCACTTTAAGCTTGTTGATGTTTTTTCGGCAACCGAAAATATTATTTTGGGACTTAAAGGCAAGGATAAATATAACATTAAAGAGTCCGCCAAAAAGGTTGAGGAAATCAGCCATAAATACGGCTTCGATATTGACCCTAATAAAATGATTCACGAAATGTCGGTTTCGGAAAAGCAGACGGTTGAAATTATTAAGGTGCTTTACCGCGGTGCAGATATTTTAATCTTGGACGAGCCTACCGCCGTTTTAACCCCTCAAGAAACCGAAAAGCTTTTTAAGGTGCTTCGCCGTATGCGTGATGATGGAAAATCTATTATTATCATCACCCATAAGCTGCACGAGGTTTTATCCCTTTCGGACAGAGTTTCGGTGCTTCGCAAGGGCGAATATATCGGCACCGTTGAAACCGCAAACACAAGCGAATCAGAGCTTACCGAAATGATGGTTGGCAAAAAAATCTCGCTTAATATCTACAGAAGTGAGCCTAAGGATTGCGAAGACAGACTCACGGTTGAAAACATTAACTGCGTAAGCCGTGAGGGAGTAAAGCTTCTAAACTCTGTTTCCTTTACCGCAAAGAGCGGTGAAATTTTAGGCATTGCAGGTATTGCGGGTAGCGGACAAAGAGAGCTTTTGGAAGCTATTGCAGGTCTTCAGCATATTGATAGCGGTGAAATTATTTACAATAATCCTAAAACAGGTACGCAGGATAATTTGCGGGATAAAACCCCAATACAGATAAGAGACCTTGGTGTTAGACTTTCCTTTGTTCCTGAGGACAGACTTGGAATGGGTCTTGTTGGCAATATGGGCATTACCGATAATATGATGCTTAGAAGCTACCGCAAGGGCAAATCTGTTTTCTTAGAAAGAAAGGCACCTCACGACCTTGCTGAAAAGATTATTTCCGACCTTGAGGTTGTGACCCCAGGCACCGAAACCCCCGTAAGGCGACTTTCGGGCGGTAACGTTCAAAAGGTGCTTGTTGGCCGTGAAATTGCAGCCGCACCCACCGTTTTAATGGCGGCTTACCCCGTAAGAGGTCTTGATATTAACTCATCATACCTTATTTATAACCTATTAAACGAGCAAAAAGAACGTGGCGTTGCAGTTATCTTCGTAGGTGAAGACCTTGATGTTCTTTTAGAACTTTGCGACAGAATTTTAGTTATCGGTTCGGGAAGCGTTACAGGAATTGTTGATGCAAGAACCACAACAAAAGAAGAAATCGGTCTTCTTATGACTAAGGGTAAAGGAGAAGAAAAGTAATGGAAAACACAAAAAATAAAAAATCTTTTTCCTTTCACATTATAAAACGCGAGCAAACCGTTTGGTATAAAGGTCTTGCCATTCGTGCCGCCGCAGTTCTTTTAGCCCTTGTGGTTTCGGGCATAGTAATAACACTGCTCACCGATAAAAACCCACTTGCTGTTTATAAGTCAATGTGGAGCGGTGCTTTTGGAATGGATATTCGTGTTTGGAGCTTGTTTCAGGATGTTGCGATACTTCTTTGTATTTCGCTTGCCGTTACCCCCGCTTTTAAAATGAAGTTTTGGAATATCGGTGCCGAGGGACAGGTTTTAATCGGCGGTCTTGCTACCGTTTCGGTTATGATGTTCTTAGGCGGCAAAATACCTCTTCCGCTTCTTTTAATTATAATGGTAGTGGCATCTATTTTAGCGGGTATTATCTGGGCGGTTCTTCCCGCTATATTCAAAGCGTATTGGAACACTAACGAAACCCTTTTCACACTTATGATGAATTATGTTGCAATTCAGCTTGTTTCATATTTCCTTAAGGTTTTTGTTAAAACAGGTTCGGGCGTTTTATTCCCAATGCCTGAATTTGGCTTCCCTGTGCTTTTTGGTCAACCCTATTTGCTAAATATAATTATTGTTGTGGCTTTAACCATTGCAGTATATATTTATCTTAAATATACAAAACAGGGATATGAAATCTCGGTAGTTGGCGAAAGTCAAAACACCGCTAATTATATTGGTATTAACGTTAAAAAGGTTGTAATAAGAACCCTTATTGTGTCGGGTGCACTTTGCGGTATTGCAGGTCTTTTGCTTGTTGGCGGCACAAACCATACTATCAATACCGAAACCGCAGGCGGTAGAGGCTTTACCGCAATTATGGTTTCTTGGCTTGCGAAGTTCAACCCATTCTTTATGGTGGTTACAAGCTTTATTATTGTATTTTTACAAAAGGGAGCACAACAGGTTTCTACCGATTTCAGACTCCCTCAGGCAATCAGTGACATTGTAACAGGTATTATTCTTTTCTTTATCATCGGTTGCGAATTTTTCTTAAACTATAAAATTGTTTTAAGCAAAAACGGAAAGGAGAATGACTAATGTTAGCCTTTCTTGTTAGTGCAATTAGACTTGGTATGGTATTCCTCTTTGGTTCTACGGGAGAAATTCTTACCGAAAAATCGGGACACTTAAACCTTGGTACTCCGGGTGTTATGTGCGTGGGAGCATCTTGCGGTTGCTTTGCCGAATATCTTTATCTTAAATCGGTAGGACCATTCGCCTCCCCCGTGCTTGCAATTTTAGTTGCAGTTGTTGCCACATTTGCAGGTGCCGCCTTAATGGGACTTTTGTTTAGCTTTTTAACCGTAACGCTCAGAGCAAATCAGAATGTTACAGGTCTTGCCCTTACAACTTTGGGTATAGGTATTTCCGACTATATGATAGCAAAAGCAGGAACCTCATTTGGCAGAGCAAGTAAATACTTTACAGCTTCGCTTCCCTTTGCCGATGATTTAGGCTGGTTTGGAGAGCTGTTTTTCTCCCACGGTGTTATGATTTATCTTGCTATTATAGTAGCACTTGTTTGTTCCTTTGTTTTATCTAAAACAAGGGTAGGACTTAATCTTCGCTCGGTTGGCGAAAACCCCGCAACTGCCGATGCCGCAGGCATAAACGTTTCACGCTATCGCTACGTTGCAACCTGTATTGGCTCGGGTATATCAGGTCTTGGCGGTCTTACCTTTATAATGGATTACCTCAACGGAAACTGGGAATACTGTATTGATGCTTTTGGTTGGCTTTCAATCGCACTTGTAATTTTTACCGTTTGGAAACCAAACCTTGCAATTTTAGGCTCCATAATTTTCGGTGCCCTTTATATTGCCAGCAGTTATATTACGGGTGTTAGCTTTGCGGGAAAAGAGCTTTTCAAAATGCTTCCTTATATTGTAACTATAATTGTTTTAATTATTACAAGTATGAGAAATAAAAAGAAAAATCAGCCCCCCGAAAGTCTTGGACTTCCCTATTTCAGAGAAGAACGATAAAACAAAAATTAAAGACACAAAAGAGCTAAAAAATAAAGTTTATTAAATCCATTTAAATAAAACGAAAAAACTGCAATAAATTGTGTAAAAAGCACTTTTATTGCAGTTTTTTATGTTTATAAATATATCGGGCATCGGGCAGATAAATTATAGTTTGACGGCTTGCGATGTGGATGAGGTGTAGATTTGTGCTGACTTTCTTTTCACCTCATCCGTCACTTCGTGACACCTTCCCCGCGGGGGGGAAGACTCCGTCACCCTACGGTTTGTCGAATATCTGTTTTTAAGACACCTTTAATTTTTTATAAAAAATAAGCGTTGGTACAGGTGTGTTTACCGTTTTTAGGCAATAAAAATTTTTTACCGCCACATATAATACCAATTTTTTGTGATTTTAATTCAAAATCCTTTTGCCTATTCCTTATTACCCATTACTCCTAGATTTCCGTTCTTTGATTATTCTTGACAAACTAATTAAAATACAACTCAGGCCATGAAGTACCGGGCGGTGGGTCTCTTTCTAAAGCAGACAGTATATACACAATAAATACATCATTATCCTTATTATAATGGAAATTCAGGGTGAAATCACCTTTTTTTGTTTCCTTTTTAAAACATCTTGCTTTTGCTATTCCTTTAGGTGTATTTGTTATGCCTGCAAAAAGATAGGTATATGCCGTCCAACATGTATCTTTACTTAAATAATCTTGACTTCTTAAATAATCCAACATTTCCAAAGCGTCATTTTTTCCATAATAAAATGAATGCCTATTGAGAAAAAGCGTTCATCTATATTTACTCGATTCCAATTATGTTCTTCGGTAACCTTAGGGAATGTAAAATAATCAGGCAAAGGAAAACCGCAAAATTCTTCAAACAACTTCATATATTCTTCTTTTTCTTTTAATAAGTTTTTATCTTCCTCTACCGATTTTATTTTTTCTATATCACTGTAACGACGATAATAAATACCAGCCGTTTTAGTTTCGTCAATTGTAAATTCATCATTACAACCTGTAAATAGAAAAATTAAAGATAAAAATATAGCAAAAATTCTCACGCACTTATTCATATAAGCACTCCTCTGCATTAACTTATATAAAAAAGAAATTATAAATTAATTAAATCTAATAATTCAGAAAAAGTAAGTGTTTTTTGATGGGGAATGAGTATAAGCAATTTATCCTATATATTAACCATTCCCCACCAAATGAGCAATTTATTTTGATTTTAATTCAAAATCTTTTTCTCTATTACCTTTTACTTATTACCTATTACTTCAAGATTACTGGCCCTGTATTTTTGTTGTATTTTTCTTTATAGGTATTGTGATTTTGGTTTTTAGCTTTTCTTTACCATGTACAACTTGTTTATCAACTGAAAAAGGCGTATTGGAGCCTATATAAATTTCAATTGCGTGAGTTTCTGGAAGATTAGTATAAATAAATTTAAAATCATCATTATCGGGAATATTGTAAACCGTACAATATTTAAAGCTTTTTTTGAAATTTTTTGATGCTTCACTATCGTTGATATAAATTTTAAAGCGATATTTTCCTAACTCACCAAATTCTTGTTGTTTATTTTCTCCTACATAAATCAGCGAGTTAGAATCAATCATTTCAACTGAATATTTTTTAATAAAATGACAGGTAATTTCTATTTTATCTAAACTTGAAAAACTATTAGTAAATTTTATAGAATAAACACCTGCATTACTTACTAAAAAAATGAACTCCAAAACGCAAATTACAATTATAGTTAAAACAATAAAAATTATTATACTTGATTTTTTCATAAATTTCTCCTTTTATGTGCGCCAAGCAACAATTGTCGGTTGTAAACTTTCGTTAATCCAAGTGATCATATTATCACCAGGACAATCAGTATCATTAACGATATAATGCATGCTTATTGGAGCAATTTTGGTACCTGTCGCAATAAAAGCTAAATCATGTGCATAACACAACCACTTGGATATCTGTATCATCGCATTTTTTTGATAATTATTCAATTCGTTAGGTGACCAAAAATTTAATGCTCTAGGTTCGAAATCCCCAAGAACCAGTACCCCTATATCATGATTATAACTAGTTGCATGTGAGCCTTTGTATTGTATACTGCGCCCTTCCCAAATTCTTCCAAACGGATCAATGATGTAATGATAGCCAATATCTGCAAAATCACGCTCAAAATGTTCTATTTGGATTCGTTGAATTTCCTCTTTACAGTCTTCAATATTCGTACTATTGAATTTTTCAGCACTATGATGGAAAATAATTCTTTTGGTCTGGTTTTTATCTCTATTTTCAATAGCATC
>JAGARD010000084.1 GCA_017622415.1 Clostridia bacterium | reverse complement strand
TCCCGATGTTGATATTTCTATCACCACTCGTGAGCTTGCCCGTATGATTGAGCGTGCATCTATTAACTTCAAAAAGCTCCCCGATGAGCAGTTTGATAATCCCCTTGGTGAGTCCACAGGTGCATCTGTTATCTTCGGTGCTACAGGTGGCGTTATGGAGGCAGCTCTCCGTACCGCAGTTGAGACCATCACAGGCAAAGAGCTTGACAGTGTTGACTTTGAAGCTGTTCGCGGCACCGCTCCCATTAAGGTTGCAACCCTTAATGTTGGCGGTATGGACGTTAAGGTTGGTGTTGCTAGCGGTGCAGGTGCCGCACACGCTCTCCTTACCCGTGTTAAGAACGGTGAGCAGTTCCACTTTATTGAGATTATGGGTTGCCCCGGCGGCTGTGTAAACGGCGGCGGTCAGCCTCATCAGCCCGCATCAGTTCGCAGCTTTGAGGACCTTAAGGCTCTCCGTGCAGCTGCTCTTTATGCTGATGATGCTTCTAAGGGTATTCGTAAATCTCACGAAAATCCCATGATTAAGAAAATCTACGCAGAGTATTTTGAGAAACCAGGCAGCCATAAGGCTCACGAGGTTCTCCACACCTCTTACGTAGACCGTTCTAAGAATTATAGCAAATAATTTTTATTACGAATATGTATAACAAAGCCCTCGGTTATAAAAAACCGAGGGCTTAATTTATGCATTTAATTCAAAATATTTACAACCGTTAAAACATTATCCTTAACCTTGAACTTAATTTCAAACTCGGCAAATTCAAAGCCGTAAATTCGTTCATCATCATTAATGTAATGGGGTCTGGGATCTTCAGACAGAAGCTCCAAAAGGGCGGATTTTTTATTTTTGGGTATCAGATTTAAAAGTTTGGGCGGAAAATTTACCTTTAAATTATCTTTTAATTTCTCGTCTGCAAAACCACCTATGGCATCGGGGTGACTATCGGTGTAGGGTAGGTAGGGTTTAATGTCATAAATGGGTGTTCCGTTCATTAAATCAGCACCCGAAACCCTAAGTGCAGTGCCTTTTTCGGTTTTAACAGTTCCAAGCAGTCTTACCGAAGAAAGCCCAATTGGATTAGGACGAAAGGGGGAACGGGTTGCGAAAACACCCACCCTTTTGTTGCCGCCAAGTCTGGGTGGACGAACGGTGGGTGACCAATTTTCTCGCTCGGATTTGGAAAAATTCCAAATAAGCCAAAGATGACTGAAATCTTCAATTCCTCGAAGAGCATCATCGTTTCTAAATTCGGGCTCAAAAACAATAAGCCCCTCTAAATCCACAAGTCCGCTTTGCCGTGGTATGCCGAATTTGGTTTTAAAATCGGTTTCTATGTGGGCAATTACTCTAAGTTCGTTTTTCATTCTGCCGCAAGCTCCACCGTACTGAATTTATTACCTAGGGCGGGTATGATTTTTGACATTAAATCATCGGTTTTAATTTTAAGGCTAGAGGTGTTTATTAGTGGGTGACAGCCAAAAAATTCATCCTTTAAAATATCCTCGTCAATCAAAAGTGTAACGGCATTTTCGGTGTCGTTAATAAGTCCGAGAACACTCACCGAGCCTGGAGTTGTGTTCAAATATTTTTCCATATACTCAGCGGTGGCAAAGGAAAGTCTTGATGACCCTATTTGTGCTGAAAGATTTTTGGTTTTAAAGGGCTTATTATCGGGCATCATAAGCAGATAAAATTCGGTCTGCTGACGGTTACACAAAAATAAATTTTTGCATATTGATGCCCCTAAAGCCTTGTCAATTTCTGCACAGACCTCCATTGTCATAGCGGGTAAGTGGTCTACTCGGTCATATTTAATGTTAAGGCTGTCTAAAAAATCATAGGCTTTAATTTCTTTTTCTAATCTGTCATTTGTGTTATTCGGTCTTCCGTTTTCTAAAATCATAAAAACATCTCCCTTGTTTTTAGTATAGCATTTTTAACCATAGTTTTCAAGTTATATCAAAAATATGGAGAGTAAAAAAACAATCTGCTTTATGCATTTATAAAAATCATAACCACCCGTCAAACGGGTGGTTTGCTCTGAGGCTAAAAGCCTCTGTTACCGGCCAGCGCCTAAAGACGCTGGCTTTCACATTTGTTCAAGCCTATTGCCTTTGCCTCTTTTGCCGCCCCTTAAAGGGCGTTCGTA
>JAGARD010000083.1 GCA_017622415.1 Clostridia bacterium | reverse complement strand
TTTTAGATAAACTAAAGCTTCCCTACTGCATTTCTGCCTCCACTTTTAAAAAAGTTTTAAGCGAAATATCCTCAGAAGAAGAAATAACTGATATTATGAAAAACTATAGGTGAGGTGCTATATATGTCAGGTCAAAGAAGTCAGAGAAAAAGAATTCTCCAGCTTTTAAATATTTTAATGCATAAAACTGATGAAAATCATCCTCTTAACGCACGTGAGCTTATGGATATTTTAAAAACGCAAGGCATTTCTTGCGACCGCAAAACAATTTACGAGGATATTGAGGCGCTTAACTTATGCGGCTATGATATTATAAACACTAAAGGCTCCAAATCGGGATATTTTTTAAGTGGCAGAGAATTTGAACTGCCTGAGGTTGCTCTGCTTACCGATGCCGTGCTTGCAGCCGATTTTATAACCCACAAGAAAACAAATATTCTTGTTAAAAAATTAAAGGGGCTGTTAAATGAATATCAGGCTGAAAAATTTGCCTCCAGAACCTTTATTGATAATAGAAACAAGTGCGGTAATGAGGAAATTTATTACAGTATAGATACCATAGAGCACGGTATTGACGAAAAGAAAAAAATCACCCTTAATTACATTCGTCATACCCTTGCAAACGGTCGCACCCCTAAAACCGTAAGCAAAGAAATGAAGGTTAGTCCCTATGCTCTTATATGGGCAGACGACCACTATTATTTGGTTTGCAACAATGAAAAATACGATAATCTTATGCATCTTCGCCTTGACAGAATGAAAGGTGTTACCCTAACTAATGAGCCTTTTCGGCATTTTAGTGAGGTAAGCGATTACAGGGAAGAATTTAACACCGCAGACTATTCTGCAAAAGTTTTTAATATGTTTAGCGGCGATGAAGAGGAAATTGTTTTAGATTGCAGTACCGATATTTTAGAACAGGTAATTGACCGATTTTCTGATAAGATTTTTATACGTCAAAGCGAGGAAAATAGGTTTAAATTCAGTCATAAGGCATATATAAGCGAGGGCCTTGTGGCTTGGATTATGCAGTTTGGTAATAAAATGCGTGTTGTAACCCCCGAAACACTTAAACAGCAAATTATTAACCGCTCGGCAGAAATTGAAAAGCTTTATAAATAGCATAAAACTCCTTATTCAGTCATAGTATTCTATGAGAATGAGGAGTTTTTATTATGCTTAAAATAATTTTTGTTTGTCTTTGCGTTATATACGGGTTTTTATATTTTATTTTCGCAGCGGGTACAAATAAACCCTTTAAAACGATTGTTTTTTACGCTTTTTTAGGACTTGTAGGGCTGATTGCGGTTAATCTTACTTCAAAATTCAGCGGTGTTTACATTCCAATTAATGCTTACACATTAGGTGCTTCGTCGGCACTTGGTTTGCCGGGTACCATAAGCTTACTACTGCTTAGAATGATATTTATATAAAAAACGGTGGGGTGATTCCCCACCGTTTTGATTTATTGGCTTATTAAGTATTCTCTTATTTGTTCGGACGCATTGGTCTTTTCTTCATTTGCAAAAATCTCACGCATTTCATTTAGCTTTTCAGGACTTTTTAAAAGCTCCAGACAGCTTTCGCTTAACTGCTTAACACCATCTGAACAAATAGCCGTCTTCATATTAACAAAATGCTTTCTGTTATATTCTTCACAACCTGCAACTGCATTTACAAAAATCATAGGAAGATTTTTTTGCCTTGCTTCCGAAACACTAAGTCCACCAGGCTTGGTTAGATAAAGGTCGGCACTATCAAGTAGCTCAGACATATTTTTAACAAAGCCCTTTATATGAATTTTTTTGCTTGATAAATACTTTTTATCAAGCGATTTTTTTAAGCTTTCATTAGTGCCGCAAACAACCGTTATTTCGGCATTTTCGGGCAAGCTAGCCGAAATATTATCAACCAATTTTTTAATTGGACCACAGCCCATACTGCCACACATTACAAGCAAATGAGTGTTTTTTCCATTAATTCCCATTAATAGCTTGGCTTCGTCTTTTTGAATATTTTTATAAAACATCTGCCTTACGGGTATTCCGCTGGGAACTATTTTTTCTTTTTTTATTCCGTATTTTATAAAGGCATCAATTATTGCGTTATCGGGAACAAAATATACATCAAGGCTTTCGGCATCCACTGTAGGGGCACAGGTATAGTCGGTCGCAACAAAGGCGGTTTTAACATTCAATTCACATTTTTCTATTGCCGCGGCAAGCATAACCGTTGAAAACGGATGGGTACAAATAACGGTATCATAGCCTTCGGCTTTTATATATTCGCCTAATTTTTTTGAGCCTATAGATAAAAATTTATTTGTAAGGGAGCCTTTTTTATATGCACTCGAATGGTTGTCTAAAAATTCATATCCAATCCTAAATGCCGTAGGAAAATGACGATATATAGACGTATGCCCTTTTGTAATAACCGTCGAAACACCCTTGGATATATATTTTAAAACCTCTTCTATCTTACAAACTTCGTTGTTTTTATCAAATACCTCTTTCACAGCATTAGCACAGGAATCATGACCCGCACCTGTACTGCTGCTGAGTATTAAAACCTTCATAATTTTATCTCCTTAGCAACACTATAATAGAAGTATATCACACTAATTTTAAAATATCAAGATAATAGGCTTTTCTTTGTAATTAATTAAGTAAAACAAAATAAATTCTTAATAAAATTAGCTTTTCATTTTTTAGTAAAATATGTTAAAATTACTATTGATTTTTGGGGGGCTTGGTTATATAATAATTATAATTGGTAAAATGGCGAAAAAGGGGCTTTTTTAAACCTTTTTAAGTCATATTTCCCATTTGATGGTATTATTTAAAGCATACTGCTAATAATAAATTCATCACAATTATAGCCGAGCGGAGGTGTAAAATATGCCGGAAGTAAACGATTTATTTGTGGTTTTTATGGGTAGTGGTACGGTATTTGTAGGTCTTATATGTATAATTATACTGTGCAAAATTTTGGGAGTTTGCTGTCAGCTTCTTGCAAAAAAGGAAACTAATGAGCTGCCTGCTCCTGCACCTAAAGCATCTGCACCTAAAGCACCTACACCCGCGGTTATTCCTAACCGCAGAGAAACAGTTGCCGCAATCGCCGCAGCCATTGCTGAGGATTTAGGCACAGATGTTTCTGCCATTAGAATTGTATCTATTGAGCAATTATAAAATGTGTAAAATGTAACTGAAACATAAAGGAGTTATTATTATGAAAAACTACAAAGTAAATGTAAACGGAACCGAATACAAGGTTTCTATTGAGCTTATTAGCGAAACCGAAGCTACTGCACCTGTTGCCGCACCCGCTCCTGCAGCTGCTCCCGCTCCCGTAGAAGCTGCTCCCGTTGCACCTGCTGCCGCTGCACCCGCAGGCGGTGAAAAGGTAAACGCACCTATGCCCGGTACTATCCTTTCGGTAAACGTTAAGGTTGGCGATACCGTTAAAAAGGGTCAGGTTCTTGTAATCTTAGAAGCTATGAAAATGGAAAACGAAATTATGTCACCCGTTGACGGCACTGTTACCTTTGTTGGCGTAAACCAAGGTGCATCTGTTGAATCAGGCTCTGCCATTTGCGTTATTGAATAAAAGGCGGTACCTAAAATGGATGCTATACTTAATTTTATAAAGGACACAGGCTTTTATCTGCTTGTAGAAAATTGGCAGTGCCTTATAATGATTGGTATTGCTTGTGTTTTAAT
Source organism: Clostridia bacterium (assembly GCA_017622415.1). Lineage (GTDB taxonomy): Bacteria > Bacillota > Clostridia > Oscillospirales > Acutalibacteraceae > UMGS1279. The sequence continues at coordinate 4,805 of JAGARD010000083.1, read as the reverse complement.
GTTCCTTGCAATTGTTAAGAAGTTTGAGCCACTACTACTTCTTCCTATTGCATTCGGTATGCTACTTACCAATCTCCCAGGTGCAGGCGTATATAACGAAGCACTTTTTGCGGGCGGTCACGTAAACTGGGACCTTTTCGGCGGTGCTGAGTTTGTTGAATCGTTCGACCTCGCCCCCGCTTTGTTGGGACAAGATGCTTTCCAAGTTCTTCAAGATGGAACTGTTACATTAGGTCAAAATATTTTAGGTCACCTTTCGGGCGTTTCTATAAACAGCGATGCAATCATAAATACCGCAGGTCAGCTTGTAAGCGTAAATGGCGAGGTTTTGGCTGAAAGTGCTAAAATCGTTATAGATGCCGCAGGCCTCACCGTTAAGGATGGTGCTTTACACGCAGGACAGATGCTTATTGCTAACAACGTTCAAAGCATTTCTGCAGGTCTTATAGATATTCTTTACCTTGGTGTTAAGCTTGGTGTTTATCCCTGTCTTATCTTCATTGGCGTTGGTGCTATGACCGATTTCGGTCCCCTTATTGCCAACCCCAAAAGCTTACTCCTCGGTGCAGCTGCACAGCTTGGTATATTTGTTACCTACATTTGTGCAACCAGCTTCTTAGGCTTCAACCAGATGGAAGCGGGCTCTATTGGTATTATCGGCGGTGCAGACGGTCCTACCGCTATATTTGTTACAGGTAAGCTTGCACCCCATCTCTTAGGTCCTATAGCCGTTGCCGCATATTCTTATATGGCTTTAGTGCCAGTTATTCAACCCCCAATTATGAAGGCTCTTACAACCAAAAAAGAGCGTGCAATTGTAATGAAAGAGCTTCGCCCTGTTTCTAAAACAGAAAAGATTGTATTCCCCATTGTTGTAACAATCTTTGTTGCGTTGCTTGTTCCCTCTGCCGCTCCCCTTGTTGGTTGCTTAATGCTTGGTAACCTTATTCGCGAATGCGGTGTTACAGAGCGTCTTGCAAAGACTGTTCAAAACGAGCTTATGAACATTGTAACAATATTCCTTGGCATTTCTGTTGGTGCTACCGCTACCTTCGGTACTTTCTTCAGACTCCAAACCTTAGGCATTATTGCACTTGGTGTTATCGCTTTTGGTATGGGTACTGCAGGCGGTGTATTACTTGCCAAGTTTATGAATCTATTCTTAAAGAACAAGATAAATCCCCTCATCGGCTCGGCTGGTGTTTCGGCAGTTCCTATGGCAGCACGCGTATCTCAGGTTGTTGGCCAAAAGGAAAACCCCTCCAACTTCCTGCTTATGCACGCTATGGGTCCCAATGTTGCAGGTGTTATAGGCTCTGCAATTGCCGCAGGTGTTCTTATTGCACTGTTTGGCTAATTTTAAAGAAAGAGGCATTATCGTATGAATAAATTAAATATTACAGATACCATTCTTCGTGACGCTCACCAATCTCAAGCCGCCACTAGAATGAGGGTTGAGGATATGCTTCCCGCTTGCGAGCTTTTAGACCAAATGGGTTATTGGTCGCTTGAATGTTGGGGTGGTGCTACCTTTGATAGCTGTATGCGTTTTCTTTCGGAAGACCCGTGGGAGCGTCTTCGCAAGCTTAAGGCTGCTATGCCCAACACCAAGCTTCAAATGCTACTCAGAGGACAGAATATTCTTGGCTACAAGCACTATGCTGATGACGTTGTAGATGCTTTTGTTAAAAAATCCATTGAAAACGGTATTGATGTTATCCGCGTTTTTGATGCTCTTAACGACACCCGTAATATGGAACAGGCTATGAAGAGCATTAAAAAATACGGCGGTGTTTGCGAGGCTGCTATAAGCTACACCATAAGCCCCGTTCACAACGAGGAATACTTTATTAACCTTGCTAAAAAGCTTGTTGAAATGGGTGCAGATACCATTTGTATTAAGGATATGGCTAATCTGCTTTTACCAGTTGATGCTTACAACCTTGTTAAAAAGCTTAAGGAAGCCGTTAATGTTCCCATTCATCTTCACACCCACAACACCACAGGTACAGGTGATATGACCAACCTTATGGCGGCTTGGGCAGGCGTTGATATTGTTGACTGTGCTCTCTCCCCCTTAGGTAACGGTACATCTCAGCCCGCAACCGAGGCTTTGGTTGCTACCTTAAAGGGTACTGAGCGTGATACAGGCTTAGACCTTGAAAAATTAAGCGAAGCCGCTGTTCACTTCCGCAAAATTGCTACAAAGCTTAAAGAACAGGGCGACCTTGACCCCAAGGTGCTTAATGTTGATACCAATACTCTTTTATATCAAGTTCCGGGCGGTATGCTTTCTAACCTTATCAGTCAGTTAAAACAGGCTAACGCTGAGGACAAGTATTATGACGTTCTTGCTGAAATTCCCCGCGTTCGTGAGGATTTTGGTTATCCCCCACTTGTTACTCCTACAAGCCAGATTGTTGGTACTCAGGCAGTGCTTAATGTTCTTTCGGGCGAGCGCTATAAAATGGTTACCAAGGAATCTAAGGGACTTCTCCGTGGCGAATACGGACAGGTTCCCGGCAAGGTTAACGAGGAAGTTCGCAAAAAGGCTATCGGCGATGCAGAGGTTATTACCTGCCGTCCTGCCGACCTAATAGAGCCAGAGATGGATAAGTACCGCGAAGAGGCTAAAGACCTTGCACGCAGCGAGGAAGACGTACTCAGCTACGCACTCTTCCCACAGGTTGCCGCAAAGTTCTTAGCAGAACGTAACAAAAAGCTTGACCATCCCGAAGGCGACCCAGATGAGGTAAGAACAATTATCGTTCAAGACCTTTCGGAGTAAATTGATTAAAGAATAAAAAAAGTTGTCGATTTATGTTTTAGATAATCGACAACTTTTTTCGTACTTATACTGGTTTTTACTTGAAATTTAAATCAAAAAATGTTACAATAATACTCGCACTGTTAACGCTATATATTACCGCCCGTAGCGAAGCTGGATATCGCAGCAGATTCCGATTCTGAAGGTCAGGGGTTCAAATCCCTTCGGGCGGGCCAAAAAATCGACAAGTTTCAACTTGTCGATTTTTTATCAATTCCGAAAACATTGGCATATCATCAGCCGTCAGTCTGTATATCATCAAGGGCGGTAATGCCGCCCTTGTATCTCATCACACCATTAGGTGTGTATTAATAATTCTTGCGGAATTGATGATATACACGGCTCCGCCGTGATAAAATATCCAAGTCGTTTTGCTGATAAATAATGAATAATTGCGCTGTCGACGTTGTCGACAAATTTTAAAATATATAGTGGTTTGAACATAGATAAAAAATAAAAGGGTTAGAAATTTTACATCCTTTTGTCATCTGTTGCGGGGTTTTCTATGAGCTTTCCGTCTTTTGTAAACCTAGACCCGTGGCAAGGACAATCCCAGCTATGCTCTGCTTTATTATATTTAAGTGCACAGCCCAAATGCGGGCATCTTGGTACTGTAGGGGTAATAAAATTAACTAATGTTTCTGCCATATTTACAGCAAACTGAGAGTGCATTACGCTTCTTGATGGCGAAAACACCTCTGCACAGTCGTTTTGTCTACCGTTTATCATATCACGCAAAATTATTGCCGCCGCCATAGATGAAGTCATACCCCATTTGTTAAATCCCGTTGCAACATAAACATTTGGAATTTTCCGAGAATACACGCCTATATAGGGCATAGAATCCAAGGTCATACAGTCCTGTGTTGCCCAATGTGCAATTTCTTTAAAATTTGGATAATTTATATTAGCAAACTGCCTTAATTCATTCCAGTTTCCACCCTTTTTACCCGTTCTGTGACTGCCGCCGCCCAAAAGCAGCTTTCCGTTATATTCTCTGAAAGAAAGACCATTTTCATCTGCATCAACATACATACCGTTTGGCAAAGGGGTGTTTTCCAAAGCCAAAACATAAGAGCGGTGCTGATACATCTTTAAAAAATATCCTCCGTATTTATTCATAAAAGGAAAATGCGTAGCTACTATGATTTTTTCGGCAAGGATCTTACCTCTGTTTGTAATGGCACCACCTTTAAATACCTCTATAACCTTTGTGTTTTCATATATAGTAAGCTCTTTAGCCAAAGAAAAACAAAATTTAAGAGGATGAAACTGTGCTTGATTTTTAACCAGCAATGCACCTTTTATTTTTATAGGTAGCGGAATATCATATAGCAAATTGGCATTTAAACCGATTTTTTCGTAAGCCGCAAGCTCGCTTTCTATATCATAAACAGAGTTACACGAATACACATAAGACTCCTGTAATTTATAATCTGAGTCAATCTTTTGACAGAGCTTTTCGTAAGTATCCATCGCCTCCTGCTGGGCTTTAAGATACATTTTAGCCCTGTCCACACCGTATTTTCTTATTATTTTATCATAAATAAGACCGTGCTGAAGTGTGATTTTTGCCGTTGTGTTACCCGTTACACCGCCGCAAATTTTATCTGCTTCAACCAAAACACAGTCTATGCCCGATTTTTGTAGCATATATCCACATAAAATTCCCGCTATACCTCCGCCAATAATAAGCACATCAGTTTTAACATCCTTTTTTAGCGTTTCAAATTTCGGCCTTTGTATATTTTCAGCCCATATTGATTTCATTACAAATAATCCCCCATAATTTTATATGAGGTTATTATTCCCGATTTTTATGGTTTTTAAGAATAATGGCTCTTTGTCAATAGTTGGGGTAAAGAGTTAAAACAGAAAAGATTTATGCAAGCAGTCGCAATTAGGCGGCTGCTTGTTTGTTATGTAGTTGTTGATGTGAAAATATATGTAAAATACGGTTTCTAAAACGTTTAAAATT
>JAGARD010000082.1 GCA_017622415.1 Clostridia bacterium | reverse complement strand
TTGCGAAGCCGAAATTATTCATCATATATGCTGGCTTGACCCAAAAGGCGAACGCTTTTTTGACGAAGAAATTAAAAATACCGACGATATGTTTGCGGCTATGGGGCTTATTCTTGCCTGCGGCGTTGATAACGAGGGTGGCTCGCTGGAATACTGGAAAAAGGACCAACCCATTTGCTCTCACGTAGCTTATATAACCGCTCTGCAAAACGCAGCTTCTCTCAGCGATTTGGGTGAAATGTCATACGCCACATACTACTCGGTTTTTAAGGTAGGTAAAGAGCTTGAAAATGCAGAAGGTACTGCGGGCTTAATGCAATTTATTACCGTAAAACAAGGTAATGTTTCCGACTCCCTAGCCGGAATTGCACTTTAGGGGGTGTAGGTTAATGAAAAATAAAATCAAAACCGATAACACACCCAAACAAACAAGCCCAAGCACAGGTGTTGAGTTTAAATACAGTGGTAGTAAAACCAGCGGTAGCAAAGCACTCACCGTAATAATGGGAACACTTATGAACTATATTTTAACCATGGCAATAAGCCTTGGTGCTATGTTCACCTTTACCACAATGTTTCAAATTAAATACCATAACACTCTATTTTGGGTTATTGCCTTAGTTTACGGATTAGCAATTAATATTGTTTTTCAACTTCCTAAAAAAATTATTAGATACACCCTACTTGGTCTGCTTGGTGTATTTATTGCAACTCCTCTTATATTACTTAATCTTACGGTATCGGGCTTTGAGTATGTAAGGGATTTTGTTTTGGTTGGCATCGCCAAAAATATGCTTTGGTCGGTACCCGAGCTTTCCTACACCTTTACCGATGCTATGAAGCTGGATACCACCTTTATTCTTTCCTTGCTTGCGGTTTTAATAATTACCGTTGTAAGCTTTTTCACAGTACGAAAAATTAACTTTTTTCCTGTTTTTCTTATTACATTTCCCCTATTTGAAATAGGTGCCGCCTTCGGTATGGTTCCTAACCATTTTTGGTTTGCGGCTATGCTTGCGGGTTGGATGGGCGTTTTTGCAATGCACAGCTCAACCTTTATAAGGAAAATAAGAAAAAGAAAAAAGGATAAAAAGAAATCTAAAACCACGGTAGCAGAACGCAAGCAAACACTTATTTCTTCAATAGGTATAATAGTTGCAGTAATAACCTTTATTACTTTTTCTTTGGGCAATTTTATTATTGATAAGGCAGGCTACAGCCGCCCCGAAGATATGAAAAAGCTTAGAAGCAACTTTAAAACCTATGTTTCCGACTTTATTGATTATATTTTAGGCTATGATAACGACGGAAGCCTGCGAGAGGGTAGACTTTACCAGTTAGGTGATAGAATTATAAAAAATCGTCGTTACCTTACGGTGGTATCCCCCTTTGCCGAGCAAAGCTATTTCCGCGGATATATCGGCGGTGAATACCTAGGCGATTCTTGGGGCATACCCACAATTGATTCCAGCTATGAATGGTTGGAAGACTCCTTTGAGGCAAGCGGTCTTTATCCCCAAAATATGCAGGGTAAGGCACTTGAGGATATTGCAGACCGTAACACCTTTGTCAGAGGCTCTGCCGCGACAATTTCCATAAGCAATTTAAGACGCAAAAAGGATTATGCGTATACAACCTATGTTCCCTTAATTTCAAACGATTTCAGACTTAGCGGCGATACGGTTATCGAGCCTAAAAACAAATCCGAATATTCATACACCGCATTCGCTAACTCGGGAAATTTGTTTATGCTTAATACCAGTAACCTTTATGCGGAAAGAGAATATTCATCTATATGGAAAGAATATTCCAAATATGTTAAGTACGTATACACCAAGGTGCCAACAGGTATGTCAGAGGTAAACGGAATTGTAGACGGACTTGCAAACGGTACGGGTTACGGCTACCAAAACAAGGGTGTGGCACAATCCAACCTTGAAATTGCCGACCGCATAAGAGAATACCTAAAAGCAAACATTAAGTATTCACTTACAACCGAAAAGCTTCCCCAGGGTGAAGATTTTGTTTCATGGCTTTTATTCCAAAACAAACAGGGCTATTCGGCACACTACGCAACGGCAATGGCAGTAATGCTTCGTATGGCAAATGTTCCCGCACGTTATGTAGAGGGTTATGTTATTACTCCCGATGATTTCAAACATTCTACCAAAACGGCAGACGGTTATTATTCAACCGACCTTACCGATATAAACTCCCACGCTTGGATAGAAATTTACGAAAGTAATTACGGTTGGATTCCCATAGAGGCTACTCCGGGATTTTTTGAGGGCAGTCTTACTCAGGATATGAGCGTGGACGAAGAGACCCTTGATGCTCCCGAAAGCGATGAAGAAGAATATAATCCTAGCAACAATTCGGATTTAATCATCCAAGAGCAAATAGAACAAGAGCCTCCAAAGCTTGAGCTAAAGGAGGAAGAAGCCACTGCCTCTGTTTTGCAGGGCATTATGAATATTATTAAATATTTATTTATATTCATTGGTTTAAC
>JAGARD010000081.1 GCA_017622415.1 Clostridia bacterium | reverse complement strand
TACTTAAAAATTATCATCACCTTAAGGTGGATGTTCATAATCCCGAAATCGTTGTAACGGTGGAGGTTAGGGATAAAGCTGCATTTATACGTGCAGGTCAAATACACGGTGCAGGCGGTATGCCTATTGGAACTGGCGGACGTGCATCTATTCTTATTTCAGGCGGAATTGACAGTCCCGTTGCTGCTTGGATGATGGCAAAAAGGGGAATAGAGCTTGATGCAATCCATTTTGCAAGTCCCCCTTACACAAGTCTTCGTGCCGAGCAAAAGGTTAAAAAGCTTCTTGGCAGGGTTGCAAGGTACAGCGGACCAATTCGTATGGGAATTGTACCCTTTACCGAGCTTCAGCAAACTATTGCCGAAAACTGTCCCGAGGAATATTTCACACTTATTATGCGACGTATGATGATGCGTATAAGTGAGAGGCTTGCTAAAAAACGAAAAAGTCTAGCCCTTATAACGGGTGAAAGCGTGGGTCAGGTTGCAAGCCAAACGCTTCCCGCCTTAGTTACCACCGATACAGTTGTAAATATGCCTATTTTCCGTCCCTTAATAGGTATGGATAAGGATGAAATTGTTGAAATTTCAAGGAAAATCGATACCTTTGAAATTTCAATTGAGCCGTATGAGGATTGCTGTACAGTATTCACTCCAAAGCATCCCAGAACTAAACCCACAATTGAAGCCTGCGAGCAGGCTGAAGCCCTATTTGATTTTGAACCGCTTATTGACGAAGCTGTGCAAAATACAGTCTTTGAGGTTATAGAGGAGTATTAAAAATGAATGTTGAGATTATTTGCGTAGGCACCGAACTTTTGCTTGGCGATATATTAAATACCAATGCTAAATTTCTGTCTGAAAAATTGGCAGAGATGGGCTTTAATTTGTTTAGTCAATCGGTTGTAGGTGATAACGCTGAGCGATTAGAAAGGCAGATAGCCGTTTCCTTATCCCGTAGTAATATTGTTATTTTAAGCGGAGGTCTTGGCCCTACTGAGGATGATATTACTAAGGAAACTGTTGCTAAGGTTTTGAATTTATCCTTGAAGGAGGATGAAGAAACCCTTAAAAAAATCGAAGACTATTTCAGGCTCACAGGCAGAACTATGAGCGGTAATAACAGAAAACAGGCTTTGAAAATTGAGGGTTCAACCCTTCTTGCTAACGACTACGGAACGGCACCAGGCATATTTTTAGAGGTGCCGAACGGTGCGGTAATTCTTTTACCTGGTCCACCCTCTGAGCTTGTTCCTATGTTTAATAATAAGCTCGTACCGCTTCTTAGAAGGTACAGTAACAGCACAATATATTCACGTAATGTTCGCCTATTTGGTGTTGGTGAGTCGGCTGCCGCTGAGCTTTGCGGAGATTTACTAAACGGCAGTAATCCCACCGTTGCAACCTATGCTAAAACAGGTGAGGTGGATATTCGCGTAACTGCTTCGGCAGAAAATATGGTAGTAGCTAAGGGGCTTTGTAATCCCGTTGTTGAAAAGCTTATAAGCATTTTTAAAAATCATGTATACGGCGTTGATGTTGATAGTCTTCAGCAAAAGGTAGTAGAAACCCTTAGAGCAAAAAAACTAAAGCTTGCAACTGCTGAATCCTGTACCGCAGGTATGCTTTCGGAAAGAATAACCGAAATTCCAGGCTCCAGCGAGGTTTTTGAAATGGGCGTTACCGCGTACGCCAATTATGTAAAGGTGCAGGCACTTGGTGTTGAGCAGTCGGTTATTGATGAAAAGGGTGCCGTCTCTGATGAGGTTGCCGCACAAATGGCAATGGGAATACGCACAATGTGCGGTGCGGATATAGGCGTAGGTATTACTGGTGTTGCAGGTCCGGGTCAAAGCGAGGGCAAGCCATCGGGGCTTGTTTATGTTGCCGTTGCCGATAGTAAAAACGTCTATGTAAGAAAAATTGTATCACGCGGTACCGACCGTGATACCACCAGAATTCTTGCTACCTCAACCGCGTTGGATATGGTAAGACGCTATTTGGAGGGTTGTGAGGATTTTATTTCCTTTGCTACTCCTTACGGTCAGCCCATAAAGCTTATGGAGGGCTATGAAACTCCCAAAAACACAATCCCGTCAGCCGAAAAGAATAAAGGATTAAGCCAAGAAAAAAGAATCTTAATTTATTCTGATGAAGAGCTTATGGATATGTTTAATGCCGTTGATGATGAGGAAGAAGAAACTGAAGAAGAACCCGAAAAGCTTGAAATAAATCAGGATGCAATAGATTTTGTTTTTGAAGATGACGGCTATGATGACGATAATAACAAGTATTACAAGGTAGGTAATATTACCGACATATTTCGTGATAGCACAGGCACCAAAAATTCAGCTACAGAAAATATTTCAGAAAATAACCCCAAAAAAGATGCTCAGACACCAGCTAAAAAGCGTGGATTTTTTGCTTCAATTTTGCCAACCAAGGCAGATGCTATTTCTGAAAAAATAAGAAAGATTGTTTTTATAATAGCGTTTTTTGTGCTAATAGGTACAATGATTTACCTTGTGAATTATTTTGTAGAGGGCTGGAATGCTCAAGGTCAAATTTCCTCCGCCGCCGAGGTTTGGGAGGATAAAGACAGTATGAAGAAAAACCAAAGTGGTATGTTTATAGGCTTTGAAGCCCTACAAAAGCAAAACAGCGATATTCGAGCTTGGATAAAAATTGATGGAACAAACATAAATAATCCTGTTTATCAGACCAAAAATAACGATTTTTATGTTGACCACGATATGGAAAAGCGTAGCAGTCGCTATGGTGCGTTGTTTATTGATAAATCTGCAAAAATAGGTTATGAGTCAAACAGTAAGAATGTTGTAATTTACGGTCATCATATGAAGGATGGAACAATGTTTGGCCCATTAAAGAAGTATACCGATATTTCCTTTTATAAGGAGCATCCGATTATTGATTTTACAACCCTTTACAATGAGGGAAAGTATAAGGTTTTTGCAGTTTTTATAACCAATACCCTTGAAGCTCATGATAACGGTAAGATATTTAACTATCGTATGCACGGTTTTGGTAGTGACGAGCAGTTTTTAAAGTTCATTGATGATGTTAAAATACGCAGTATAATAAATACAGGTGTAGATGTTTTGGAGAATGATGAAATAATCACCCTTTCTACCTGCACCTATGAGTTTGAAGAAGCCAGACTTGTTGTTATGGCACGCAAAGTTCGTGACGGTGAAACCGATATTATGAACACAAGCGGAGCTGAGGTTAATGCAAATCCCCTTTATCCGCAGATATGGTACGATATTAAAGGCGGCAAGAAGCCTATTTTAAGCAGTAATCCCGCTTCAACCCTTGATGAGGGATTAAGCTCTCAGATAACGGGAAATGAAAGCACTGTTGCAAACGGTGACGGAATAGTTTCAGGCGTTAATTCAGGTACGGTTACCTCCGAAAAT
>JAGARD010000080.1 GCA_017622415.1 Clostridia bacterium | reverse complement strand
TTTTACATTCCCTTATTTTTAAACTACAAACACATTATAAAGCGTTTAAGCTTATATATATGTTTTTGTGTTAATTCCACCAATCGCCTGTATCAATATTAGTATCACCGATTGTGTCGCCCTCAACATAAATTGCAAAGGACTGTGCGGGAATGACATCAAAGAAGGAATTGCCCTCAAGTGAAATCTCTTTATCACTGGTGATGGATTTTGCCTCGGCAGTGGGAACAACTTCATTGGGGTCATAGGTGTAACGTTTGAAGGTGTTTTCTACTGCACGTTCAAGTGCAATATCTACAGTAGATACAACAGAATTTGTATTTACAACTAAAATTACTGTTTTGCCTGCATCATTTTTAATGGAGCTTACAAAAATTCCGCCGTTTGTATCTACACCATTAGCAACTGCGGTTGCAAAAACAGAAGCATTTTTGTTGTTCATATACTTACCAATAAGGTTAATTCCGTAATAGGTAACACGTGGAGTATAGCTTGAATAGGTATAATCTCTACAAGGACAACCTGGTGTAGTGCATTTATCGCCATCTGCTTTAATAAGCGAGGGGCAGGTGCCTACTGCGTGAACACCGCCGATAAATTCGCCACCTGTATGAGTGCGGTCAGCATCCCACAGGGTATCAAACATCTGCCAGGTTAAGAAACGGTTTACACCATTATTAATACCTGCGGTAAGACCTGCAGCAAACTGTGTCATCTGCATACCAACATTATCCCACCACTTGGCATCGGGAGCGTGAGCAAAGTATTCGTCGCACCAGAATTCCTGATTTCTTAAGCCTGCATTAGTTAAAACATTATTATAATAAGTAAAGTTTTCATCTGCTAAGGAATATGAAGCCTCAGGATCATAAACGGTGTTTGCCATGCCAGCCTCCCAGTTAGGACGGGTGTACTGATGCATTGCGTTAATATCAATCATATTCTTATATGTGTCATTATTTTTGATTTTGCTGTAAACATATTCAAGCATAGAATTGTTGGTGCGGTTTTGATTTGCATAAATTGACTGTGCGGGGCCAACAAGCTTAAGACTGCTTCTAAGGTCTGCATCTGTAAGAGCATTTTGAAGACCAATAGTCATTATAATCCACTCATCATAGGAGAAGGTGGCATCGCCAGTTCTTACATCACCCGACTCGGTAAAGGGAAGAACAAATTCAACATTACCGCCGTTAGCTCTAATAGCTTCTATACCCTGCTTAATCCATTCACCATAGCGAGCAGCGGCAACAGAATAGTGTGTAAGCTCATTAGTATTAAGGTTAAGACCTAAGGTACTAGCAGCTGTTTTAATAGCATCAGCTTTAGCATCTTCACCGTATGCATTGGTGCCTACACCGTGTAGGTAATCAACCTCAGGAATGGAGGAATGACCATCACCATCGGGGTCTTGTGTGGTGTCTGTAATGCCCGTACCATACTTTACGTTATAGAAGCAAATGAAGTCATACAAATGCCAGCCTGCCTGAAGGGTAATGGAAATGTTTCTATCGTTAAGCATTTTAGCCCATTTATAGAAGGCTTGCATTTTTTCACTGTTCCAATCCCACACATTGTTTTCTGCATCCCAAGCCCAGTTGGAGTCGAAACGGGTACGAACGTTATCTACCTTAGTAGATACAAGACGGTCCATTTCGATAGCCGCCTGAGCATCGGTATACTTTCTGCCGTGAGAATCTTCAAAGAATACTGTACCGTGATAAACGGTAGAACGAATACCCTGGAAGTTATTGTAAATAGAATTAGTGTTGCTAATTGTTATATTTTTATCAGTGTAATTTTTAATAATCTTGTTATAGAGATACTCACGAACTTCGGCACTTTCTACGAGGTCGCCCTTTGCGTTTCTTGCCGAATAGGCAGCTTTGGAAACAGGGTAAACGGCAATATCATTCTGGTCTGCATAGAATATGCCTTCGTTTCCGTTTGTGTCTACATATTTAAAGTAAGCTCTTACTGTGTAATCTGCGTTGTAATTTTCCTCGGCTATATTAATTAAAACGCCTGTGAAATGAAGTGATCCGTTATTCTCAGCAAAAACTTTATCAATTTTGTCAGCAAAGGAATATGCAACACCTGTTTTAACATCAGGAGTATTAGGAGTGATTTCACCGCTTGCATTAGAAGCCTTAATAGCTAAGGTACCGTATTCAACAACGCGAATACCGTATTCATTATCAGCAGTGAGAAGCTTCTTATCTATTTGGGTTTTATAACGCATACCCTGCTTGCCTTCTGTTCTGATAGCGGTACCAACAACTTTCACTGCACTACTAAGCTTACTGCTGAGAGGAACGTTTGTTTCGCTAACTGCTAGGTTATCAATGGAATATGTACCTGCTTCGTCAAGCCAGGTATTAAGGTAAACAGCGCTATTCTTAAGAGCCTTAAAGCTTATGGTAACCTTAGCGCCGTCAGCTAAAGTAATTTTACCCATACCAAAAAAGTTGCCTTTGTAAGTTTCTTGTTTAAAAGAAACTCGACTAATATTATTAACGCCTTCCCAATCATAATTAGGGGCGTCTTTTTCTGTGCTACCCTGTTTTACTTTAACTCCAAAGCCTGAATTAGCAAAATTGTCTTCGCCTTCTATGAAATAGTAACCGCCATAACCGTATTGCCCTGCAGCGGTGGAAAGCGAAATGTTGAAACCATTGTCGTCTTCTACATTTACAGATTTATAATCAAATGTAATCTCATACGTAGCGCCTTCTTTCACAAATAAAGGAGAAGACTGAAGCATCTGAGTGCCGCCGTTTGACGAAACATTTAAAACACCTTGTTCCACGGCTAAGCTAAGACCACTGTTTAATTTGGTCCAGTTAGCGGTAGAATTGGTATCAAAGCTATCATTAAAATATTCGCTTGGTGACAACATATTATCCTTAAATAAAGAAACATCATCAATATAGAAAGAAGGTCTTACACCATCAACCGGTTCATTACGGTAATAAATCAAAAGCTTTGCAGATGTATTATCACCTGTGAAGAAGGTGTGTTTTACTTCCTTCCACTCACCTGCAGCACAAGAGCCTGATGTAGCATCAAAATCTTTTACATCAAGATATTTCATATCAGCCTTAGGAGCGTAGTTAACAAGAAGCTCATTTACAGCTAAATCACCGCCTACAATATAGCTTCTTTTTAAATAATCATTTTCGGCTGTTGTGCTAACCATATTAAAGTAATAGGTTAATGTGTACAGTGTATTGGGCTCTAAATTATTAAGCTCTTTATAAGTTAAATGATGGGGAGAATTTAAAACAATAGATTTTGTTCCCGATCTGTAAGCAGCATCAGTAACCTTTATATTTGCTGCCCAACTGTCTGCTTCGGTACCGTTAATATATTCCTGTGTAACGCCCTTCCACATTTCGTCTTCGGGGATGTCGGCTGTTTTGAAGTTTGTACCTACTTCGTAGCCTTCAAAGCCGCCGTTGTTTATAAGATTGAAATCATAAAAAACGGGGATGTAATCGCTAGCAGTTTTGCCAGCCTCTATAGTAATCGATTTTTCATAAGAAACCTCAGTGCCGTCAGCTAAAAACCAGCCTCTAAAGCCTATACCAGCATTGGGTACGGCGGTTAAGGTTGAGCCATTAACTTGTTTTTGACCTAAGCTCTGATCATATACAGGTGTTTCAGCACTTGCGTTTAATGCAAGGTCAAAAATACCTGCAAAGGGTGCAACAGCAAGCATAATAGCTACTGTAGCAATTACCGCAACAATTTTTTTGAAAAAACTGTTGCTAAATAATCTTTTTTCCATAAACATAAACTCCTTATAATAATTTATAGTAATATAAGCAAATATACTACTAGTTATTATAATTATAATGTTTTTTTATACACTTTTCATACTGTTTTTTGCTTTGAATATACAGTATTTTTCGTATTTAGAGTGTTTTTTCAAAATAATTAAGAAAAACGGATAAAAAAGAGCGTTTCTTATTATCTTAAAGATAATAGGGTAGAAAAATTAAAAAATCTGCAATAAAAATGGAAAAAAGCCTTTTTATTGCAGATTTTATGTGTAAATGAATTATTTATTCTTTAAATACTCATCTATTGCGGCGGCGGCATTTTTACCCGCACCCATAGCAAGTATTACTGTGGCAGCTCCTGTTACGGCATCGCCACCTGCGTAAACAGCCGTACGACTTGTAAGACCGCTTTCATCCTTGGTTATAATACAGCCCTTTTTATTAGTGTCTAAGCCTGGGGTGGTAGAACGAATAAGCGGATTAGGTGAAGTGCCGATTGACATTATCATACAGTCAACCTCTAAATTGAACTCACTGCCCTCTACCTCTATAGGGCGACGGCGACCACTTTCATCTGGCTCGCCAAGCTCCATTTTAACACATTTAAGTCCATTTACGTTGCCGTTTTCATCGCCTAAAACCTCTATAGGATTAACAAGGGTTTTAAATATAATACCCTCCTCCATAGCATGCTCTACCTCTTCCTTTCGGGCGGGAAGCTCCTCCATACTACGGCGATAGACAATATAAACCTCATCAGCACCTAGACGTTTAGCACACCTTGCGGCATCCATAGCCACATTTCCGCCGCCAACAACAGCCACCCTTTTGCCGTGACGCACAGGGGTTTTGCTATCCTCCTTATATGCTTTCATAAGATTAATTCTAGTTAAAAATTCGTTTGCAGAATAAACTCCGTTAAGGCTTTCGCCCTTAATGCCCATAAATCTTGGAAGTCCCGCACCCGAGCCGATAAATACCGCCTCATATCCCATTTCCATAAGCTCATCAATCGTTAAAATTTTACCGATTACCATATTGGTATTTATTTCAACACCAAGAGCTTTAAGATTTTCAATCTCTGCCTTTACAATTTCCTTTGGCAGACGAAATTCGGGGATGCCGTAAACCAAAACACCGCCCGCTAGGTGAAGTGCCTCAAAAACTGTTACGCTATATCCTTTTTTGGCAAGGTCGCCTGCGGCAGTAAGTCCTGCGGGACCAGAGCCGATAACTGCAACCTTTTTGCCGTTAGACTGCGGTTTTATAATATTTTTATTACCGTTTTTTCTATGCCAATCGGCAACAAAACGCTCTAATCTGCCAATTCCTACGGGCTCGCCCTTAATTCCCCTTACACATACGCTTTCACACTGCACCTCTTGTGGACATACCCTACCGCAAACGGCGGGTAGAGATGTGTATTTTGTAAGCTCGGTGTAGGCGGCTTCAAAATCTCTTTCGGCTACCTTTGCAATAAAGGCGGGAATATCAATACCAACAGGGCATTTTCCCATACAAGGCTTATTTTTACAGTTCAGGCAACGACGGGCTTCATTTACAGCCATTTCCTCGGTATAGCCTAAAGCTACCTCATTAAAATTTTTGTTTCTCACATTTGGCTCTTGACAAGGCATAGGGCATTTTTTAGGATCCATATTACGATTAATTCCCATTTTATTTGCCCTCCTTTTTATAAAGATTACAAGATTCTTCGCGATGTTTAGCCTCATTTTCTTTATAAATAGAGCCACGCTTCATAGCTTCATCAAAATCTACTAAATGACCGTCGAAATCAGGGCCATCTACACAGGCAAACTTGGTTTCACCGCCTACGGTAAGGCGACAGCCACCGCACATACCAGTACCGTCTATCATTATAGGATTCATAGAAACGGTAGTTTTTATGCCGTATTCCTTTGTGAGCTGACAGACAAACTTCATCATAACAAGCGGACCGATAGCTATTACCTCATCATAATTATTTCCCTGCTCGATAAGCTCTTTTAACGCGTTTGTTACAAGACCCTTTGTGCCGTAGCTACCGTCATCTGTCATAATAAAAAGCTTATCACTTACATTTTTAAATTCATCCTCTAAAATAACAAGTTCTTTATTTCTAAAGCCTGCAATAGCGTGCACCTCTGCCCCCTGCTCGGACAGTTTTTTTGCAACGGGATAGGCAATTGCACAGCCCACGCCGCCACCTACAACGGCTACCTTTTTAATACCCTCGGTTTTACTTGGGGTGCCAAGAGGTCCTACAAAATCGTGGATATAGTCACCCTCACTTAGGCTGTTAAGCTCGGTAGTAGCCTGACCCACAATCTGAAAAATTATTGTAACCGTACCTTTTTCACGGTCATAGTCGGCAATGGTAAGTGGAACACGCTCGCCGTCCTCGGTGGCACGAAATATAATAAACTGACCAGGCTCGGCTTTTTTAGCAATAAGCGGTGCTTCGACCACCATTTTTGTTACTGAATTATTTAATTTTTGCTTTACTAAGATTTTTGTCATTTTATAAGTTTCACTCCGAAAGATTTGCTAGGTTTCATAATAGGTACCAAGTGTGATACCTGTAAAATAATGCGTTAATATTTTTTCATAGCTCCAGCCACTTTTGGCGTACTGATTTGCACCAGTCTGGCTCATTCCAACGCCGTGACCATAGCCCTTAACGGTGAAAATAAAGGTATCCTCACTTTTGTTATATGAAATAGTGTAAGCACTGGAACGCAAAACATTTGCTGAACCTACACGCGAGGCTTTAAAGAAGGTATCACGCAAATACGTGCCTTTTTTCTCCACGCTGCCTATTTTAACCTTTGTACAATAAATTCCGTTAACATCATAGCTACAGGTAAACCATTTATTTTTATCGGTTATTTTATTAAGGTCTACTCCAAGAAGCTCTTTAGCTATTTCTGCTACCTTTTCAGCCGAATATTTTCTTACGGTTTGATAGCCGTTTACATTTTTATCCACAGACGAATCAACGCTTACACAATAAGGAATAGGGGTTAACCATATATCCTGACTGTAAGCCGAGCGACCCGCTGAGATTGCATAATAATAGGTAGTGGCGACCTTGCCGCCGTAAACCGCAACCTGACCTGCAACAGCATTTACCGCATCTATGCATTTTTGGCTTGGTTTTTTTAGCGGTAAGCTCGGATATTTATTGTTTGCCGAGCCGTTATTAAGTAGCCACGAATAGGCGGCAACAGCTTGTGCTTTTAAGGCTTCAATATGATAGCTAGAGCCCATTTCAGCCTCAATATTCTGAGCTATAATGTCAAGAGCGTTGCCCTTTACCTTAGCTCCGTTAAAGGTATTTGTAACGGTAAGGAGAGGGAGCTTATTTTCTACAGGAGAACTTGAAGAAACAAAGGACGAAGTTGAAGTAGACGGTTTTGAAGATGAAACCTTGCTTGAGCTAGGTGCCTTTGAGGTTGTTGTAGCTTGCGATGATGACGGTTTTGTGGAAGAAATATCGGGTATTGAAGTTACGGTGGGAATGGTTGGCTTTATTTCCAACTGAGAGCTTACGGGGGCTTGCTGTTCATATCTGCTTGAGGCACCGTCAACCATATTTTGGTCTGTAAAGTCTGAGGTATTAGAAATTTCAGAAGATTCTTCAATAGGTTTAAGCGGCTCGGCTACAACGGGAATATCACTGCTATCACTTGCTATGTAATTTTCTGTTGCACCTGTAACATCCACCATAGGGGATTCGCCATCACGCACTCTTCTTGCCGTCAAAACAACGTCATAGCTATTGCCTAAAGAAACCAAAGTAACTATTTGGTCACTATATGTAACATCAATATTTGTTTCAATCGCAGAAACTTCTTCAATTAAAGATATATATTCAGAAAATTCGTTATCATCAAAAAAGCTTGTTTTTAAATAATCTTTTCTGTTTTTTGAATTAATTTTAAATACCGAAAAGATTTTCCATTTATTTTCAAAATAAAGAGTATCGAAAGTAAAGGTTGGGGCTTTTTTATATTTATCTACATCTAAAAACATACCAAGCTCGGAAAACATAGTACCGTCTTCAGTATTTTTTCCGTATATTACAAGATTTCGATTATAACTGCTACCAGACAGCTTAGTAGTAGTGTAAAGTGTGCCGTAGCGATTTACGCTTCCGTCAAAAAGATGGGCACGATAATATGCGGCGGATTTTTTAGACGAGCTTACAACAGGAAGATTTATACCCGTATCGGGAATACTAAGCCAACCGAATACATCGGAATTTGTTTGATAAAGCTTACCGAATTTATAGAACATATCCTCAGGAAGCTTGCTCCATTTTTGACCGTAAAGATTTTTAATCTCGGCATAGACTGAATCACGTTGCATTGGTTGAAACAATCGGTCATACCCGAAATACGAAGCTAAAATCACCGCAATTACTAAAATAATTGATATGATTATTTTTATAAGCGGACCTTTCTTTTTTGCTTTGCGAGGGGTATTATCATCAATTAAAAATCCGTCTAATTTAAACTCATTATCTATGCCGATTCTTGGTTGCTCAAGCACCGAATATTTAGGTGGGTTTTCCTTAACGTCGGTTTCATCGACGGTGGTTTTTTTTATTTCTTGTTCAGTAGCTTGGACAGCGTCATCGGAAATTTCTTGTTCATCTAAAGAGGGCGGTAGCTTAGTGTAAGGCAACTGTGCTGAAGGAATATCGAAATTTTCTTCCTCTGCCTTAGAAACTGAATTTGGCTGTTGCTCAGACAACTCCTCGACTGGGCTCTGCACCTCATTATCTAAGGCGTTTTCGGTATTATTTTCGGCTTCGGGTGGATTTTCAGTTACTACCGCTTCAATCTTATGATTAAAGCCTTTAGTTTCTTTTTTTGCAAAAAGCTTTAAGTAAGGGCAAACCAAATTTGAAACAATATTATGTCTAAGCTCCCTTTCGGAGGTAAGCATAATTATTGATTGGTCATTGCTTTCAAGAACACAACCACACAAATTACCGTTTGCATCTACAAGCGGTAGACTGCCATTTGGAAGAAATACGGGGTTTTCAGCCGAAATTCCGTATTTTTCATTTTCCACAGCTTTTAGCTCATATCCTGTTGCCTTTGCAATAACTTTTGGTATATAAAGATTATCTAAAGGGTTAAAGCTACCTACCGTAATTATGGCCCTGCTACGAATAACACTTTTGGAAATTGCAGATAAAAACTCCGCCTTGCTTTTTACAGGAAGGCTTAGAAAACGAACATTTGAGCCAACACAAAGTTCAAATTCCATTTTAAAATCGGTTGGTTCATTTAAATATATAACTTCCAAAGTAAGGTCAGGAACCATATTCATTCTCCTTTATGATTTTTAAAAGCCTTATATTATTGGGTCGAATTGGTATTATCGGGTTGTTTGTTCTCTTGTTTAGAGGTGGTTACATTTTCTTCCTGTTTGGGTGATGAAGCCACCGAAGTAGTTGTGGTGTTTGAGGCAGGAGCAGAGGTAGTAGTTGCCACGGGCTTGGGGGCTTTTGGGGATGTGGTAACAGGATTTGATGCCTTGGAGGTTGTTGTTTGATTGCTTGAATTATTAGAATTTTCGGAGGTAACCG
>JAGARD010000079.1 GCA_017622415.1 Clostridia bacterium | reverse complement strand
TCATCACCGCTATTAAAAATGTGGGAATATTCCACCCATTCATCACCAAGTGTTGCGGCTTCAACCATCTTAGTAGAGCTTTTGTTAAGTCTTGTTGTGGGCTCGCCACCTGCAGTAAAGAAATTATTTTCATCTGGATTTTCAGGCTCAAAAGCACCAAAAAGAACAAAACCGCTTACATATTTATCATTAGTACCAAAGCCCTTTGCAAGAATTTTAATCTCATAATCGGTATTGGGCTCTAAAATAAGATTTTGCTGTACTCTGCCGCCTGCACGTGTTAGAGCAACGGCATATTCATCGCCTTTTAGACCTGAATTCTCATCTGCCCAACCGCCAAGATAGTTGTGGCTGGAATAAACATCAATATAATCCTTAACCCTTTCGGCAACCGCCTTTACCATAACCGAGCTTACGGTAGAGCCCTCATTAGGTCCAACCATCTTAAACAAATGACGCATATTCTCCTTGACCAAGCGGTTATGCAGAGCCTTAACAGCATCACACCAAGTATCGTAGCAATGATTATAACCCTTTGGAAGAATTCCTGCACCGTTTTGCGACTCGGTAAACATTATAAGATATTTTATGTTGGTTAAGCCTTTTTCAAAAACAAGATATTTAAGGGTTTGAATAACCCACTCTACATAACCATCAAGAGCAACCTGAAAATCCAACTTTTCACCGTCGGGTATCTGATAATTCCAAGAGGTTCCGTTTATGCATCCCGGATTGTTCCAGCCTGCTTGAATTGCAATATCAATTCCCCTTTTATAAAGTCTCTCACACCATTTGGTAAAACAATCCATATTAGGAGTATCAAAATTCCACTTGCCTGTTTGGGCATCATACTCAGCGTAACGCTGTTTGTACATTGTTCTGGCGATTTTTACACCAAGCTCGGCAGCGCGGTCAGCTTCCTTTTCGCACTGTTCCTCGGTATAAATTCTGCCGTCCTCATCAAACATACCTGCATAGCCGTGATATATAGCTGAATTACCCACAAAATTACTGTGTACAGGTTTATTTAAATCTGCATTTAAAATATATTTTGACATTAAAAACACCCTTTCAAGAGTTCTTTTCCTTCATTATAAGCAACTGATTTTTTTAAGTCAACAAAAATAAAGTGGATTAATTAAAAAAGGTAAAAATAAAACAATCTTTCATCAAAATAATGCAAATGCTCACCCTAGAAAAAATGCAGAGGTCTTTAATTTTGACCTCTGCATTTTTTACACATCCTTTGAAATTAAATCCTCAAAGGTTTCTCTTTTAATAATAACTCTTGATTTACCATCCTTAACCATTACAGCGGCAGGACGGGTCATTCTGTTATAGTTACTTGCCATTGAATAGTTATAAGCACCTGTTGCCAAAACTGCCAAAACATCACCTGTTTCGGGAGTGGCTATTTTAATGTTCTCGCCGATTAAATCCCCACTTTCACAGCATTTACCGGCGATTGTGGCAATAAAATCATCAGGCTCCTCAGCCTTGTTTGCAATTAATGCATCATACTTTGCACCGTAAAGAGCGTATCGGGGATTATCACTCATACCGCCATCTACCGAAACATAGGTGCGGATATTTGGTATAGTTTTAATGCTTCCCACTGTGTAGAGGGTTATTCCCGCGGGACCTACAATACTTCTGCCAGGCTCAATGAAAACCTTGGGAACGGGTAATGACAGCTCCTTACAGGAATACTTAAGCTGAGCAGACACCTTATTCATAAACTCTGCATAGGGCAAGGGCTCATCCTCATCTGTATAACGAATACCGAAACCGCCGCCGAGATTAAGCTCGCTTACTGTGTGACCAGTTTCATTAGCAACTCGTGCAATAAAGGAAGCCATTACGCTTGCGGCAAGTGAGAAGGGCTCGGTGGAGAAAATCTGCGAGCCTATATGGCAGTGAAAACCCGTAACATTAAGATTTTCAGTTCTAATTGCCTTTTTTGCGGCATCTAAAGCCTCGCCCGTTTCAAGGGTAAATCCGAATTTGCAGTCGTTTTGACCCGTTTTAATAAAATCGTGTGTATGGGCATCAATACCCGGCTTAATTCTAAGCATAACATTAACGGTTTTGCCAAGCTGACCCGCAATATTATTAAGGCGGTCAATTTCCAAAAAGTCGTCAATAACTATATGACCTATGTTGTTTTCAACAGCATACTCAAGCTCGGCATCGGTTTTATTGTTGCCATGGAAAAAAATATTTTCTGCGGGGAAGTCCGCTGACAGAGCAGTATAAATTTCGCCTGCTGATACAGTATCTACACCTATTCCCTCATCATTTGCTATGCGGTACATTTCCTTACAGGAAAACGCCTTGCTTGCATAAAGCACCATACCGTTGCCGTCATAATAACGGTCGATTGAATTTTTATAATCGCGACAAGCCTCTCTGATAACTCGTTCATCAAAAACATAAAGAGGTGTGCCATACTGCTTTGCAAGCTCTACAGTATCGGCACCGCCAAAATATAAGTGATTGTTTTTTATACCTAGTCCGTATTCCATTTTTATTCTGCCTTTTCTTCAATAATTGCCCTGATTTTCTCTACGCCCTCGCCCTTTTCTGCCGAAAATGGGATGATTTGAGTATCATCAGGCAAGAATGCTAGCTCTTCCTTAAAAGCCGAAATACGCTTTTCACGCTCAGTTTTATTCAGCTTATCACTTTTTGTGAGCACCACCGTAAATGGCAGTCCCGCATCAAGTAAAAAGTGTAGCATATCTATATCATCAGCGGTGGGACTATGACGCATATCTATAAGCGAAAAAACATTTTTTATGTTTCTTCCCTCACCGAAATAGCCCTCCATTAAACGGGCAAAACGCATTTTTTCATCGCCCGAAATTTTTGCATAACCGTAGCCGGGTAAATCCACTAAGCGGACACCGTCCAGCTTATAAAAATTAATAGTAATGGTTTTTCCAGGCTTGGTACTTACCCTTGCAAAGGATTTTCTTCCCAAAACCTTATTTATGAGGCTTGATTTGCCAACGTTAGAACGACCTGCAAAGCAAAGCTCAGGCAAATTTGATGCAAAAAACTGCTTATGCTCGCCGAATGAGGCTTCAAAGCTTACATTATTATAATTCATAAAAATCTCCTTTAACGGATTAAGGTCTTGCCTTTGCAGGGCGGGCAGTTTTTCTGCCGTAAGCGGCGGTGATATTTGTATTTTCGGTTATTTTTTTGCAGTTGGTTAAGGCAACCTCTAAAACCTGCTCTACCCTATCCACGGCAATAAATTCAATCGCCTCGCGAACCTTAGGCTCAATTTCCTCCAAATCGGGCTCGTTTTTCTTAGGAATTATAACCGTTTTCACACCTGCCCTATATGCCGCCATAGTTTTTTCGTTAAGACCGCCTATGGGAAGCACTCTACCGCGAATAGTAACCTCGCCCGTCATAGCTACGGTATTTTTTATGGGAATACCCGTTAAAGCCGACACAAGTGCGGTAGTCATAGTAACACCTGCCGATGGGCCATCCTTTGGCACCGCCGCCTCGGTTGCGTGAATGTGAATATCCTTAGTTTTATAAAAATCGGGGTCAATACCGTAGTCTTTAGCATTTGCACGTACCCAAGTAACAGCAGCCGATGCAGATTCCTTCATAACATCGCCCAGCGAGCCCGTAAGCTCTATTTTACCTGTGCCCTCAACCGTCAAGACCTCCATTTGCATTATTTCACCGCCAACAGAAGTCCAAGCAAGACCGTTTATAATACCAACCTCTGCCTCGGGGAGAATGCTTTCGGCGGTATATTTATGCTTACCTAAAAATTCGGTTAAATTTTTAGATGTTATTTTAACCTTTTCCTCGCCCTCGGCAATTTTTCTTGCCGCTTTTCGGCAAAGGGCGGCAATTCTTCGCTCCAGACGACGCACGCCTGCCTCACGTGTATAATAGTCAATGAGGTCGTTTATAACCGCATCTTCCATTTTAAAGGTTTTAGCGGTAAGACCGTGCTTTTCTATTTGTTTTGGAGCTAAATGCCGTTTTGCTATTTGGAATTTATCCTCTCTGAGATACCCAGGAATCTCAATAACATCCATTCTGTCTAAAAGCGGAGAGGGTATATTTTCAACATTGTTTGCCGTGGTTACAAAGAAGACATTGCTTAAATCAAAGGGGAAATCAATATAATGGTCCACAAAGGTATTGTTTTGCTCGGCATCCAGCACCTCCAAAAGTGCCGATGCGGGGTCGCCTTTATAATCGGCGGCTAATTTATCAATTTCATCAAGCAAAATTAAAGGATTGGTACTGCCCGCGGCGGTTATTGCCTTAATAATTTTACCCGTCATAGCACCTATGTAGGTTTTGCGGTGACCGCGGATTTCGGCTTCATCGTGAATACCGCCAAGAGCAATTCGCTCGAAATTTCTGCCCATACTTTTAGCAAGCGACTTGGCAATAGAGGTTTTACCCACACCCGGAGGGCCTGCAAGGCATAGAATAGTACCTTTTGTATCGGGCTTCAGACTGAAAACGCTGATGGTTTCTAAAATCTGTTCCTTTACCTTTTTAAGACCGTAATGTTCCTTTTCAAGGATTTTTTCAGCCTTTTTAATGTTGGTATTAATAACCGTTGTTTTGCCGAATGGCAGAGCAAGGCAGGTATCAAGATAAACTCTGATAACGGTTGCCTCGTGCGAGCCTTGTGGCATTTTTGAAAGCTTATCAACCTCATTTTTAAGGATTTCTTTTACTTTTTCATCGGCGGGAAGTGCCTCTACCTTATTATAATAAAGCGAAAGCTCGGCATCGGGGTCATCCTCGCCGTAAAGCTCTGAGCTTATTGCCTTAAGCTGCTCGCGAAGATAATAATCACGCTGGTTTTCCTCAATGCCTCTATGCGTTTTTTCGTTTATTTTCGCATCTATCTCGCAGATTTCAAGCTCTCTTTTAAGAATATCAAGCACCACTTCAAGCCTTTTTATAGGATTTAGCTGCTCTAAAACATACTGCTTATCATCCACGGGAATTGGAAGTGCGGCGGCTATGTAATCACCTAAAAAGGAAGGATTTTGTGATGACATAACGGTGTTTTTTATATCCTTAGGCATTTTGGGAGTATAGGCTGCAAATTTAGCAAAGGCTTCGTGAACACGACGCATTAAGGCTTCACGGTAGGCTGCCTTTGTGCGTGATGCCTTTTCATTCAAGGTGCAAACAGTAGCGTAGGTGGTATTGTTTTTGGTTTCAAAGGTTTCTATCTTAGCACGCCAAATACCCTCCACCAAAACTCTAACACCATCATCAGCGATTTTGAGCACCTGACGTACCCTTGCAACGGTACCCATATCATAAACATCCTTACGGGTGGGATTATCTACCGCGGCATCGGTTTGAGGCACCAAAAAAATATATCTGTCGCCCCTCATAGCGGTTTCCACCGCGTTTATGGAAATTTCACGTCCTACATCAAAATGCATTACGTCGTGCGGAAAAACTACAAGCCCCCTGAGTGCTATTGCGGGAATATGAAGCTTTTCCACCATAAGCTTATCTAAAATATCTATTTTCTTTTCTGTTGTTGACATTTTTTCCTCCGAAAAAGCAAAAATCAGTTATCTTTATTATCTGCGGAAGATGTTCTATCTATAAAAATACTTTCTTCCTTTTCCTCTTTTTGAAGCTCGTCCTCGGGTATATCAAGACCCAAAGCACGGCGTTTTTCAATATCCTCGCCCTTATGCTCGGCATAATAGGGGTCTATCATATATTTTTTTATGGACGGGAAAGCAAGCGACTGCACAAGCAGACCCTTAAAGCCAGGTAAAACAAAAACCAAAAGTATAATTGCAACTACCATTAAGCCAGGACCCATAATCGCAAGGCAGTAAAGTCCGAAATAAATTGCACCAAATAGCACCGACACAAGCACATTTTTGAAAAAGTTTAAGAATACAAACTGGAAGCTGTTTTTTATCATTTGTTTTATGGTAAGGCTAAAGGTGATAACCATAGTCCATATATAATATTTTATATACGTTGCCACAATCGCAAGAGCAAGGGCAAGACCAAGACCTATTATTTCTAAAAGAGCAAGCTCCTTTAAATCGGGACGGGTAATATATCCCCAGAAATACCATATATCCATTGCTAAAACTGCTGTAATTACAATATTTATTACACCAAGAGCTAAGGATTGCTTCCAATTTTTCTTTACCGTTTCAAAAAAATCCTCAAGCAAAAAGGAATGCTTTTCGCGGCTTAGACTTCGTACAACATGGGTCATACCCGATTTTGCAAGACCATTTCCAATTCCGAGCGTTAAAACAGACATAAGACTATATACAAAGCTTACCGAAAAAAGTCCCCAAAAATTGCGGAAATATATATCAAAAAAAGCGAAAAAGCCCTTTTTCTTACGCTCGTTTTTTTCTACACCCGGGCCTTCCTTATAATAACTGTTAGAAAAAAATCCCATTTTAAAATACCCTCTTATTTTTCGTTTTTATAAACTATTTTTTCTTTTAAAATTGTGTGGCGAACTCCCATAGAATAGCCAAATGCAGCAAAAATCGGCAAAGGGAGAAGCACTAGAGCAAGGCAAACAAGCTCTAAAATGGAGATTGAAGCAAGACCGCCCGTAATAATCATATTATTAAAAGCAAAGCAGTTATAATTAAATATTTTAAACAAGCTTACCGCCGCGTGCGGACTTCCCAAAAGCCTTGCCACAACAAGCACCAAATAGGTTACTGCAAAGGGAATAACTGCTACAAGACCCGCTTTAAGACCACGGTGCTTATCAATAGGAGCATTGCCGAGCTCATTTTTATCGGCATCGGCATTGCCAACATTCCAATTGACGATATATATAAGTGCACCCCATACAATAAGTGCTATTATTTGGGTAATCCAAGATATTGTATTCATTGTAGATTTACTGAGCTTGTTAGGAATGGTCTGCTGATAATAGCCTTCCTTACCCATATATTCAGCCAGCTTTTCATCCACCCAGTTTTCAGGCTCATCACCCGTATACATATATGTATATACAGTTTCAAAGTTTTCGTCGTCCTCACTGTAAAGAACCTCATAACCGAGTGCTTTATAATTAACACCTGTTACCACAAAGGTTATAGACATATAAATAACAAGCGTTAAAAATGTGGCTAAAAGAGTTCTAAGCAAGCACTGCACCGAAAGCTTTGAAAAGGACATTTCGGTTTGACCAATTCTTCTGTTATAAGCCATTTTGATTTTCTCCTTAAATGCAAGATTAAATTGGGTAAAAAACAACGAAATATGCCGCTTTGAGGCGGGTTCGGGTTTAACTGCTTAGCCAAAGCCTTTAAACTCGAACCAGGTTTTGAAACGCAAATTTTTCGCTCTGCTTTGTTAAAATACTCGCAATTTGTCGCCTATGAATGACGGTAAGCCAAAAAATGCCTAAAAATAGCCATTTAAGGCTAATTAAAGTTTGAATGCTTTGGCTACCCTAAAAAATATAGAAGCATATTATACGATAAATATTACGCATCGTCAATAATTAGCGATAAAAATTAATTAATTGTTTATAAACGCACCCAGCAGTTTTTTACTCGTACTCTGCCCTTATTCCACCAATGAATTTTGGCCTTGTGTAAGCCGCAAAAAGGGGTGCTTCGCCGATTTTTTTAACCTCTAATCTAAGGGGCACCGCAACCTTTTTTAGGTGCATACCAATAAGGGTTGCACCAATATCAAGACCTGCATCTGCCTTAATTTCCTCAAGAAGCACAGGATCGCTCATTTTTTTATAAGCGGTGGTAGCAAAGGAACCGCCCGCATGCATTTTTGGTACAGCACAAACTATCTCGCTGTTTTTTGCCGCCTCTCGCTCAACAACTATTGCACGGTTTAAATGCTCACAGCACTGTGCCGCCAAATAAATGCCATTTTTACTTAAAACCTCACTTGCACCGTCATAAATGGCTTCAGCAACCTCTAAGCTACCGCTTTTACCGATTATGCCGCCGCCTACCTCACTTGTAGAACAGCCTATAACTACCGTCATTCCCGCTTTAAGATTACCCTTTTCTATAAGTTCGGCAGCAGCCAAGGCTACTGCATTTTTAATTTCAGATAAAGACATATTCTTCCCTCTTTTTAATTATTCGGTGGGATATTTAAAATCCCAATTTTCTTTTGATTTAAGCACTGAAAGATATTTTTCAGCCTCACTTACTGCCGACGAAAGCCTTAAGGATTTATAATTTCCACATTCAATTTCGCTATTGCCGAAAACCTCACCTGTATGGGCAATGATTTTTTCTAATACCCACATAACTGTTTTTAAGGTTTCACCATGCTCGGCATTACGAACAAGAAGGTAAAATCCTGTTGCACAACCCATTGGACCGAAATATATTACCTTTTTGCCTATATCGCTGTTACGAACATAGGTAGCAAAAAGATGCTCAAAGGTGTGCATAGTGCTGTCACTCATAAAATCGCCACAATTTGGCTTTCTTGTTCTTAAATCGTAGGTTGTAATGTCACCGTCAATACGGGAAATATAAATTCCCTCAGTAATAAAGCGGTGGTCAACCTCAAAGCTTGCTATTCTTTCCATAGTTTTTCTCCCTTAAATTAGCTGTTGACCGTTTATATCCAGCTTAAAGCTAAGCCCTAGCTTCTCTGCCGCCTTGCGACATAAAATCATTCTATCTAAAAAGATTTCAAAATAATCCATAACCGAGCCGTATGCTGTATCTATTCTGAGCTTGAGCTTGATTATTTTACGCTCCTTTTCGATTAAAAGCTCGGAATTTATTACCGAATAATTAACCCTATCGTGAATATCGAAATTAGTTTCGTCATTATTGCGAACACGACTGCGGCGAACATCTGATTTATCGGCAAGAATAAGTGCGGCGGCTACTGCATTTACAGGCACGCCTACCCCCTCATCGTGATTGCCGATTGCCGAAACAACTGCGGCAATATCTTTTGGCTCCATACCCAATTTATCTAAAATACGGAATGCCATTACAGCACCGCTTTGGGAATGCTCTACCCTATTTACAAGATTACCAATATCGTGCAAATAGCCAGCAATTTTAGCAAGCTCAACCTCACGCTCGGTATAACCTAGTTTTAAAAGAATTTCAGCCGCAACGGTAGAAACCTTTGTCACGTGGGCAAAGCTATGCTCGGTATAGCCCAAAGCCTTAAGAGCTTCATCTGCCTGTGTAATATAAACCGAAACAGCAGGATTATTTTTAATATCCTTAAATGTCAACATAAAATTCACCTATAAAAAACAATTATTCATAATATTATCCCACAAAACGCCCCACAATGCAAGTATTTTATAGGCTTTTTTTCTGTAAAATATAGTATTTTTTGGGTGTTTGAGGCTACAGCTTTAAAAAATTTAGCAAGCTGAATAAAAATAGCCTTAAATTTAAAAATTTACCATTGCATTTAAACCGTAAATATGGTAGAATATATTGAAATTTTATTGTTTTCTGCGGGTTGTTAAAATTTTGTTTACACAAATATAACATTTGGCAGATACTATAAAGATGGATTTTAGCAGCCTACCCCCCAAAAAGGTAGGTAACACGGAAATATTTGGAGGTAATTTCGAATGATCGAAGTAAAAAATCTTTCCAAACGATATGGTGCACATATTGCGGTTAAAGATGCCAGCTTTACCATATCCAAAGGAGAAATTGTAGGCTTCCTTGGTCCAAACGGTGCAGGTAAATCTACAATTATGAACATTCTTACCGGCTACATATCCTTAACCAGCGGCTCAGCCACAATCGGCGGTTTTGATATTGTAGACCATCCCGAGCAGGCAAAAAGACACATTGGCTACCTGCCCGAGCACCCACCCCTTTACTTAGATATGACTGTTAGGGAATATCTTAACTTTATTTATGACCTTAAAAAGGTTAAGTTCCCCAAAAAGCCTCATATTGATGAAATCTGCAAATTAGTAAGCATTGAAGATGTTGAAAACCGTCTTATTAAAAATCTTTCAAAGGGCTACCGTCAGCGTGTTGGCGTGGCACAGGCTTTGGTTGGTAATCCCGACGTGCTTATTCTGGACGAGCCTACAGTTGGTCTTGACCCCAAGCAGATTACCCAATTCAGAAAGCTTATTGAAGCTCTTGGAAAGCATCATACCGTTATTGTAAGCTCTCATATTCTCTCTGAAATTCAGGCGGTTTGCAAAAGAATACTTATTATTAATGACGGCGAAATCGTTGCCGACGATACTGCCGATAATCTTGCAAAAAATCTTTCCTCCGACCACACCCTCAACCTTCGCGTTCAGGGTCCTCAGGCAGAAATTGAAAAAACTCTGCTTGGTATTCGCGGTGTACTTTCGGTTAAATGCCTCGGCGTTGTTGAAAAAGGCTCTCTTGATTTTGAAATTGAGCCCGAAGAGACTGCCGACGTTCGTAAGGATATTTTCAACCGTTTAAGCGACCGCAAATGGCCTATTTTAGAGTTCACAACCGAAGAAATGTCGTTGGAGCATATATTCCTTCGCCTTACCGACGGCAAGTTTACGGTTCCTACCAAGAAAACCGCCAAAAAAAATACCGAGGTTGAATTTACTTCTTCAATTCTTGACTCAAACAAGGAGGATGATGAATAATGACAGCAGTATTTAAAAGAGAAATGAAGGCATACTTCACTATGCCTGTTGGCTACATTGTTATCGCCGTTATGCTTTTACTTTCGGGTATGTATTTTTCATATATGTGCAAAAGCAGTTATTCAAATATTTCCTTTGTATTCAGCAGTATTTCAAGCATTGCACTTTTAATGGCACCTATTATTACAATGCGACTGTTCAGTGAAGACCGCAAGCAAAAGGTTGATCAGGCTCTTTTCACCGCACCCGTTAAGCTTATAAGCATTGTTTTCGGAAAATTCCTTGCAGCCTTTACCCTTTTTATGATTCCTATGGGAATAACCCTTATTTATCAGATCGTCCTGGCTTTTACCGCTGATATAAACTGGCTTCTCTATTTAAGCGATATTTTAGGCATTGCTCTTATGGGTGCCGCAATACTTTCAATTGGTCTTTTCATTTCGGCTCTTACAGAAAGCCAGATGATTGCAGGTATATTTGGTATGGCAGTTTCATTTTTCATTATGCAGATTGATTATTTTGCATCTGCAGTTAATGTGGAGTGGTTTTCAAGCTTCTGTACCTCGGTTTCCTTTATTTCAAGATACAACGCATTTACCTCAGGTCAGTTTGATTTTTCAAACATAGTATTCTTTATAAGCGTTGTTGTTATATTCCTTTACTTTACACATCTTGTACTGGATAAAAAGCGTTGGGCTTAAAGGAGGGGTGAGAATAATGAATAATAATACAAAAATTAAAAATCCTAAAATTATGAAACGCAGTATTTTCACCGTGATTTTTGCTGTGGTTTTGGTTGCCGTTATAGTTGCCGCAAACATTTTTTCAACTACTCTCGCACAAAAGGCTCCTACAACTATTGACCTTACGTCGTATGAATCAAATACCCTTACTTTAGAAAATATTGACTTTATAAAAGGTATTGATAAGCCTGTAGAAATTGTTATTTGTGCCACCCGTGAGGGCTATACAGGCAGCGAAATGACAAACTATGTTTACAGCGTTTACTACGTTCAGGAAAATCCTACCCCCGATAACTACTTTAATCAAACAATAACCCTGCTTGAAAGCTATCCCAAATACAATGAAAACATTAAAATATCCTATGTTGACCCTCAGTCGCCAAAATTCAAGGAGCTTGAAAGCGATTATGAGGTAGACATCACCTACGGTGACATTCTTGTGCGTTGCACCCGTCCCGATGAAAACGGCAAGGAAAAAACCTTTGAATCGGTTGTTACCTTTGAAGATATTTACGAGCTTTACGATGCCTCCCAAGGTCAAAGTGCTATGTACGGCGGATATTCCACCTACACCATAACCGCCTCCAACATTGAAAGCGTGGTTTCGAGTGCAATATTTACTGTTGCGGCAAGCGGCAATAAAAAGGTTGCTATTCTTACCAACCATTCCACTAAGGACTCCTATCTTGCTTTCACCACCGCACTTGAAAGCTACAACTTTGAAATTTTAGAGCTTGACGGCGTTATAAATACAGACACACTTAAAGATGTGGATACCGTTTTGCTTACCGCTCCTGTTTCCGATATTTCTGCAAAAGAGCTTGAGGTTTTGGATGCCTTTTTGGATAACAACGGCAAGCGTAACAAAAACTTTATGGTATTCGGCAGCACCGCCTCCCCCGCCACACCAAATCTTAATGAGTTTTTAGAGGAATGGGGCATTAAGGTAGAGGACGGTATGGCTTATGACACCAACGCAGGCTACCGCCTTAGTGACGGACACAGTATGCTTCTTTTCAACAAAAGTGATGAACTTACAAAGAGCGTTAATGCAAGCGAGCTTTCCTACTACTGTAGCGACAACGTTGCCCTGACCCGTGCTTTTAAGACTAATGGCACCAGAACTAATCATCTGCTTATGACCACAAGTGCTTATGCGGTAAAGGCTCCCAAGGGGGTAAGCGGCTACACCGCCTCCTCTAATGATATTGTAGGTGAAATGCCTATTATAATGGTAACCGAGGATACCACCTATAATGATGATTATAATGAAATTTCCAGCCATGTTGCATACTTTGCAAGTACCGACTTTATTAGTGATGAATGGGAACAATTTGGCGATAACGGTAATATGGATTTTGCAGTTGCGGTTGCCAATATCATTAACGGCAGAGCGGCGGCAAGTATGTACTTCCTTCCCAAAGTTACAGGTCTTCACACTATGAGTACACCTCTCAGCGATGTTCAGTACACTACCGTTTATATACTTAGTATATTCGTAATTCCTGCCTTATTACTGATTGGAGGTGTAACGGTTTGGTTCCGGAGAAGAAACCGATAGATTTTAATAATGACGGTCAAACCGAAAAGGAAGCTTTGGAGCAAACCCCAACACTGACCGATGAAACCGCATTGGAGCAACCGTCAGCAGACGGTGAAAGCTCCACCATTTTAACCGAAACAAACGGTATGGCAAAAAACAGCAATAAAAAGGTAAAGCCGTTATCGGTACGCCGTTTTCATACCGTTATAGTGCTTTTAGCTGTGGTAGTTTCCCTTGTGCTTGGCACAGTAGGTGTAAAGCTCATCCCCGAAAAACAAGATGATCCAAGTGCTACTGCCAACAATACAATTTCGATTAAAAGCACAAATACCGAATACATTGAAAAAATTGTTGTAAACGGAAGTCACGGTGAAATGGTTTTCCGTTCAAAGAAAAACGAAGCTGCAGATTCTAACTCCTCTGATGTTTTTAACACTGCACTTTATACATGGGAGCTTGAGGGCTATGACCAAAAGCTTATTGCTTCCAGCTCTATTAACGCCGCGGCTGACAACCTTGCAACCATATACGCAACCCGTATTATGGAAAACGACCTATCTAAAAAAGAAAGCTACGGTCTTACTAAGCCTACCATAACCGCTAAGGTATTTATGCGTGAGGGCAAGGGCGAGGATTATACCTTTACCGTTGGTGATTCTGCACCCGACGGTTCGGGCTACTACGCCTGCATTTCGGGTGACAGTAAAATTTACCTTATTTCAGCAGGTACCGTAAGCAACTTTAATAAAAGTGCTGAAGAAATGGCAAACACCGTTATTCTTAACGCTCCAACCGTAGAGGAAATTGTTAAGAAAACCGATAAAAAGTATTTCGACGAAGAAACAGGAACGCTCTCATCCTTTGACAGTATTGAGCTTTCGGGTCCCAAATACGGCAAAAAGGTGGTTATTACCCCTGTTACCGATAATGAACTTATTGACTACAGTATTGACTTGGGTGAATATAGCAGATATGCCGACCCCAATACGGTAGAGGAAATGTTCAGCCTTATGACTAACGGTCTGGTAGCCATTGATACCTATGCCTTAATGCCAACAGCCGCTCAGATTAAAAAATACGGCCTTGACTCTCCTGAGCTTTTTATCACAATAAAATACGGCTCTCTCAGCACACATCTTAAGGCTTCTATGTATGATGAAGAAAATCAGTACTATGCCGTTATGATAAATGACCGAAATGCTATTTATGCCGTTACTGCCGATGCTCTTGCAATGCTTCAGTACGGTGTAGAGGACTACTATTATCAGTTTGTTTTCCAAGAGTTCCTTGACAGGTTTAAAAATATGACCGTTAAAACTCCAAGCAAGACCTACTCGTTTGATATTAAGCATAATTCAAGCGACGATACCATCACTGCAACCTCAAACGGTCAAAAAATAGACGATTCTTTGCTTTCGGCTTATTATCAATACTTCATCACCTTATCACCCGAAGTATCTCAAAGCTATCAAGACGGTGAGGTAGCACTTAAAGCAACATTTACCTATAAAAATACTGCAAAGGGTAAGACGGTTATTGAGCTTGTAAAGCAAACCGAAAGACGCTATGCGGTAAGAATTGACGGTAACTATTTAGGTATTGTAACCTCGGCTGATTTTGACCATCTTGTGGTTTATGCCGAATATGTTATGAATAACATTGGTATACCTGAGCCCTAATTCCTAAAAAAAGAAAAGACTTCCCCCGATTATAAGTGTGGGAAGTCTTTTTTACAAAGAGGCATTATTTATGAAACAGAGTTTAAAGCTTAAAACGGAAAATTATCACACCACCCTTATTGCAACCATTATTATTGCAGTAGGGGTATTGGTGCGTTTAATTGGTTTCGGGCAAATTCCGTCGGGTCTTAATCAGGATGAAGCCTTTGCCGCTTATGAAGCCTTTTCACTGCTTAACTACGGTGTAGACTCGGCAGGAAATGCTTTCCCCACCTACTTTGTTGCTTGGGGAAGCGGTATGAATGTTCTGCAAAGCTACCTTGCAATTCCCTTTATGTGGCTGTTTGGATATAGTGATACAGTTTACCGTTTGCCCTCACTTTTATGCGGTATTGCTACCCTACCCGTTTTTTGGCTTCTTTTAAAAAGACTTTTTGGAAATAAAATATCTCTTATAGGTCTTGGCCTTTTAAGCATTTCTCCTTGGCACATTATGCTTTGCCGTTGGGGTCTGGAATCCAATCTTGTCCCTGCGTTTTTGCTATTTGGTATTTACTTCCTTATTAAAGGTGTAGAAAATAACCCTCTGTTTTTGGTATCTGCATTGTTTTTTGGCATTTCACTTTATGCCTACTCCATAACTTGGATTACGGTACCACTTATTTTAATTGTTTTTGGAATTTACATTATTAAAATTAATCCCAAAATTAAAATAGGCTTTGTTGTTGGTGCCTGCGTCATTTTAACAGTTTTTGCTCTGCCTCACATACTGTTTTTGCTCGTAAATAATAATGTGATACCCGAAATTAAAACCTCGTTTATACCCATTCCTAAAATGGTTTATATGCGAAGCGGTGAAATATCACCCTTAAACATTTTTAAAGCAGATACTTGGGTTAATCTTTTTAAAATTTTGTTTTTTCAGTACGATACCCTTAATAGCAACGCTTATCCTTATTTTGGAATGTTTTACCACATTTCTCTACCCTTTTTCGTTATTGGTTTTATACGGCTTTTTGCTAAGCTCAAGTGCGACATAAAAGCAAAAAGACTAAGCGGTGCCTATTTTGTGCTCAGTGGATTTTTAGTATATATCGTAGCTTCGCTTTCTTTATATAGTCTTAATATTAACAAATCAAACGGTATGCATCTTTTCACCCTTGCAATTATTTCCTTTGGAATTTACAGTACAATAAATTTTGCAAAACGAAAAAAGCTTGCAATATCGGCAGTTTGTACTGCTTTTTCACTATGCTTTTTATCCTTTTGCGGATATTACTTTGTAGCAGACAAAACCAAAATTCCCAATAATTTTTCAGGCGAACTTTTTAAGGCGGTAGAGCTGGTTAATGAAAAAGACTGTAAAAGAATTGCCGCAGACCGAAGTATTTTCCATTCACAAATTATGTATTATGATAAAACTCCACAAAAAGTATTTCAAAATACGGTGAAATATGAAAATTACCCCCACACCTACCTTAAAGCTACATCATTTGGAAAATACACCTTTATATCGGAATATAATGCTTTAGGCGACTTTGATGCCTACGTTTTCCCACACGACCATTTATGCTTTTTCAGCGAGGACGAATTTGAAATAATCGTTTTTAAGAAATATGCCGTAGCAATACGAAAAGAGCGTTGACAGGACCTTATGTGTATGATAAAATAGTTGCAAACGAAACTGTTGCGTTTGCAACTATTTTTTTAAGTGGAGAAATTTTATGTCTACAATAATGCGAAAAATCAATATCCTAACCCGTTCTGAGGGAGTTTACCGCACTGACAGGATGGATATTCCCGAGCTTAAGGGCTGGCATCACAGTTACATTCTGGCAATTTGCAATAATCCAGGGCTTACACAGGATGAGCTGGCACGTCACATAAGCGTAAATAAAAGCAATGTTGCACGAAACCTAACCCATTTAGAGGAAAACGGCTATGTACTGCGTGAGGTTTGTAAAAATGACCGTCGTATTACCAATGTTTTTCCAACCGAAAAAATGCTTAAAATCTTTCCAAAGGTAAAGCAAATAACCCTTGATTGGAACAGTTATTTGGCAGAAGACTTGACGGAAAATGAGTTTGAGCAGTTTACCTATGTTTTAGAAAGACTTACCCAAAAAGCCGCAATTTATATGGAAGGCAGGAATGATGCAAAATGAAAACCGTTTTTAAATATCTTCTGCCATTTAAATATAAAATGTCGGTAGGGCTTACAGTTAAAATAATAGGAACAGTGGTGGAGCTGTTTTTACCATACATATTAAGCCATATTTTAAAAAATGTTGTGGTGGAACAAAGCATACAAAAAATCCTTTTTTGGGGCGTATTAATGATTGTTTGTGCCCTTTTAGCCTGTCTTTGCAACATTTGGGCAAACCGAATGGCGGCAAAGGTATCGCGTATTTTTTCGGAAAATGTAAGACGCGATTTGTTTGATAAAACTCTGCGTCTTTCAGCCAGAAAAGCCGATGAATTTACTATTCCGTCTTTGGAGTCACGTATTACAACCGACACCTATCACGTACACAACTTTGTTGGTATGATTCAGCGAATGGGTGTCCGTGCACCCATACTTCTTATAGGCGGAATTGCCATAACCCTTATTATGGATAGCTTTTTGGCACTCACAATGATTGTTATTCTACCCTTTATATTCGTTTCGGTATTTTTTATTTCCAAAAAGGGTACACCTCTTTATAAAAAGGTGCAAACCTCAGTAGATAAACTAATACGTATTGTGCGTGAGGATATTCAGGGAATACGTGTAATAAAGGCACTTTCTAAAAATGAATACGAGCATACAAGATTTGATAAATCAAACAAGGCCTTGGTTAAGGACGAAACTAAGGCGGGCACCGTTATGAATGGGGTCAGCCCTATTATGACCCTGCTTATGAATGTTGGTATAGTTGCCGTTATAGCACTAAGTGCAAACAGAGTTGCAAATCATAGTTCCGACCCTGAAACAGTAATCGCATTTATGCAGTATTTTACTCAAATTTCAATGTCTATGATGTTTATAAGCCGAATGTTTGTAATGTACACAAAGTGTGCTGCATCGGCGGGCAGAATAGCCGAGGTTTTAAACTGCAAAGACGATATAAGAGTAGAAAGCAAAGAGGCTTATCCCGACATTAACACCGATCATCATATTGTGTTTAGTAATGTTTCATTTGGTTACACACCTAAATATCTAAACCTTAAAAATATTGATTTCAGTCTTAAAAGGGGCGGTACATTAGGCATTATAGGTGCTACGGGTAGCGGAAAATCCACAATCATTAAGCTTCTTCTTAGGTTTTATGACGTAACAAAGGGTGCCATTTATATTGGCGGCGAGGATATTCGCACCCTTTCCCCCGAAGAACTTTATAAAAAATTCGGAACTGCAATGCAGTACGATTTTATTTACAATGACACTATTTTGGAAAACATCCGCTTTGGCAGAAGCTTAAGTGAGAACGATATTTTAAAGGCTACTGAAATAGCTCAGGCTGCGGATTTTATAAACTCCTTCCCCGACGGCTTTAATCATCTGCTTTCACAAAACGGCACAAATGTGTCGGGCGGTCAAAAGCAAAGAATTTTAATCTCCCGCGCACTTGCCTCAAAGCCCGAAATTCTTGTTTTAGACGACAGTTCCTCCGCTCTTGATTACAAAACCGACGCTAATCTTCGTCTGGCTCTTGCCAAAAACCTGAGGGATACCACTCTTATTACCGTTGCACAAAGGGTAAGCTCGGTTAAGGACTGCGATTTGATTTTGGTTTTGGAGCAGGGCGAAATTATAGGTGCGGGCAGTCACGAGTTTTTACTTCAAAACTGCGTAGAATATAGGGAAATAAGTGAGTCGCAAATGGGGGGTGCTTTTGTTGAATAGAGGTCCGATGGGTATGGGACGCGGAAAAGTCGGTGCTCCGCAGTACCAAAAGCTGGATAAAAAAGCCACAGGTCGGATAATAAAAAGGCTTGGCGGATATATTTTAAAATCTTGGAAACTGTTTACTGTTGCAATTTTGCTTACTCTAATCTCAAATCAGCTCGCCCTTATGGGGCCTATGTATTCGGGCTCGGCTATTGATGCCATAACAGATGCCAATGGTGTTAATTTTGCGGCGGTGAGTGAAAACATAATAAAAATGCTTGTTTGCTATATTCTTTCGGCTATAATGACCTACTTCCTTTCCATTTTAATGATTAGAATAAGTCAGAAAATAATCTATACTATGCGACGTCAGGTTTTTGAAAAGCTTACAACACTTCCCGTAAATTATTTCGATATAAATGCTACGGGCGATATTATAAGCCGAATTTCTTACGATATTGACACTGTAAATGCCACCCTTTCTCAGGATTTAGTGCAGATAATGACAAGCATATACACAGTAATAGGCTCGCTTGTTTTTATGTGGCAGATTTCCCCGCCAATGATAATCGTTTTTATTATTACAGTACCTATTTCAATAATCTTTACACGCTATCGCTCCAAAAAGGTACGCCCTCTTTTTAAGGAACGTTCACGAAAGCTCGGCGAGCTTAATGGCTATGCCGAGGAGATGCTAAGCGGATGCCGCACAATTAAGGTGTATAACCGTGAGGCTGAAATAGGCTCAAGATTTAATAAGCGAAACAAAAGTGCAATGGATGCCTATTTGGATGCCGAATATTACGGTGCCGCAATGGGTCCAACCGTTAATTTTATTAACAATCTTTCCATTTCTCTTGTTATGATTTTAGGCGGAATACTTTTTATGTACTCCACAAGCGGAGCCGTTAAGGCTGGCTCAATATTCTTTATATCCTTGGGTGGAATTGCCGAATTTGTACAGTATTCACGCAAATTTGCAGGCCCAATAAATGAATTTGCAAATGTTCTGCATGAATTTCAGTCGGCATTTTCGGCGGCAGAGCGTGTTTTCAGGGTTATTGATGAACCGTCCGAGCCTGCCAATACCGAAAACGCAATCACCCTTGAAGCATCAAGCGGAAAGGTAGAGCTTAAAAACGTTACCTTTGGCTACTCCCCCGAAAAAACAGTTTTGCATAACATTTCCGTCCTTGCAAATTCGGGTAAAACCGTGGCAATAGTAGGCCCGACAGGAACTGGAAAAACCACCATTATAAATCTGCTTATGCGTTTTTACGATGCAAATTCAGGCAGTATAACGGTAGATGATAATAACATAAAAAGCATCACACGAAGCTCCCTTAGGAAAGCCTACACAATGGTTTTGCAGGATACGTGGCTGTTCCACGGCACAATATACGAAAACATTGTCTACGGACGTGAGGATGCCACCCCTGAGGAAGTAAAGGCGGCTGCAAAGGCGGCAAGAATTGACTCCTACATTGAAGCTCTGCCCGACGGATACCAAACAGTCCTTTCGGATGACGGTGTAAACATTTCTAAGGGTCAGAGACAGCTTATTACAATCGCCCGCGCAATGCTTGCCGATAATTCGATGCTTATTTTGGATGAAGCAACATCAAACGTAGACTCCCGCACCGAAATTAAAATCCAACAAGCTATGAACGAGCTTATGAAGGGTCGCACCTGCTTTGTAATTGCCCACAGACTTTCCACCATACAAAATGCCGATTTAATTTTAGTAATTCAAGGCGGAGAAATTACTGAGCAAGGCACCCACGATGAGCTTATGCAATCGGGCGGATTTTACAGTACACTTTATAATTCGCAGTTTAGTTAATTTTTATTGCAATCATCAAATAAATGTGATATAATGATCCTTGCAAAAGAATAAACGCAAATCATCAATTTTTTGATACTGAATATGCTTCTTTGAGGGTATATGAGGTGGTAAGGGAATTGCGGTGAAAATCCGCAGCAACAGCCATTACCGTAATTTCTGCTTTTGTCAGATTAAGTCGGAATGCTTACCGTTTTGTGGCTAATAAAAGGCTCTTGGGCAATGAGGGGCTTGTAGTATATTTTGGTATAGCAGGATACCTTGTTTTCTACAAAGCACTCTAGAAGGGTGCTTTTATTTTATCCTTTTAGCAATATTTTTGAAAGGATATTTTATTATGAAAAATTTAATTCAAACATCAATTTGTACCATTCTGGCAATAACTTGCCTTTTATGCCTTACTGCCTGTGGAAACTCGGTTAAAGGCGAAGGCCTTTGGGAAAACGCAACCTACCTTAAGGATAGCTCGTTTGGTGATGGAGAAACTTCCCTAACGGTTGAAGTTAAGGCAGGCGAGCAATCGGTTAAATTCACGGTAAACACCAATGAAAAAACTGTCGGTGCCGCTCTTTTGGAGCATAAGCTTATTGAGGGTGATGAGGGTCCCTACGGTCTTTACATAAAAAAGGTAAATGGAATTACCGCCGACTATGACATAGACAAGGCTTATTGGGCGTTTTATGTTAATGAAGATTATGCATCCAAGGGGATTGACCAAACAACAATAGAAAAGGACAAGACCTACCGCCTTGAGTACACAAAATAATATAAAACAAAAAACAAAACCCAAAAGCAATCGCTTAAAGCTTTTTGAACTGATTGTGTGCACCCTATTCGGCACTTTAATGTTTTGCTCAAAAGAAATTATGGCGATTTTGCCGAACATCCACCTGCTTGGAATGTTCATAATGCTAACCACTGTTATCTTCAAATTCAAAGCCCTGATTTCCATTTATATTTACGTTTTTTTGGAGCTTTTTTTACAAGGCTTTTCGGCGTGGTGGGTTCCCAACCTTTATATATGGACTGTGCTTTGGGCAATTACAATGCTTATACCAAAAAAACTGCCTTTGTGGGCAAAGTCGGTAATTTATCCTGTAGTTTGTGCACTTCACGGCTTTGGATTTGGAATACTTTATGCCCCTGCACAAGCACTTTTATTTGGACTTGACTTTAACGGAATGATAACTTGGATAATTGCAGGCTTTCCCTTTGATATACTGCACGGCATAAGCAATTTTTTGGTAGGATTATTTATTCTTCCCCTTGAAACTTTGCTTGATAAAGTTATTAAAAAAATCAAATAGCAAACAAAAAATAAGACTGTGAGTTTTAATTGCTCACAGTCTTATTTTCACATTTATATTATTTACCTATATACTTTTTAAATTCTTCAAAATGAGCATCAAGGTCTAAGGATAAATCAGGCTCATAGGTTTTAATTGGGAAGCTTTCTTTAATAACTCTTCTTGCATCTGCCAAATCCTTAAATTCGCCGAATGCCATAAACTGAACTGCGGCATTACCTGTAACTGTTGCCTCAACAGGACCTGCCATAACTGTTTTTTTGCAATAATCAGCCGCCATACTGCAAAGAAGCTGGTCCTTAATACCGCCGCCTATCATATGAATTACGGGTAATTCGTGACCAATAAGTTTTTCAAGCATTTCGGTAGCATAGCGATATTTAAATGCAAGGCTTTGATAGATACAGCGAAGTATTTCACCCATATTCTGAGGTACATACTGACCTGTACGCTTACAAAATTCCTGAACACGCTTAGGCATATTACCAGGGGCTACAAAATCCTTTGCATCGGGGTCTACAAAGCATTTAAAGGGCTCGGCAGCCTTTGCGGCATTTTCCATTTCATCAAAGGAAACATCAAGACCTTGACGCTTCCACTCCTGACGGGACTGCTGAATAAGCCAAAGACCCATAATATTTTTAAGATAACGGATTTTTCCGTCCGAAGCACCTTCGTGGGTAAATCCAATCTGACGGGACTCCTCGGTTAAAATCGGCTCATCATTAACGGTGCCGAAAAGCGACCATGTTCCACAGCTTATGTATGCATAATCCTTTTCCGCTGTAGGAACAGAGGCTACTGCAGATGCGGTATCGTGGGTTGCAACGGCAATAACGGGAACGCTGTCACAGTGAAGCTCCTCGCAAATTTCGGGTAAAAGATTACCATAAATCTCACCGGGTTTAATTATTTCGCCAAAAAGCTCCTTTTTAAGACCAAGTTTAGCTAAAACCTTTTCATTCCAATCCTTGGTGTGGGGGTCTAAAAGTCCTGTTGTGGATGCGTTAGTATACTCAATTCTTTTAGCACCTGTTAAAAAATATGCAAAAAGGTCAGGCATTAAAAGAAGTGTTTCGGCCTGAGCCAAATCCTGAGGACGGTATTTTACTGCCGCCATAAGCTGATAAACGGTGTTAAGGTCTACCTGCTGAATACCCGTTTCGGCATAAAGCTCCTCACGGGGCATAAGCTTATAAAATTCCTCCTGCATACCCTCGGTACGAACGTCGCGGTAATTATACGGGTTGCCGATAAGCTGACCATCCTTATCCAAAAGGCCGTAGTCAACACCCCAAGTATCAATACCGATGCTATCAAAACCGCCTGCGTTTGTAGCCTTGCTGATACCTTGCTTTATTTCGTGGAAAAGACGAAGTACATCCCAATAAAGATGTCCGTTTACCAAAACAGGGTCATTGGAAAAACGGTGGATTTCCTCAATTACCATTTTGCCGTTTTCAATTCTGGAAAGCATTGCACGTCCGCTGGACGCACCAAAATCAAAAGCGAGAATTTGATTTTTTTTCATAAAAATTTTCCTTTCTTTTTAAAAATTCAAATTTTTTGTTTGTATATTTTTTGTTTTTTAGAACAAAATAAAAACAAAGGAGTGAATAATATGCTAGATAAACTTTGTTTGATTCTTTCAATTATAGGCGGTCTTAACTGGGGCAGTATCGGTCTTTTCGGTTTCGACATTGTTGCTTGGATTTTCGGTGGTCAGGACGCACTGCTCAGCCGAATTATCTATACCGCCGTTGGCTTAGCTTCGGTTTGGTGTATTTCGTTACTTTTCAGAAGCGAGAACTCCACCCACCAAGTAAGCGATTAAAAATTTTTTCAGTCTTCAAACAAGCTATTCTGCAGCTCGGCGATTTTTTTACGCTCAGCTGCGGAATTTTTTTCATCTAAAAAATATTTTTCGCCGATTTTTACAATAACTGAGCCCTCGGTAACAGCGTTATCTACAAGCTCCTTTGGAATATTTTTCATAATTCCGTTTTCTTCAATAACGGCAAAATTACCCTCAAATCTATCTAATACTATCATTTAAGCCGCTCCCCTTCCGGTTGAAATTACATATTCATTCTGCCCGTTTTCAAAGGTAAAACGAATACTTTTATCTAAATCTGTTCGGTAAATTTGGATACCGAGTTCCTTAAACCTTTCTACCGATTTTTCTGACGGATGATTATACAGATTATCATATCCGCAAGAGGCTATTGCAATTTCAGGCTGTGCAAGCGATA
The DNA here is from genome assembly GCA_017622415.1 of Clostridia bacterium. Lineage (GTDB taxonomy): Bacteria > Bacillota > Clostridia > Oscillospirales > Acutalibacteraceae > UMGS1279. Next base: position 1,527 of record JAGARD010000079.1, on the reverse strand, counting down.
AAAACTGAAAATCAGAGGACGAGCCTGAGCCGTGATGCCCCATTTTAAGTACATCACATTTTACGTTACAGCTTTTGGCAAGTCTATATTCGGTATCGCCGTCACAGTCCCCCGTAAAAAGAAAGCTTTTGCCACATATATTAAGCATTGAAATGATAGAGCGGTTATTTTCCTTTTCTGCCAAATTATCACAGCCTAAAATATTTAAATTTGCATTACCTATTTTGAATTTCAAATCCTTTTTAGGTAAAATCAACTTGATGTTTTTCTTCTCAGCTAGCTCTATAACCTCGCTGAAAAGCTCGGCTTCGCCATCCTCGGCAGTGGTATTATTTATAACAAGCTTTTCAATTTTTATTTTTTCGGCGACCTTTGAAAATCCGCCTATATGGTCACTGTGGTGATGGGTTATTATTGCAAGGTCAATTCTTTTTATGCCCATTCTCATAAGATGCTTTTGGATTTTGGCACCGTCATCCTCCAGTCCGAAATCAATTAAGACAACTGAATTTCCGCTTTTAATAAGTGTAGAGTCACCCTGACCTACATCCAAAAACTCAACAAAATCCGCCTCTGTTTGCTCTTCTCCAAAGCAAAGCTCTATAAGAGAGGTGGCAGGTGATGTATTAAAAATTCCGCCAATTACCAAAAGCTCTAAAACAATTGGCAAAATAATTAAAATTGCAAAAACATTAAATGTAATTTGCTTTTTCATCTTTTTCTTCTAGCCTTTGGGTCCCATTTACCCCCAACCTTTTTGGCAGCGGGTCTGCGACCGTTTTTACCCTTTGCTTTATTGTTTTGGGGTCTATTCCACCCCGCAGGAGCAGGTATAAGGCAATCGGGACCGTTACCCATAAGTCTTGTTTTACCTGTTTTTCTTAGGGCTTTTTCTATTATTTGACGGTTTTCTGGCTTGAAATATTGAAGCAATGCACGTTGCATTTGCTTTTCTTCGGCGGTTTTTGCAACATAGACGGGCTTCATTGTATAGGGATCAAGCTCGGTATAGAACATACAGGTGGAAATTGTGCCGGGGGTGGGATAAAAATCCTGCACCTGACGGGGGTGAATGCCCTGCTTTTTAAGAAAAACTGCAAGCTCAACTGCATCTGCAAGTGTACTGCCGGGGTGACTTGACATAAGGTAAGGTACAAGATACTGTTCTAAATTCATACCCTTTGTAAGCTCATAAAAACGCTTGCCGAATTTTAAGTATTCCTCAATATGGGGCTTACCCATTTTATCTAAAACAGTGGCAGAGCAATGTTCGGGTGCCACCTTTAGCTGACCGCTTACGTGATACCTCACCAAATCCTTAAAAAAGGCTTCATCCTTATCGGCTATAAGATAATCATACCGTATTCCCGAGCGAATAAAAACACTTTTTATTTTGGGGATTTTTCGGATTTTTCTTAAAAGATTAAGGTATTCAGTGTGGTCTACTTTAAGTGCGGGACAACGTGTTGGGGCAAGACACTTTTTACCCTTACAAAGGCCCGCCTTTATCTGCTTATCGCAAGAGGG
>JAGARD010000078.1 GCA_017622415.1 Clostridia bacterium | reverse complement strand
CTAAATCGGATTTTGGAATATATTCGCCGTTAATTTGTATTCGCTCTCTAAAATCCACCACAAATGGCGAAATGAACAGCCCTGTTTTTTTACCCGCCGACATCATAATATTTGAAAGGGCGGTAGAGGTTGAGCCCTTACCGTTTGTACCTGCAACGTGAATAAATTTAAGGCTATTTTGAGGATTATCAAGTTTATTTAAAAGTGCGGTTATTCGCTCTAAACCCGGTTTTATGCCAAAACGGTTTAAAGAGTGAATATAATTCAAAGCTTGTTCGTATGTCATACGTTATTTCCCCTCAAACACATTCGGCACCCGACCAAATTAAATCGGGTGCCTTGTTTACTACATTTGTTTCTTTATATCTTCAATGCCTGCCAAAAGATTTTCGATTTTTTCCAAAACCTTGCCAAGCTGTTCTCTTTGTTCATTAACAACCTTTTCGGGTGCCTTAGCGACAAAGCCGGGATTGTTTAGCTTCTTTTCAAAGAACTCTTTATCTACATTAGCTTTTGCCAAATCCTTTTCCAAACGCTCTAACTCCTTAGAGAAATCCATAAGCTCTTTCATAGGAATGTAGATGGTTGCGGCATCGGTAACAACGGTTACTGCACCGTCGGGATTGTAGCTATCGGTAAGCTCAACCTCTGAGGCAGATGCAAGCCTTTCAATAAATGAAGCACAGCTTTCAAAAAGCTCGGCTCTTTCGCTTGATATAACAACCTTGGCCTTTTTAGAGGGCGGAACATTCATTTCATTGCGACGGTTACGAATTGCACGAATGGCATCCATAATAATTTGGAAATTCTGCTCCTCGGTTTCAAATGCCAAATCCTTGCTATATTCAGGCCATTTTGAGGTCATAATGGTTTCGCCGTTATGAGGAAGTGCCTGCCAGATTTCCTCGGTGATAAAGGGCATAAAGGGATGGAGAAGTTTTAAGGTTTCGCTGAATACATAAACCAAAACTGCACGTGCGGTTTTAGCTGCCTGCTCATCACCACTGTTAAGCTTAATTTTAGCAAGCTCAATATACCAATCGCAGAAAACATCCCAGATAAAGTCATAAAGCTTTGCGACTGCAAGACCGAGCTCAAACTTATCTAAATTATCGGTAACGTCGCGAACAACGCTGTTAAATTTAGAAAGAATCCATTTATCCTCTACCCCAAGATTTTCGGGGATATAAGGTGCAGGCTCATTGTCGGGCAAATTCATAAGCAAAAATCTTGCGGCGTTCCAAATTTTATTTGCAAAGTTACGGCTTGCCGAAACACGGTCAGAAGAATAGCGCATATCGTTACCCGGTGTATTACCTGTTGCAAGGGTAAAGCGGAGTGCATCTGCACCGTATTTTTCAATTTCAACAAGGGGGTCAACACCATTACCAAGAGATTTGGACATTTTTCTGCCTTGGTCATCACGAACAATTCCGTGGAACAAAACAGTGTTAAAGGGTGCTTTTCCTGTGTACTCTAAACCAGAGAAAATCATTCTGGCAACCCAGAAGAATATAATATCATAGCCTGTTACAAGCGTGCTTGTGGGATAGAAATATTTAAGGTCTAAATTCTCTTCGGGCCAACCGAGTGTAGAGAAAGGCCAAAGAGCGGATGAGAACCAAGTATCAAGAGTATCTTCATCCTGTGCTACATTTTTACTGCCACATTTTGGGCAGGTATCTACATCTGTTTTGGAAACGATTACCTCACCGCAATCAGCACAGTACCAAGCGGGGATTCTATGACCCCACCAAAGCTGACGGGAAATACACCAGTCTTTAATATTTTCCATCCAATTGTAATAGGTTTTTTCAAAACGGGCAGGAATGAGTGTGATTTCACCGTTTTTAACCGTTTCAATAGCGGGCTTTGCAAGGGGTTCCATTTTAACAAACCACTGCTTGGAAATACGAGGCTCAACAACAGAATTACAACGGTAGCAAGAACCAACATTGTGCTTCATAGGCTCAACCTTAACCAAAAATCCCTGCT
>JAGARD010000077.1 GCA_017622415.1 Clostridia bacterium | reverse complement strand
TTCCCCGTTAATTATTTGGTCCATAAGCGACCAATCTATACTGCCTTTAGTAGTATTTTTAGATTTGGATTTTTGCTTTGCTTTTTCTTCGGAATTTTCTGCCTGATTTGAAGCTAACTGTTCAAGCTCCTTTACGGTGGTAATACCCTGCTTATACCACTCGGTAAGCACCTTTTTTATGTATCTGATATTGTATTTGCCACAGGAATCTACACAGGCATCATAGGCTTTTTTTAGTAGCTCGTCCGACATTTTCCAATCAATAATGCTTGAAACGGCAAGCTTCGACTCGGTTTCACTGGGCGAACGGGCATCAAGTCCAAAGGCTCGTCGCATTTTATTCCAAGCCGAACGACTGTTGTTAAGCTCCACTATTCTCTGCTCGGCAGCGGCAATGGTATCTACACCGTTTTCCGCCCAATCTCTGGCAACCCTTTCAATATATGTAATATTAACCTTTTCGGCCTGTACGGCGTGCTGTAAAATCATTAAAATTATTGAGGCATCTAACCCTAAATCGTCATATATCCACACCAAAACAGAGCTTTCGCTTTGCTTTAACATTCTGCCAAATTTTTGTTGTGCCTCATTAAGCAAAAAGGCAATTTCGGGCGACTCCAAGCCTCTGCGGGCAACCTCCTTGCGGTCGGGACGCGGGGCTTTGGGCGGTGCAACCTTAGCTGGTTGAGGCTCAGGTGTATTTGGATTAAAAACAGGACCTTCGCTTTCAATAAAGCCAAGCTCTGCCCAAAACATAAGTGCGTCGTTTATATCCTCCTTGCTTACAGAAAAAAGCTCTGCCATTAAAGCGGGGTCAATTTCTGCATCGTATGTATGACGAAGACAGTAAAGAATTACTCTAAGCTGCAAAGCTCCTGCCAATTTTATGTGTGAGTCTACTATTTCACTTGGTACCGAAAACGGCGGTGTTTTGAAATCCTTGCGTACCTTAAATTTCATTTTGGCAGGTGCTCCTTTTTTTAATATATCAGTCCTTAAAAAGGCCTGTTTTATTAGTATAACAAATTTAAATCGTTTTGTAAACCAAGTATTTTTTGCTATTTTTCTTGAATTTTTTGGCAAAACACTACCTATTGACAAATAAGATTTTTTTGCACCCATTTAACACAAAATGTGGACTAAATAAAATTTTCTTGATTTTCAAACTTCATTATTGTATACTGTTTTTGGTGATTTATATGAAGGGTATTATTTTTGATTTTAACGGAACATTATTCCTTGATTCCCCCTACCACGAAATGGCTTGGAAGCGTTACGCCAAGGAAAAACTAGGAATTGAACTTACTACAGAGCAATATTACAAGTATTTTCACGGAAGCACAAATCCCATAATATATGAAAGGCTTTTTAACAAGCCTATTCCAAAGGAGCTAATTGGAGTTTTTGGCGAAGAAAAGGAAGCACTTTACCGCGAGGAATGTATAAAAAATAAGGCAACTCTTTCCTTTGCAAAGGGGGCTTATGCGTTACTTGATTTTTTAAACGACCACAATATTCCCCACGCAATTGCAACCTCATCAGAAATAAATAATGTAAAGTTTTTTAACGAGCTTTTTAACCTCGAGCAATGGTTTAAATTTGAGCATATAATTTATGATGACGGCACCGTAAAAGGCAAGCCACACCCCGATTTGTACCTAAAAGCGGGGAAAACGCTTGGCGTAGATATGAAAGACCTTATTATTGTAGAGGATGCCTGTTCGGGAATTCAGGCGGCAAAGGCATCGGGTGCAGGGCTTTCGGTTGGCATTTGCCCAAACGGTAAGGAAAAATTTGTAGGTGCCGAATATGCCGACCTTTTAATTACTGATTTTACCGAGCTTGATTTTTCACTTTTTGAATATTAAACTATAATTTGGTCATACTCCCAAAAAGGGGGTATAAAAATGGAAAACAAAACACCTTATTTCAATTCTGATGCAGAGACCGAAATGAATATTTATTTTGACACTCTGCCAAAAAATGTTCAGGAAACCATAATCCAGTCCCACGGTAACGTTAGTTCTCTGGACGAGCTCAAAAGCATCGCCAATAACCTTATGGGAAAATAATTTAAAAAAATTATAAAAACACCGCGTTTACTTTTTGGCAAACGCGGTGTTTTCTAGATTATATTATTAAAAACGAAAGACACTAACTAAATACTAACTAATTTATATGTATTCTTATAAAATTTAAAGTATATACTGCACTATTTTTTTACTTCATAAAAATTCTCAATAACAATTTTTTTAACAGAGTCGGTGTCGGCGTAAAATTCCATAAATTTTTCGCCCTTTTTTGAGTCGCCGTCAATATTTTGAACTCCGATAAATTCATACTCTGTGAATTTTTTTGCAAGCTCTCTAAGCTGAGTTACCGAGCGGTCTGAAACGATATACTTTGACATTTTGGCAGAAGCCCTCATAATAAATTCTTCATCTTCGCTTGCGGCCTTAAGGGTTTTATCATATAGGGCGTTTATGTACTGCTTTTGCCTTTCCATTCGGGAAAGATTATCGTCTTCCTCAAGACCCATACGGCTTCGAACATATTTCAGTGCTTGCTCGCCGTTAAGGGTGACCTTCTGACCTTTTACAAGGGTATCATCCACGCCTTTGAAGTCGTCCAGAATAGTAAGTTCAACCCCGCCGACCAAATCGTTAAATACGGGTACCGAATCCATCGTGAACGAAACATAATGATTTATTTTACAATCAAGCAAAAGTCCCGATACCGCATCCATAGTATTACGACAGCTAACTTCCTTGCCGTTGCCGTAGGTGTGTGCCAAAGCTATTTGCTTAATAGTGCTATCAATTTTATTACCGTTAACCCCTAAAATGTTAACGTCTGTCATTGTGTCGCGGTTAATTTGGACTGCACTGAACCTTTCTAATTCATTATCAAAAACAAAAAGCATTAAAAAGTCGGCACTTTGATTGTTGTTGTAAGAATCGGCATTAACCGCATCGGTTTCTTTATCGAGACCCATAACTAAAAAGGTATCGATATTTTCCTTTAAAACATATTCATTACCGTTAAATTCTACGGTTATTTCTTCGGAATCATACACGGGAAATTCGCCCTGCTGCTTTTCCCAAAGTCCCAAAAGCAGCAAAGCGGCGGAAATAAAGAAAATTATCACAAATGCAATAGTAGCATACTTGAAATATTTGCTCTTATTTTTCCTCGATTTTCCCATAACAGTAGTCCTTTTTTAAAGATTAAGCAGAATACTTTTTGGATTTTTTCCACATTAAAAGTGCACCGCAAGCAGAAACAAGCATCAAAGCACCATAAATACCAAGAGATGCACCGCTGCTCTGTACGGCTTCGTTAATACCTGTCTGAGGAGATTTCGTATCATCAGCGGTGTTTACAACAACTGCATAAGGTCCAAAATAATTAGCGGTGAATACAAGATTAGTGCCTTGGAGCTTAGCATCATCAACGATTTTCCACTCGCCGTTAACATAAACCATTAAAGCAACGAAATTTTTAAAGGTATCTGCCTTTAATTCTAATGTTTGTGTGCCCGAAGCACCGTTATTGCTTACATTAAACAAATCGCTTACAGCAAGATTAGAAGGGTCGATGTTCTTATCCTTTGCTATATCTTTAAGGCCTTGGTTTAAATCAACAAGATTTTCAGTTCCGTTAATAGAATTGTAAGCAGCTTCTAAATTTTTGCGTTCTGCCTCTGAAAGCTGACCACGGTTGGAATAAGGGGTTATTACGATTTTTCCATCCGAGGGCCTAATAATTTCGGGTGCAGGATTGCCCGAAGGACTGCTTACAAAGCCACCCTCAGCCAATGCGGTAACACCAAAAGAGATTACCATTACCAAAGCCAAGCATACAGATAATAATTTTTTCATTTTAAATTCATCCTTTCAAGATAATTGATATGCTTATATTATTT
>JAGARD010000076.1 GCA_017622415.1 Clostridia bacterium | reverse complement strand
TTCTTTATATTTTTTGCTTCAAAAACTGCCATAAAAGGCTTCCTTTCTCGAATTATATTTTATAATAGCCGAGCTTCTTTTCAAAAAAGCCAAATAACAGCGTAAGAAGGCCAACAAAAGCCAAATAGAAAACCGCTGTATAAAACAAAGGCCACATTAAACCGTATCCTGCAAAATTTTGTGCCGCCTGAATAACCTCTACAATCATAATAACTCTGGCAAGAGCGGTATCCTTTACAAGTGTTATAACCTCATTAGACATAGGTGCTAATATACGTTTGACCACCTGCATAAGAATTACCTTAAAAAACACCTGTCGTTTTGTCATACCTAAAACCTGACCTGCTTCGTATTGACCGCGAGGAATACTTTCAATACCGCCGCGATATATCTCAGAAAAATAGCAGGCATAGTTTATAACAAACGCCGCAATAACCGAAGCAAACCTTGAAAGAACGGGTGTTCCAAAAACAAACCCAGGCACATAAAAGAATATTATTACCTGAAGCATTAGAGGAACGCCGCGGATTATCCAAACAAAAGTTTTTATTATGTATGCAAGAGGCTTAAATTTTGACATTGAACCAAAAGAAATCACCAAACCCAAAGGAAGCGCTAACACGAGTGTTAGCGCAAATATTAGGCAGGTGTACTTTAGTCCGTCAAGCAAGCTTAAAGTTACTTCCCAAAATCCCATTATTATTTTCCTTAAATTATGTTAAAAATTATTCAATAGTCTCGATTACTTTAAGAACGTTCTCAAAGCCGTATTTCTTAGCAAGCTCCATAAGTTTTCCGTTAGCATCAAGGGTTTTGATAGCATCGTTAACCTTAGCTGTGAGCTCACTACCCTTTTTGAAGCCAATAGCATAAATTTCAGATTCTAACTCAATTGCATCTACAATTGCAAGGTCGGCATAGTCGCCGTTGCCACAAATATTCTTAGCAAGAAGAATATCAACAACCGCAAAATCAACGGCACCCGATTTAACTTCTGTAAATGTATTAATTTGAGCTGTAGCAGCAAATACATTCTCTTTATCGGTTACGGATTCAGCATAAGAAGCACCAGCACTACCAGCCTCTACACAAGCCTTTTTACCTTTTAAATCAGCAGGTGTTTTGTAATTAGCTACTGCTTCCTTTTTAACAACAATACATTGCTGATTGAGCATATATCCGTAAGAGAAATCTACCAATTCGCTTCTCTTAACGCCTTCGTCCTCAGAGTTAGCAGTAAAGCCATTCCAGATACAGTCAATAGCACCTGAATTTAATTCATTGTACTTCTGTCCCCAATCAATCTCTTGGAAGGCAACGTCCATACCAATAAGCTTACCAACCTCCTCAGCAAACTCGGTTTCAAAACCTGTCCAATTTCCGTTTTCATCTTTTTCATTCATTTTCTCAAAAATAGTAACGCCGCAAGTAAGGGTATTATCCTCCTTACCGCATCCCGCCATAGCAAAAACAGCGGCAAGTATCATAACGACACTTAATAGTAAAGCTAAAGATTTTTTCATATTAATAACCTCCAAAAATTCGTTTTAGCGTTTTAATACGCTAAAGTGATACTATAATACCATACTAATACAAATTTGTCAACAAGGAATTGCATAAAAGACAAACTATTTTAGTTATAAATCAATAATCTTGATTAATAGCAACAAAAAAATGAATTCTATTAAATTTCACTTGAAAAAACACAAATAATAATGTATAATAATTAATTATAATTTAATTGGACTATTCGGAGGCAATTATATGTATTACAAAACTCTAAGCAAAGAAGAACTAAATAATGAGCTTAGCAAAATCAAAGCTCGATACGATGCTTTCAAAAGTCGAGGTATCACTTTAGATATGTCCCGAGGAAAACCAGGACCAGAGCAAATGGACGTAAGCTCTAAAATGTTTGATGCCGTTAGCAACGACTTAGGCTATAAAAACGAGACGGGAATTGACTGCAGAAATTACGGTGGCTTGGATGGTTTGCCCGAGCTAAAAAGACTTTTTAGCAAAATATTCGGTGTTGATGAATCGTTGGTTATAGTTGGCGGAAATTCATCACTTAATATGATGTTCGATACTATTGCACAAGCCATGACCCACGGTTTTGGAGCAGAGCCTTGGATTAAACAGGGAAATATAAAATTCTTATGCCCTGCCCCAGGTTATGACCGTCACTTTGCAATTTGTGAGCATTTTGGAATTGAGCTTATTGCTGTTGAAAACACGCCTGAAGGTCCTAATATGGATGTTGTTGAAGAGCTTGTTAAGGATTCTTCTGTTAAAGGTATTTGGTGTGTTCCAAAATATTCTAATCCTGAAGGTATAACCTATTCTGATGATACTGTTCGCAGAATTGCCGCATTAAAACCCGCCGCAAAAGACTTCCGCGTATTTTGGGATAACGCTTATGCTATTCACAGCCTATACGATGATGATAATGAGCTTTTAAACATCTATGATGAATGTAAAAAACATGGCAATGATAATCTTGTAATTCAGTTTACCTCTACTTCTAAAATAACATTCCCAGGTGCTGGCGTTGCCGCTCAGACCGCAGGACCTGAAGATGTTGCAAGAATAAAAAATCGTATGAGTTTCCAGACAATCGGTCCCGATAAATTAAATCAGCTTCGTCATGCACGTATTTTCACATCTCTTGAAAAGGTTTTAGAGCATATGAAAAAGCACGCTGATGTTTTAAGACCCAAATTTGAAATTGTTTTGGAGCGATTTGAAAAGGAATTCGGCGGTTTAAATATTGCGAAGTGGACTAAACCCAAGGGCGGTTATTTCATAAGCTTAAATCTTCCCGAGGGCTGTGCAAAAAGAACACACGCTTTATGTAAGGAAGCTGGTCTTGTGCTTACAGGTGCGGGTGCGACCTTCCCCTACGGAAAAGACCCCAAAGACAGCAATTTAAGAATTGCCCCCTCTTATCCTGATAATGAAGAAATCTATAAAGCCGCAGAATTACTTGCTATATGCGTAAAAATTGCGGTTATTGAAAAGGTTTTAGCAGAATAATTGATTTTTTGTAAATTTTATACTATTTTAGCCAAAAAACATTGACTTTTTATTTAACAAACTATATAATAGTTTTATTAGGCTTATAGGAGTTTTTAGTATAAAATCACTTTATATTTATTAAGCTTATAAAAGCCATAAAATAACAGATGGAGGATTTTCCATGAAAAGGAAACGCAAAACAAAAGGCGCTAAAAAGCTGACCTTCTTCATTGTTGCGATACTGATTTTCGTGTTTGCTTACACTTCATTCTTCGGTGTTGACAACTACTATGGAGATAACAGGACAGTATATGTAAAAGGCGCAGAAGACATTACTTGGGGTATTGACATTCGCGGTGGTGTTGAAGCTATCTTTGAACCCAACTTAGATGCCAATTCCGACATAAAGCTTGATGATATAACTCAGGCAGATATGGACTCAATTAAAGAGGTTATGGAAGCCAGACTTCTTGCAAAGGGTATTACAGAAAGCGAAGTTCGTACCGATGTTAACAATAAACAGGTAATCGTTCGCTTCCCTTGGCAGTCAGGTGATGAAAATTTTGACCCTGCAGCAGCAGTTAAAGAATTAGGTAATACTGCAGTTCTTACCTTCTGTGAGGGTAGCGAGGCTCCCGCCGCAGATAAATCTAATATCGTATTGCAAGGTGCAAGTGATATTGCAAGTGCAGCCCCCGGTTATGACCGTGAAAGCGGCGGTTACATAGTTCAGTTAGAGCTCACCAAAAACGGTAGTTCAAAATTCGCAACTGCAACAAGCAAATTAGCAAGCAGTAAAGGCGTGATTTCTATTTGGCTTGAGGGTAGTGACAGCTACATTTGTGCTCCTACCGTTAACGAAGCTATTACCGACGGTAAAGCTATAATCAGCGGTGATGCTTCTGTATTTACTGCCGATTATGTTAATGAGCTTGCTTCTATTATCAATGCAGGTTCTATCCCCTTCTCCCTCAAGGCTGATGACAACAAATTACAAATAATCAGTCCTACACTCGGTACACAGGCACTTAATGTTATGACAATTGCAGGTATTGCTGCTTTCATTGTTATCTGTATTGTTATGATTATAATGTTCCGCCTCCCCGGTGTTGTAACCTCTATTGCCCTCTTGGGTCAGGTTGCAGGTATGCTTGCTTGTTCCTCCGGTTTCTTCGATGGTGTTACAGGCGTTACTCTTACCATTCCGGGTATTGCAGGTATTATCCTTTCTATCGGTATGGGTGTTGATGCTAACGTTATTGCATCTGAGCGTATTAGAGAGGAATTTAGAAAAGGTAAGACAATTGACGGTGCTATTTCAGCAGGTTTCGACAACAGCTTTAACGCCGTTTTAGATGGTAACGTTACAGTATTTATTGTTTCTGCAGTTATGATGGGTGCATTTGGTACCACCGATACATTTATGGGCAAAATCTTCTCACCCGTTATGCAATTCTTTGGTTCTTCCGTAACAGGCTCTATATATTCGTTCGGTTACACCCTCCTTATTGGTGTTATCTTCAATATGATAATGGGCGTTTACTTCTCACGTGCTATGCTTAGAAGCATCTCTAGATTTAAATTCTTACGCAAACCTTGGTTATATGGAGGTGCCAAAAATGCTAAATAAAACTTTTGACTTTATTAAATCACGTAAAATTTGGCTTTCCGTTTATGCTGTAATTATTGTAGCTGCTATAGTTGTTCTTGCTGTTTTTGGTGCAAATCTTAGCATTGATTTCAAGGGCGGTACCGTTTTAAATTATAGCTTTAACGGTAGCATTGACCTTGATAAAGCTGAAACTGCCGTTGAAGATGCCGTTGGTCAAAAGGTTGCTGTTTCTGAAAACACTAACTTTGCTACAGGTGAAAAATCCTTAGTTGTTACCCTACCCAGTGTAAAAGCAGAGGTTACCGAAAGCACAAAATCCGAAATTTTAAAAACTCTTAATACAAACTTAGCTGATAACAAAATTACATTAAAAGCTGATGCTAATTCACAGGATAACAATGTTTTATTCAGCTTTGAGGGCAGTATTAAAGAAACCAAAACCGTAACAACAAAACTTGAAGAAGCTCTTGGACTTACAGGAATAACCGTTAGTCAGGATGTTGCTAACAAAACTCTTACCGTTGCAGTTCCCAGTGCAATCGAAAGCTCTGTAACAGCTAAGCTTCAAAAAACCTTTGCAGATAACAAGGTTGAAAATATTGGTTCAAACACTGTTAGTGGTACAATTGCGAGCAACTTCTTCCTTAAATGCTTGGTAGCTGTTTTGCTTGCAGGTATCTTAGTTGTTGTGTATGTTGGTATTCGTTTCCGTAAAATCGGCGGTATTTCGGCAGGTATGTTTGCACTTCTCGCTCTTTTGCTTGACTGCTTTATGGCTTTTGCTGCAAGTGTTTTCTTCCGTTTGGAAATCGACTCCAACTTTATGTCGGTTATTCTTACCACTCTTGGTTATTCACTTAACGATACCATCGTTGTTTATGACCGTATTCGTGAAAATAACAGACTTTATCCCGAAATGGGGCTTCGCGAGCTAATAAACACCAGTGTTAATCAATCCCTTGGAAGAACAGTTAAAACAACCGTTGCTACATTCCTTGCAATTATTGCAATTGTTGTTGTTGCTGAATTCTTTGGTCTTTCAACACTTCGTAGCTTTGCAATTCCTATGGCTGTTGGTATTCTTTCAGGTTGTGTTACTTCTGTTTGCCTTTCCAGCCCGCTTTGGTATTCTTGGAAAAAAGGTTCAGATGCCAGAAAAGCACAAAAGGAAGCAAAGTAATTATTGCGAACTTAAATTTTACTTAAATATCAAACCCGAGTTTCAAATGTGAAACTCGGGTTTTGTTATAACAAAATTTTATATTTTTTTAAAATTTATTATTATATTTCATCGAATATTTTGTTTGTTTTATTTAACATTATCCATACCAAAAATCCAACTGCCATACCTGCTAAAATTCCTGCAAAAAGTAAAAACGGAAGATAAAAAACAACGCCCCCACCAACAGTAAAATAAGCAACGCATATTTGTACTATATTATGCACTGTTCCACCCAGAACACTTATCCCTACAACACCAAAGCCTTTAAACTGATTTAATAAAATCATAGCCACTGTGCTTATAACACCCGCTGTTAATGAAAAGATAAGACTAAACGGGGTTGCAAACAAAAATCCCGAAAGTAAAATTCTTGCTATGTTTATAATAATCGCTGCTTTATATTTGCTTTTAATAATTAAAAACAAAACTATACCGTTTGATATACCAAGCTTAATACCAGGTGCAATAAAGTTAAGCGGCACCAAATATTCCACATATCCGAATAAAAGTGCCGCCGCCGTTAGAAATCCATATAAAGATACCTTTTTTGCAACCATAGTTTTCATATTATTTAATCTCTACAATCAATTTATGGGGAAGGCAAACTATACTTTCCCCTACCTTGCTGATTTTACCTCTACTAATGCAAATGCCATCACGGCAATCTGCATCTAAAACAAAACATTCTCCGTTTAATATTACCACAGTATTAAAGCCATAATCTGTTTTAATTTCTCTAGTTAAATCGGTATTAAGAGAATATTCACCTATTATTTTTTCGTCAACACTTATTACCGCTTTATTCCCCTCGCCCGATGAAGAGAAAACAAGTATAATAGTAATACTCAAAATAACAAATAAAACTATTAAAAGTATATCGAGCCACGTTACAAGCTTACGATTCATAAAGCCATACCGTACCTTGCTTGAGATTATTTAAAGCAGTAATATATTTGTTTTCCGCAGTGAGCTCGGTTAAGGGCTTTAAAACAAATTCTCTTTGAAGTATAAATGGATGAGGTAATGTAAGCTCAGGCGTATTCATAGTTACATCATCGTAAATCAATAGGTCTAAATCTAATACTCTGGGTCCGTTTTTTATCTCTCTTATTCTTCCCATAGCCGCTTCAATACCTAAAAGTGCACCTAACAACGCACTTGCCGAAAGCTTAGTATTAATTTTTATAACTCCATTTAAAAAATTCGGTTGTTCTTTAAAACCCCACGGCTCGGTTTCATATATTTTAGAAACAGCTTCTACAGTAGTATTAGGCAGATGTTTAAGTGCTTCAATGGCATTATTAATATTGGAAATTCTATCTCCTAAATTAGTACCTACACCAACAAAAGCAACAGACATAAGCTTTACCTCGACTTTGTTATTTTTACCGCTACATAATCAAATACGGCAGACATAGGCGCATTTGGCTTTTTAAGGGTAACTTCTACCTTCAAAAGCTTTTCAAATCCGTCTAAAAGGGCAGATGCCACTACCTCTGCCGCACGTTCAATAAGCTTGTACGGTCTTTTGGTCATTGCTGAATTTATTATTTTTCTAGCGGCAGCATAGTTAATTGTATCTTCTAAATTATCTGTTTGCCTTGCCGAAGAAAGGTCTGCATACATAGTAATATCAAGCTCAAACTCCTGACCATTTTCAGTTTCTTCCGGATTAACACCGTGATAAGCAAAAATTTTAAGACCTTTTATATAAATTTCATCCATAATTTATGCTTTTTCCTTTTCTTTATTAATTTCATTTATAGTCCAAAAGGCTATAATATAAGCCAAAGCGACAAGCATATCTCTGAAAAATCCGCTATTATAAAGCTCAATTAAGAACTGTAAAAAGCTAATTGAAAGTTGGGTGGCACCTGTAATTAAGGTGTATAAATGAACTGCCCATACTCCTAGCAAGCCAAGACAGGAAAATCCGCCTAAAAACAAAGCTGTTTTCTCAAGCTTACCCTTGGTTAAATAAATCAATAAAAATATTACGGCAAGGGCTAAAACTGTAAAAGCTGAATACTGAGCAAGCTCCATATACTGTGTATACCATACGGTAACAATATTTGTTGCATAAATAAGCTCTAATATACGTAACACTATTGCTAAAGTTCTTATTAGCAGCAAAATAGAAAAGAAAACCATAGCTGTAATTGACAAGGATTTTTTATATGGCTTTTCATAAATTGCGGCAAGAAGTACGCAACCTAAAAGCAATCCACAAGGAATGGAATAGTTAATAAAATTATTGAAAACACTTGCTCCACCTAAAGCAAAAGAGTTAATTATTGCTAAAACATCCAAAGCAATAAGAATGAAAGCCGCAGAAATTCCTGAAATTTTTGTTAGCTTAGTCATACTTTATTTTCCTTCTCTCTGATTTTATCGGTAACTGAAGCTGCCTGAACTGCTGCTGAAACATTATGAACTCTTAACATATCAGCACCACCCAAAATGCCTATTGTATTAATCGCAACAGTACCAAAATCACGCTCTTTAAAGGGTAAATTACAATCTCCCAAAGCATATCCAATAACCCTTTTGCGTGATGCACCAAGCAAATAAGCGGTACCCCCTATTTTAACTTGATTGGTTTCTGCAATAAGTTTTAAGTTTTGTTCCATTGTCTTGCCGAAGCCAATTCCAGGGTCAAGACATATATTTTCTTTATTTACGCCAAACGAAACGGCGGTATTTAACATATTTAGCAGACTACTATGTACACATTCGCTGATATTATCCGTAATTTCCTCACCCGAATGCATTAAAATCCAACCAGCATTATATTTTTTAATAACTTCTGCCATTTTTGGATTAACTGTGCCACTGACGTCATTAATAATATGACAACCAAGAGACAGTGCTTTTTCGGCAACCTCAGGATAAAAAGTATCGATAGAAACAGGAATATTAGTTGCCTTTAGAATAAGAGGTATTATTTTTTCAAGCCTTTTCCATTCCTCATCGGGAGTGATAAGCGTAAAGCCAGGGCGTGTAGATTGACCGCCGATATCTAAAATATCGGCACCCTGTTTTTCCATCTCTATAGCGGTTTTTAAAGCGTTTTCGGGTGAAAAATTATCTCCGCCATCTGAAAAAGAGTCAGGCGTTGCATTAATAATGCCCATAATATAGGTACGGCTTCCGAGAAGGAAAGCTCCTTCCCGAAAGCGAAATACAGTTTTGTTATTCATATTATTTTTCTAAATGCTTTAAAGCTTCTGCTCTGGTGCGACTGTCGGACCGCATTATACCTCTAAGTGCAGAAGTACAGGTAACGGCACCCGAAGCTTTAACACCACGCATTGTCATACATAAATGCTCAGCTTCAATTACAACTGCGACCCCAAGAGCATTTAGCTCTTTTTCCAAAAAATCAGCTACATTTGCCGTAAGCCTTTCTTGTAATTGGGGTCTGCGTGCAAAGCAATTGACTATACGAGCTAATTTTGAAAGACCAATTACTATTCCGTCACGCGGAATATAAGCAATATGTGCCTTACCAACAAATGGCAAAAGATGATGCTCACACATTGAATATAGCGGTATATCACGTACAACCACCATTTCATCATTACCTGTTGAAAAGGTTTTTATATGCTTTTTAGGGTCTTCGGAAAGGCCACTAAAAACCTCTGCGTACATACGTGCAACACGCTCGGGGGTTTCTACAAGGCCCTCACGTTCGGGGTCCTCACCAATTGCAATAAGTATTTCCCTTACTGCATTTTCAATTCTTTTTAAATCCAATCTTAAAACTCCAATTTAAGCTTAATGTAGTCTGAAAGCTCAGAAATAGCAATACGCTCCTGCTGCATAGTATCGCGGTCACGAACGGTTACACAGCCATCGTTTTCGCTCTCAAAATCATAAGTGATGCAGAAAGGTGTTCCTATTTCATCCTCACGACGATAACGTTTACCAATTGAGCCTGCATCATCAAAATCAATCATATAATCCTTAGCTAGTATATGATAAACTTCCATAGCTTTTTCAGAAAGCTTTTTACTTAAAGGAAGAACAGCAGCCTTAAAGGGAGCAAGTGCAGGATGCAAGCGAAGAACGGTACGAGTATCACCTTTTTCGTCAGTTTCCTCATCATAAGCATCGCAAAGGAATGCAAGAAGAACACGGTCAGCACCGAGAGATGGCTCAATAACATAGGGAACAAACTTTTCGCCTGTTTCTTGGTCAAAATATTCTAAGCTCTTTGTAGACTCTTTCATATGTGCATTAAGGTCAAAGTCAGTACGGTCGGCAATGCCCCAAAGCTCACCCCAACCAAATGGGAAAAGGAACTCAAAGTCAGTAGTTGCGTTGGAATAATGGGATAATTCCTCTTTTTCGTGGTCACGAAGACGAAGATTTTCTTCTTTCATACCAAGACTAAGCAACCAATTTTTGCAGGTTTCTTTCCAATATGCAAACCACTCTAAATCAGTACCTGGTTTGCAGAAGAACTCTAGCTCCATCTGCTCAAACTCACGGGTACGGAAAATAAAGTTACCTGGGGTAATTTCGTTACGGAAAGACTTACCTACCTGACAAACACCAAAAGGAAGCTTGCGACGGGTAGTACGCTGAATATTTGCAAAGTTTACGAAAATACCTTGTGCGGTTTCGGGACGAAGAAAAATTTCGTTTTTAGCATCCTCAGTAACGCCTTGAAATGTTTTAAACATAAGGTTAAATTTGCGAATATCGGTAAAATTGCAGGAACCGCAATCAGGACAAACTATGTTATTATCCTTAATATAGTCGGACATTTGCTCAAAGCTCCAACCCGCAGGATTAACACCTGTATCCTCAATAAGCTTATCTGCACGATGA
Source organism: Clostridia bacterium (assembly GCA_017622415.1). Lineage (GTDB taxonomy): Bacteria > Bacillota > Clostridia > Oscillospirales > Acutalibacteraceae > UMGS1279. The sequence continues at coordinate 197 of JAGARD010000076.1, read as the reverse complement.
CGGGTTTTACAATCCTTGCAGTCCATAAGAGGATCAGAAAATCCGCCAACGTGACCTGATGCAACCCAAACCTGAGGATTCATAAGAATAGCACTGTCCAAACCAACATTGTACTGATTTTCCTGAACGAATTTTTTCCACCAAGCCTTTTTTACGTTGTTTTTAAGTTCAACACCTAAGGGACCGTAATCCCATGT
>JAGARD010000075.1 GCA_017622415.1 Clostridia bacterium | reverse complement strand
TTGCAAGTGCCATAGCGGTACAAACAAAAGGCAAAAAAATTGAGCCAAAAAGCATATATATTATTGTTTTATCGGTAATTTTTTTAAAAGCATTTGTTTTCACTATTAAAAATCACCCCTAAAAATAAGCCTTGTGAAAATCACAAGACTTATTATATCATATAGAGAAAAGTTTTTCAAGTTTTGTTATGGCTTACGTAAAATGGTAGGTAATAATGTAATGCTCGACAACAAAATTTGTATTATAAGAATATTTAAGGGTGTTATTAATGTGCTAAGGGATGTAAAAACGCAAGTTATTATTGAAAGCAAGCCTAAAATTATACTGCAAATATAAAAAGCGGTCATACGTGAAATATATTTTTTAATGTTGATTGAAGCAGTAAGTGAGGCAAGCAAGCCTTCAATACGCGATTTATAAGCCGCACCCGCTCGTCTGTGTTCTTTATGCTGTGTCAAAGCTTTATAAAAATCCGAGCCTTGTTTATTCATAATAAAAACAGTTTCATCATAAAGCTCAAAATAATCGGCTAACATTTGTGCAGATATATTTGGGTCACAATTATCAACAAGAATTGTTGTTCCTGTATTTGCTAATCTTTGCATTTCATAAACTATATCTTGGTCTGGCTCGTATTTTACAACCAAAAGGGCACAGGGAATATTATCACTTGCAATATAAACGGGGAAGTAGCCTTTACGCATAATTTTTTTATCAAGCTCGGCAGGGGGAAGACCGACAAAACCATGGGCTATTAGCAAATCGCGATTACCTACAAAAACTCTACGGTCGTTCACCCAACCCGAAATACCCATTTTTTCTTCATAAATAACTGAATCCACTTCTTGAGTTGCTGTGCCATAGGCCTTTGAAGCATCCATTTGCTTGAAAATTCCTGCTAACGGGCTGTGAATTGTTGAAGCAATAGCTGCCGCATCAAGAATAGATTGGTCAAACGGATTGGGGCTTAACAGCTTCATATCAACCAAGCGAACAGTTCCTTCGGGGAAAAGCGAGTCGCTGTTTACTGCTATTGCATTACAAAGCTCTAATTCATCAGCGGCGTGATAGCCCGTTATCATAGCATCGTAATGATTTAATCGCTTATTAGCAGAATTAATAGTAAGGCTTACTATATGATAAGCCGATGGTAATGCAGTAAAGCAAATGGTAGCACAAAAGATATACAAAGATAAAATTGCATCATTAGTATTCAACAAAAATGCAGACAGAGCAACAACAAATCCTATTATAATACCAATTAATGAAAGCTTTTGTATTTTATCTGAAATTGGGTTTTTACAGAACGTGTATCTTAAAAAGTCGTGAATATTAGTAGTTTCGCCACCATAACAAACCAATGAGCTTCCTTCTATGGAATTTCCTACAATTGTTTTTGTAGCACCTTTGTTTTGAATAATTGAAACAGCGTTTTTGAATTCTGCATTAGCGATAAGATTAAAGTTTTTAATGGTTTTTGAATAGAAGTTTCTGTTTGCTAAATTATATGAAATTAAACTAATAGCAGTAACAGATGAAAAGCCTACAAAATCACTTCTAACAATTAAATTAATAATTGAAAAAAGCGTTGCGGCTATTAAAGATAGCATTGCGGGCAGTGCGTTTTTTGCTTTTGGGTTAAATAGAGATTTGATGCTTGATATAGTATTTATATTTACAAACAATATGAACAAACAAACAATAAGCTCTAAAATATTTAAGGTAGTTTTAGAGGAAATTATGTTTGCTGAAACAGGTGTAATAAAAATTAAAGAAACAACAAACGCTAAAAGAGAAAGCAAAAGTTTAAAGGTAAAGGCTTTCTTTTTACGTAATAAAGAGCTAAGAATTTTCGGACGATCTGCAACTGTTGTGTAATCATCAAAATTCAATTTTTGCTGTTGATTATCAACATTATCATTGATGTTTGAAGCATAATTGTCAGATTTATTAGTATCAACAACTGATTCAACAACAGGGAAAACTTCAGTTTTGTTTGAAGAATTTGTTTCAACAGGCTTTGAATGGCTGCTTATATCAGTAATTATTCGGGTGGAGGAAAAATCATCAAAGCTGTCATTTGCAGGCTTTTTTGCTTTGGTTATATCATCAGCCGTGAATATATGTTTAGCTTGTGTTGGTGTGTGCGTTGTAGCTTTATTTAAATCCTCTGTTTTTGTGGCTGAATTAGGTGCTTTAAATATGACGGTATCTCCGATTGATGTGGGAGAGTGTGGCTCGGAAGCCTTTTTAATTTGTTCGGCAGGTTTATTTTCGCCAGCCTGAGCAGTATTAGATGAAATGCTTGTAGAATTAAATTTTTTATTTATACGCTCGGTAGCACGAGCTTCAAAACCTTCTAGAATGGATTCTACACTTTCAAGCTTATATTTTTCTGTATTAATTTTTGCTGTGCTTGTATCGTCTTTAAGATATGCATTACATCTTGCAAGCAGTGTAGCACGACGCTCTTCGGCATTGCCACCGAATTTTACAACATCATTTTCTACCTTGGAAGCTTGTTGTTCAGACGCTTTGGATTCTTCATCAGTATTTTGAAGAGAATTAGTCGGTGTAGTGTTATCATTGTCTTTATTATCAGCAACAAGCTCGGTTTCAGGTTTTTCTTGTTTTTCGGGTGTAGGGTTAACACTGTTTTTTATATCCTCTATAGCTGCTTCTAAATCAAGCGGCGTATAGCTTTTTTCGGTAGGAATATATGATATTTCTCCATCATTAATATCATTTTCGGGAGCTTCGATTTTTTCGGGTTGAATAGTGTTTTCTAAAATTTTTGCTCTTGATTGCATCATTTTTTGATATAAAAAGTCTGTTGGGGAATTAACGTTTTCCTCCGACATAGACATTGGAATTTCTTCGGTAATTGTTTCGGATGAAGTGTCATTGTTGACATTAATATTTATGTTATTGTTGGGTTTATGAGCTTTTGAATTTAATTCTTCTGCAGTAATTGTGTGAGGGGCACGTATTTTTCCGTTAAGCTGTATAGGATTTTCTTCCACAGAAACGGCAGGAATATCAAAAAATTCAAGGTCGTTTGAGTTTAGCTTATCTAGTGCTTCGCGTTCCAGCTGTATTTTAACTTCTTCGTCTTTTTTTCGTTTGAAAAAACCCATTTATTTCACATCCTTAATCATAACTTAAAGTAATTAATATTTATTTTATTAATCTTTGTTTAACAACCTCATACATCAAAACACCTGCGGCGACAGATGCATTTAGGGAATTAATTTTTCCGTTCATAGGCATAGAAATAACACCGTCACATTTTTCTTTTACAAGTCGGCTTACGCCGTTTCCTTCTGAACCGATTACCACTGCAATTGCACCTGTAAAATCAGGCTCAAACCAATTTTCGCCATCCATATCGGCGGCATATACCCAAAAGCCATTTTCTTTTAATTCATCAATGGTGTTAGGTAGGTTTGTTACCTTGCAAATATTCATATATTCAAGTGCTCCGCTTGCGGATTTTGCAACGGTTGGATTAACAGAAACACTACGGTGCTTGGGAATAATTATTCCGTCGACACCCGTTGCTTCGGCTGTTCTTATGATTGCACCTAAATTGTGGGGGTCTTCTAAACCATCGCAAATAATTACAAATGGTGCGGTATTTTTTTCTTTTGAAATATTAATAATATCCTGTAATTCGCAATAAGCTTTTGCGGCAACTGAGGCAATAACTCCTTGGTGATTTTGATTACCTGACATAAAATCAAGCTTTTGTACGGGAACTTCTTTTATTGGGATTTTTTTAGCTCTGCATTTTTCAATAATAGGAACAAGTGCTCCGCGAGTTGCATCTTTAAGTACATAAAGTCTGTCAATTTCACGTCCTGAGCGGATTGCTTCTAAAACTGAATTTCTTCCAAAAATACATCCGTAATTATTCTCTTGTTCAGTTAATTTTCGTTCTTGCACGAAAAAAACCTCCATTTTTATCTTTATAATTTAAAATCCTCGGCGGTATATTCAGGTAATTTAGCTTCAGTATGAGGGGTACGCTTAAGGGGGTCATATTTATATTTCATACAAAAATCTTGCCCTGAAACGGGGCCTTTAAATTTGCAAAATATTAAATTTAACGCTGAGCTTATCTGAGCGTTGGCACAGTATTCACAACAACGGGAGATTTTTTTATTAAAAATACTTTTACCCAAATTAGACACCAACCATAATAAAATGTATTTATACATTATATATAATAACACATAATTTTAAAAATTTCTACAATTTTATTTAAGAAATAACAATATTTTGTTTTTTTATAATTGTTGACCACATTATGTATTGATTTTTATAACAAATCACAAAAAAGACCCTTTGTATCATTCATAACGTGATACAAAGGGTCTTTAAGTTAATAAAATTATAAATTTACAAGTTGATTTAGTTTGAAGAAGCCTGCTTTAATAGCTTGCTCATTTTCTTCCCAACCCTCAAATTCCAGAGTTAAATATCCGTCATAGCCAGCCTTTTTTAAAGCACGAGTGCATTGTTTTATAGGTACAATACCATGACCTGCAACAGTGCCTCTGATATAGGCACCGCCACGGGTATTAATAAAGCCTTCTCCGGGAAAATCATCTTCACCTGAAATGAAAATAAAATCCTTTACGTGAGCGTTATAAGCATAGGGAGCACATCTGCTTACCGCATGAATGGGATTTTCATCAACACAAAGGAAGTTTCCCATATCCACCTGCAGTCCAAAGTTAACATCTGCTACTGTGTTAACAAGAGCTTCCATTCTTTCGGAATCCTGACAGAAAAAACCGTGATTTTCAACCATTGTTTTTATGCCGAATTTTTTAGCGTATTCAGTGATTTTTTTGCACCCCTTCGCAAGACGGGGGAGAACATTGTTAAATCCCAGCGGAGCTTTTGGAAAATTAAAGGTAGCGTCGTGACACATTAATTTAACACCTAATGCATTAGCAATATCTACTTTTCTTTTAATTGCTTCAACTTCTTTGTTTAAATCACCATCTGAGCCGTATAAAAGGTCGGCTGAAACGCTATAACAAGAAATTTCAATTCCAACTCTATCGGCTTCTTCCTTAACTTTTTGGGCTAAATCAAAAACATCGTCATTTTCAGTTGGAATTTCTAAATTTGTAAATTCAATTGCATCGAAACCGATTTCTTTCGCCTTTTTTATGATGTCGAAAACGTTTAATCCCTGATTTAACATCATTTTGCGAAAGCTATATGAAGAAACGGCGGTTTTCACTTAAAAGCACTCCTTATTTTATAGCAACCTCATGTTCGGTTTTTGCTGATTCGTAAATAGCATCAAGAATTTTCATAATTTCAACACCATCTTCGGCGGGGGAACGACAAGGGAGATTATTCTTAACACACTCAACAAAATGTGCAATTTCGTTTTCAAATAGACCGTTGAAGTTCAGTGAAGTAGAGCCCTCAAAAGAAATGTTAGTTAGGTATCCGTTTTCTTCGGTAAAGATTTTAACCTCTGGGTCTAAAACAAAACCTGCTTTTGTGCCCATAAGCTGAATATTACCTACATCAGAGGCTATATTAAGGCTAAAACTAGCTTCAACCGATAAAACAAAGCCATTATCAAATCTTATCATAGCACTTACAAGGTCTTCAACATCAAAAATATCGTTTTCCTTATTAGCATCTTCCGAAGCATAACCACCACGGTTTTTAAGATTGTTTCTGTCACCAAGCTTTTTAAATGTAGCACCATATACCGAAACAGGCTTTGGATTACCCGCTATATAACGGGTAAGGTCGATTACGTGAACACCTAAGTCGATTAAGGGGCCGCCACCCGAACGGGATTTATCACCAAACCAACCGCCTGGGGCACCTGCACGGCGTAAATATGTAGCCTTTCCGTAATAGAACTCACCAAAAGTGCCTGCATTAACAAAATCCATTACTGTATTCGCATCGTTACCGTAACGGCGAACAAAGCCAATCATTAAAAGCTTACCGCTTTCATCGGCTGCTTTTTTCATTTCTTCGGCTTCTTTTGCGTTCATAGCCATAGGCTTTTCGCAAAGAACATTTTTACCCGCTTTAAGTGCGGCGATACTACATTCGGCGTGTGCACAGTTCCAAGTACAAACACTTACAGCATCCAGCTCAGGGCAGGCTGCAAGCATTTCATCTTTATCTGTGAAAAGGCGAGTAACACCATGCTTTTCGCCCTTTGCTTTTAATCTTGCTTCATTAATATCACAAAAAGCATATAGCTCACAGTCTTCAAGCTTTAAATAACCTGCGATATGACTTTCTGCAATAGAGCCAACACCGATTATACCGATTTTTATTTTTTCCATTTTAATTTCCCCTTAATAATGCTTTTTTAAAAAGTTTACAGCCATTACAATATCCTTTGCGGGGTCGCTGCCAACTTCACGTTCGATTGTTAAGAAGCCTTTGTAACCAATATCATCTAATGCGGCAAGATAACGGGGAAAATCAACGCTTCCTTCACCTAACGGAACTTCGCGGAAAGCAACTTGAGAATCCAGCTCAGCTTCAATAATATGATAAATAATTTCGGGATTTTTATCTAAAAGCTTAATACCGTCCTTAGCATGAGTATGAACAATGTAATCTTTAAGAGTGTAAACCGCCTCGACAGGGTCATCACCTGTTACCATTACAAGATTTGCGGGATCTAAGTTTACAGAAACACCCTTGCTGTTAAGACTGTCTAAAAATTCTTTTAAAACTATT
>JAGARD010000074.1 GCA_017622415.1 Clostridia bacterium | reverse complement strand
AGCATTAAGATTTAAATGCGATTTAATATTTGAAAGCTTTAAAATTGGTGTTTTACCAATCAATTCTTCAACAGATGTATATATACTTGCCAATTGTAACAACTCCTTTATTTTAGTATAACATTCATAATACTTAGTGTCAATACGGGTAAATTTAACAATACCAAAATCACACTTTTTATATATGTGCGTATACTGTACTGAAGGGCGGTGGTTATATATGCGAAGACGTAACCGAAAATCACCAATATACATAATTTACTTCGGTGTTGGGCTTATTGTTGCATTCTTTTGCCCCTTAAAGGTTATAGTATTGGTATTAGCCATCGCTATGATTTATATGGGCATTTGTTGTATGAAATGCTAATTTTTTTGGAGGCGACTTTAATGAAAGTAGTAGTTGTAAAAAGTCCTAAAATTTTAAGCGGTTTTTTAAGAATGATTTTTGGCATAAAAAAGAATAAAGAGTAACTATCCTTTTTAGGTTATCGCTTTGCGGTAACCTTTTTTATTGCTTTTTTATAATTAATGTGCTATAATTTTTAATAATAAAAAAGGATGGGATTAAATGACAGATTTATATATAATAAGGCATTGCGAAGCTATTGGAAACAGAGATCGCACATTTCAAGGGATTTCCGATTGCGATATAACCGAGCTTGGGGCAAAACAGCTTGAATATGTTGCTGAAAGATTTAAAAACATTAAACCCGATGTCATATATTCAAGTCCTCTAAAACGAGCCTATTTAACCGCAGCAGCAGCTAATAAATACCACGGACTACCCATCACAAAAGTAGATGAGCTCATCGAAATAAACGGTGGAGAGATTGAAGGTATTTCTTGGGTAGATTTTCCCGAAACTCGTCCCGAGCTTGAATATGCGTGGAGCTTTGAGCCACATAATTTTCATCCAAAGGGCGGGGAGTCAATGCGTAGTGTCTACCTTCGTTCTTGGAAAGCTGTTAAGGAAATAATTTCTGAAAATGAGGGAAAAACTATTTTTTTAGCTTCGCACGGCTGTACTATACGTAATATTATTTGCAATGCTTTGGGTCGTTCGGTTGAACAGCTTAATACTGTGGATTGGGCAGATAATACCGGTGTATTTCATTTGCGTTTTAAAGATGTAGACAAGCTACCTGAAATACTTGTTTTTAATGATATTTCTCATCTTCCCGCAGAATGTTTGCCGGAAAGAAGCAGAATAAGAAGTATGTTTGCAAGTAAACCTGTAATTAAACCTATAGGCGAGGAACAGTAATATGATTATTATGTCGGTTGATTTAGGGGATGCCAGAACGGGCATTGCCGTTTCGGACAAGGGTGAGGGATTTGCCTTTCCGCGAACAGTAATAAATGAATGGAATAAAGATAAGCTTATTGAAAAAATACTTATTGAGGCAAAAAACTCAGCCGCAGAAAAAATCGTTGTTGGACTACCTAAAAATATGGATGGCTCCTTGGGTTTTAAAGCACAGGAATGTATTGAAATTGCAGAAAAAATACGTCAAAGCTTTACAGCAGGTGAGGTTGTTATGTGGGATGAACGGTGCACAACCGTTTCGGCACACCACGCATTAAATGCGACAAATACAAGAGGTAAAAAAAGAAAAGCTATAGTTGATGCAGTTGCGGCAACTATGATTTTAGAAGATTATTTAAGAGCAATTAAATAAGTGTTAAATTTTTAATTTATTTAGAAGGGGTTTATTATGGGAGCTATTAAAAAATGGCTAAACAGATTTTTTATTGATGGTCTTAGCGGTATGGCACTTGGCCTTTTTTCAACTCTTATTATAGGTACTATTTTAACGCAAATAGGCGGTCTTATAAGTTCTTACATAAGTGAAACGGTTGGGTTTTATATCACTGCTGTTGGTAAGGTTGCTTCATCGTTAACGGGAGCAGGAATTGGTGCAGGTGTAGCTAATAAATTCAAAGAATCCCCAGCGGTTACAATTTCTGCAATGACAGCAGGTATGATTGGTGCATTTGCTACTAAAATTATTGCAGGTACTGTTTTTGTGAGCGGTGCTGTAGCATATTCGGGTCCTGGAGAGCCGTTAGGTGCATTTTTAGCCGCCTATGTAGCTATTGAGATTGGTCATCTTGTAGCTGGAAAAACAAAGATAGACATTATTATAACCCCTATTGTAACCATTGCATCAGGTGCCGCTGTAGGAATATTGGTAGGACCTCCGATTTCGGGAATTATGACCGAGCTTGGAAATTTAATTAATTGGGGTACTGTTCAACAGCCTTTTATTATGGGAATTGTTGTTTCGGTAATTATGGGTATGGTGCTTACGCTTCCCATAAGTTCAGCTGCTATCGGTGTAATACTTGGACTTAATGGAATTGCCGCAGGTGCCGCTACAATCGGTTGCTGTGCCAATATGATTGGCTTTGCTTTTGCCAGCTATCGCGAAAACAAGCTGGGAGGAGTATTTGCTCAAGGTATAGGTACGAGTATGCTACAGGTACCCAATATAGTAAAAAAACCAATTATATGGTTGCCCGCAATACTCACCAGTGCAATTTTAGGACCCGTTTCTACCTGTATTTTAAAAATGACAAATAATCCAACAGGCTCTGGTATGGGTACTTGTGGATTTGTAGGGCAAATTACAACCTTTCAAACAATGATTAGTGAAGGTGTTTCGGGTTGGATAGTTATGCTTGAGATTGTTGTTATGCATTTTATTTTACCCGCTTTACTTGCATTTTTCTTTGCCGAAACCATGCGTAAACTCAAATGGATTAAGGATGGCGATATGAAGCTTGAATTATAAAATATAAATTTAGTCATTAATTTTTAAAACATCTCATAAAGTGTAGTAGGTTATTTTTACGGAGGCACTTTATGAGATATTTTATTATTACAAAACGTCATATAACTGTAGCTTTATCGCTGATTTTAGGCTTTACAGTAATAACGGTAAGTATTTTTTCCTATCAGGCATTGGCGGCATCTAGCAAAAGATTATTGCCTATTTATTGCGTAGAGGATAAGGGAGAAAAAACAGTAGCACTTAGCTTTGATGCTGCATGGGGTAATGAAGATACAGGCGAGCTTATTTCAATTTTAGGCAAATATAAAATAAAAGCAACCTTTTTTGTAGTTGGCTCATGGGTAGATAAATATCCCGAATCGGTAAAGCAACTCAGCGATGCAGGGCACGAAATACATAATCATTCAAATTCGCATCCTCATATGCCACAGCTTTCTGTATCGCAAATGACAGATGAGCTTAATGCCTGTAACGAAAAAATTTCTGCCATAACGGGCAAAAAGCCTATTTTGTTTAGAGCCCCTTATGGCGATTATAATAATACAATGCTTGAAACGGTTACCAATAACGGAATGTACACAATTCAGTGGGACATAGACTCCAGAGACTGGAAAGAGGAGTATACAACCGATATGATTGTAAAAGGTGTCTCAGATAATGTTAAATCGGGCTCTATTGTCTTGTTCCATAATGCGGCAAAGAATACTCCCAAAGCCTTACCGATTATTCTGGAGCGCTTAATAGCCGATGGATACTCTTTTAAACTGATATCTGAAATGATTTATAAGGATAATTACGAAATAATACATGATGGAACGCAAGTAAAAAAAGACGGCTGATGCCGTCTTTTTTATCTTTTATATCCACATTCGCACTTATCTTTATCAGCGGGTAGGATTTCTCCGCAACCCATACAACGCCAATAACCCTCTGGCACCATCGGTGGAGAAAACTCTTCTGGATTTTCCTTCGCAAGCCTTTT
>JAGARD010000003.1 GCA_017622415.1 Clostridia bacterium | reverse complement strand
TAGATGTTCATAAGGATATGGATGAGTACATCGGTGCAAAGAAAAATATAATGCTTCATCAAAATGCTTTCTCCCGCACCGTGCTTAATCTGGATGACGAAATCACCAAGGGCTTTACCAAGGATGTACGCGGTCAACTGCTTTATTCCAGTATGACCGAAAAAATTAAAAACGGTGCTTGGATAGATGGCGACGGCAACATTTTTATGAGCTATCGCGGAATAAATGCTCCTGTTATGAACAAAAAGGATATTGCTCTTATGGGCGAGCATAACGTAGCCAACTACCTTTCAGCAATCTCGGCTGTTTGGGGTTATGTTGGTGCCGAGGAAATCCGCAAGGTTGCTAAGGAATTTATGGGTGTTGAGCACCGAATTGAGTTTGTAAGAGAATTAGACGGTGTTAGATATTACAACGACTCCATAGCATCAAGTCCTACAAGGACAATCGCAGGTCTTAAGTCCTTTGAAAGCAATGTAATTCTGCTCGCAGGCGGATACGATAAGCACATTCCCTTTGAGCCTATGGTGCCATACATTATTGATAAGGTAAAGCTTTTAATACTCACTGGTCCCACCGCCGATAAAATAGAGTCGGCAGTTAAAAAGGATGCAAAATATATGGGCTACAACCCAAGCATTATAAGGGCTGATAATTTAACCGAGGCTGTAGAAATCGCCCACAAAAATGCCGTTTCGGGCGACACCGTAACCCTTTCTCCCGCTTGCGCAAGCTTTGATGCATTCCCGAATTTTGCAGTAAGAGGCGATAAATTCAAGGAACTTGTAAATAATCTTTAAGGATTTGTTTTTTATGGATTTAACTAAAATTATAACCGATTTGGCATCTGCCGAGGGCATAGGCCATATTGAAACTGCTAAAGAGGTAGCAAAAAGCTACCTCTCTAAGTTTGCTAAAATAACTGATACTGAAAACTACCTTTTAGCCGAAATCGGCGAGGGTGACACCGAAATTATGCTTGAAGCCCATTTGGACGAGGTTGGTATGATTGTTACCGAAATCACAGATGATGGCTTTTTAACAGTTACAAATGTTGGCTCGATAGATACTCGCTTTTTACCCTCAATGCCCGTTAAAATTTACGGCAAAGAGGTTATAAAGGGGGTATTCACCAGTGTTCCTCCACACCTTAAAAAGGGTGATGCCGTTCCCGATTTTGATGCTTGTCAAATTGATACAGGCAGAAAAGATATTGGCGAAATTATTTCGCTGGGCGACTATGTTTTATTCGATGCCGAGCCGTTAGCACTTTTGGGTGACAGAATAACCTCAAAGGCACTTGATAACCGTGTTGGTGTTGCGGCAGTCATTGCGGCAGGCGAAAAAATCGCCGAGGCAAAATTGCCCTTTAAGGTTTCGCTTTTATTCCCAACAGGTGAGGAATTAGGTCTTCGCGGAGCAAGGGTCGGTGCATTCAACTGTACTGCTGAAAAATGCATTTCGGTGGATGTCAGCTTTGGCGACTGCCCCGATGTTTCGCCCTTAAAAACCGCCAAGCTTGGCAGCGGTGCAATGATAGGTGTATCACCAATCCTTAACCGCGATATTTTCAAAAGGCTTGAAGCCTTGGCAAAGGAAAATGAAATCCCCTACACACTAGAGGTTATGGGTGGCACAACCTCTACCGATGCCGATGTTATCTCTCTTACAAAAAGCGGTATTCCCTGCGGTCTTGTTTCCATACCGCTTCGAAATATGCACACACCCTGCGAAGTGGTGGATGTAAAGGATGTTAGGGCGGTCTCCGACCTTCTTGTAGCCTTTGTAAAGGGGGAAATGGTGAATGAATAAGCTTGTAAATATTTTAAAACAGCTCTCAGAGTTAGATGGCCCCTCGGGCAATGAGCAGGCTGTAAGAGATTTTATTATAAAAGAAATCTCCCCCTACTGTGATGTAAAAATAGACCCTTTAGGCAATATAATTGCCTTTAAAAAAGGTGAAAAATCCCCAAAATACAAGGTTATGCTGGATGCCCATATTGATGAGGTTGGCATTATTGTAACCAGTATTACCGCCGACGGATTTTTGAAGTTTGAAACAGTGGGTGGCATTGAAACCGAAGCTTTAATGTGCAAGCGTGTTCGTTTTGGTAACACTATTGGTATTATCGGTGCAAAGCCCATTCATCAGTCATCGGGTGATGAACGCAAAAAGCTCCCCTCTAGGGATAGTCTTTACATTGACATTGGTGCTACCGATAAGGAGGATGCCGAAAAGGTAATATCGCTTGGCGATATTGGTACATTTGATACTAAATGGGCAGATTTGTCGGAGGATATTTTCCGAAGTAAAGCCATTGATGACCGCGTAGGCTGTGCCGTTTTAATAGAGCTTTTAAGGCAAAATGCAGAATATGATTTTTATGCAACCTTTACAGTAGGTGAGGAACTGGGGCTAAGAGGTGCAAAAACCGCAACCTATTCAGTTGACCCCGATTTTGCCATAGCTTTGGAGTCTACCACCGCCGCCGACCTTCACAAAAACAGTGAAAACCCCGTAACAAAGGTGGGCGAGGGAGTTGCAGTTTCTTTTATGGATAGAGCAACCCTTTACGACCGCGAGCTTTATGATTTCACCCTTAAAACTGCCAAGGAAAACGGTATTCCCGCACAGATTAAAACAGCAGTTGCGGGTGGTAACAACGCAGGTACAATTCATCTTACTAAAGGCGGAGTTCGCACAGTTACTCTCTCTTTACCGAGCAGATATATTCATTCATCAGCAACCGTTGGCAGTAAAAAGGATGTTTTTTCTCAGTTTAAACTCGCTAAGGTTCTTTTAAATGAGCTTGCAGGCGGAAAGCTGGACTGATGCTTAGCTTATTTAACGGCTCAAAGCTACCCCATTTAGACTTTGAAGATGCCTTTTTAATGACAAAAATAAGGGCAAACTTACTCTCGTACAGTAGTAACGCAAGCTTTTTATATCTTTGGTATCAACAGTCCGAGGTAGGTATAACCGCTCTATTATGCAAGTTCGAGCAAAGCGTTATTATTGTCGCAGATGCTTCCGCCGATTTTGATGAAATTAAAGAATTTTTAAATGTAATAGGCTTTAAAAATTTACAAAGCACACCATTTGTTTTAAATAAGCTTGGTTTTGATTATACCGAATACCAAGTGCTTTTTAAAATGGCTGAAAATGGCGGCACTTTGCCCCCTATGCCAAGCATAAGGGCGGTGTACGATATTCTTTATGGTGAAAAAAATTCGCATATAGAAAAGGTGGATTTTGAAGGCTTTTATGTAGATTTATGTCACAGAATACGGCACGGCACTGCTGCCGCAGTTTTAAATGACTCGGCAGTTTGTGTAGTATCACACATAACAGATAGTGCCGCCGTAATAAGCGGTGTTGCTACTAATAAAGCCGCCCGAAAAATGGGGCTTGGCAGTATGGTATTGGACAAGCTTTTAAAAACCTTAGACGGGCGAAAAGTTTTCGCCGCCGCGGAAAGCTCGGTTGTTCCGTTTTACGCGAAAAACGGGTTTGCAAAATGTCACAAAACAGCAATATATAATATAGAGGAATAATAAATATGTTAGATTTTTTTAGTATATCCGAAAAACTTTCAAATTTGGATGAAAATGCTCTTTTAAAATGTGAGGATACCTTTAAAAGTATTGAAAGTATCACTCAGTACAATCAGCTTAAGGTGCTTCGAGCCTTTATTAATAACAGAGTAAGTGAAAGTAACTTTGCCCCCACCACAGGCTATGGCTACGGTGACAAGGGCAGAGATGATTTAGATAAAATTTTAGCCGAAATTTTAGGTGCACAGGATGCTATAATCCGTCACACCTTTGCAAGCGGTACTCACACCTTAACCGTTGCCCTTTTTGGAATACTCCGCCCAGGGGATAAAATGTTATGCGTTACGGGCAGACCCTATGACACACTTATAGGTGTGCTTGGCTGTGATGAAAAGGTGGACGGCTCGCTTGCTGATTTCGGTGTAGAATATAAAGAGGTCGCATTGGGGACAGACGGTATGCCCGACCTTTTAGCCATTGAGCAGGCGGTTAAAAAAGAAAATCCTGAGGTTGTATACATTCAGCGTTCACGTGGATATTCACTTCGCCCCAGCCTGTCTATTGCCAATATCCAAAAAATCTGCGAGACCGTTCGCAATACCGGCAGTAACGCAATAATTATGGTAGATAACTGCTACGGTGAATTTGTAGAAAAGCAAGAGCCCACCGAGGTTGGTGCCGATTTAATGGCAGGCTCGCTTATTAAAAATCCGGGTGGTGGAATTGCTCCCTGCGGTGGATATATAGCAGGCAGAGCAGATTTGGTAGAAAAATGTGCTTTCCGTATGACCGCCCCAGGTGTGGGACGTGAGGTTGGTGCGTCGCTCGGTCACAACCGTGAGCTTTATATGGGAATTTTTAATGCCCCCCATGTCACAGGCGAGGCACTGAAATCGGCGGTTTATGCATCTGCCCTATTTACCGAAATGGGCTTTGGCGTAACACCTGCCTTTGATGAAACAAGAGCCGATATAATTCAGGCAATTTTGCTAGAACGCAGTGACCGTCTTATAGCCTTTTGTAAGGGACTACAAAGCGGTGCACCCGTTGATTCACACCTAACCCCCGAGCCTTGGGATATGCCCGGCTATGACGATCAGGTTATTATGGCGGCGGGAGCCTTTACTTTGGGGTCTTCGATAGAGCTTTCGGCTGACGCTCCACTAAGGGAGCCCTTTGCCGTTTGGATGCAGGGCGGACTTAACTTCCATACCGCAAGAGCAGGTATTTTAATGGCAGCCGAAGAAGTTTTAAAGTGTGAATAAATAGCCTATTCAAAGGAGCAATATATGAAAATTTTACAAAATATCGAGCCAAAAAGCGTAATGAGTTTTTTCGAGGACATTTGTGCCATTCCGCACGGCTCGGGTAACTGCGAAAAAATAAGCAAATACTGTACTGAAAAGGCAAAAGAAATGGGTCTTGAAGCCATAACAGACAGTATGAATAATGTTATTATTAAAAAGCCTGCAAGTAAGGGGTATGAAAATCATCCCACCGTTATTTTACAGGCTCATTTGGATATGGTATGCGAGAAAACTCCCGATTGCAGTATTAATTTTGAAAAGGATGGGCTTAGTCTTATCCTTGATGGCGACTACATTACCGCCGACGGCACAACCTTAGGGGGCGATGACGGAATAGGTGTCGCAATAATTCTTGCCGTTTTAAAGGATAAAAATCTTTCCCATCCGCCTATCGAAGCTCTTTTTACAACTGATGAGGAAACGGGTATGTTTGGTGCCGCCGCACTTGACGGCAGTAACCTCAGTGGCAGAAAAATGATAAATATTGACTCAGAGGTCGAGGGCGTTTTAACTGTTAGCTGTGCGGGTGGAGCAAGGTGTGAAATTCGTCTTTCTGCCGAAAAATTTTCGCCTACAAACCCCTGCTATGAGGTTGTAATAGAGGGGCTTAAGGGCGGTCATTCGGGCGTGGAAATTCATAAAGGCAGGCACAATTCCAATATGCTTATGACTGAGCTTTTAAGCGAGCTTAAAAGCCCCTACAGTATTATAGATATTGCGGGGGGCAGTAAGGATAATGCAATCCCCGCACGAACAGTTTTAAAAATTTCCACTTCTGAGGATATTAAAACCCTTGCAGAGCAATTTAAAAACAAAAAACTCACCTCCGAGGAGCCTGAGCTTAAAATAAGTGTATCAGAGCTTTCTGCCGAAAAATCCGCCTTTACCCCCGAGGCTTCGGCTAAAATAACCTCGTTTTTGCTATCTCTTCCAAATGGGGTGCAAAAAATGAGTGAGGATATTTCAGGTCTTGTTCAAACCTCCCTTAATTTGGGTATTTTAAATACAGAGGAAGATGGAATTTACCTTACCTTTGCAGTTCGCAGTTCGGTAAATGGTGAAAAAACCGAGCTTTTAAACACCCTTAAAGAAATTACCCTTAAGGCGGGCGGTAGCTTTGAAGCTTCGGGAGATTACCCCGCTTGGGAATACCGCAAAGAGTCCTTGCTTCGTGATGTTATGGTGGAACAGTTTGAAGCTCTTTACGGCAAAAAGCCTGTTGTGGAGGCAATTCACGCAGGTCTTGAGTGCGGTATTTTAAGCGATAAGCTAAAGGGACTTGATGCAGTTTCGTTCGGACCGAATATGGAAGAAATTCACACCCCTAATGAAAGACTTTCTATTTCATCGGTAGAAAGAAGCTACAGTTATCTTTGTAATATATTAGAGAATTTATAATTATAAAAATATCCAGAGGTTATAATTATGCGTAAAACAAAAATAGTATGCACTATAGGTCCTGCAAGCGGTACCGAAGAAATATTAATAGGTCTTTGTAAGGCGGGTATGAATGTTGCAAGACTTAATTTTTCCCACAACACACACGAAGACCATCAAAAAAGGATTGACCTTATTAAAAAGGTTCGCTCCGACCTAAAACTACCCATTGCAATTATGCTGGATACCAAAGGTCCCGAATACCGAATTAAAACCTTTAAAAACCAAAAAATAACGCTAAGTGACGGCGATAAATTCACCTTTACCACCGATGATATTGTTGGCGACGAAACAAGGGTTGCTGTAAGCTATGAAAATCTTCCCAATGAGCTTATGATTGGCGATTTAATTTTACTTAACAACGGTCTTTTAACCTTTGAGGTTAAAAATATTAATGCACAAAATATTGAGTGTGAGGTCGTTATCGGCGGTGAGCTTTCGGACAGAAAAAGTATGAGCTTTCCAGGCAAGGTTATGAAGCAGAAATATCTTTCCGAGCAGGATAAACGCGATATTGCCTTTGGTGTTAAAAACGGAGTGGATTATATCGCCTGCTCCTTTGTGTCAAACAAGCAGGACCTTTTAGATGTTCATAATTATCTTAAGGAAATTAACGCTGATGATGTTGAGCTGATTGCCAAAATTGAAAATCAGTCAGGCTTTGATAATATTGAAGAAATTTGTGAGGTCTGTGACGGTATTATGATTGCCAGAGGCGATATGGGTGTAGAAATACCCTTTAAAATGCTTCCTGCAATTCAAAAAAAGCTTATAACCAAATGCCGTTTGCTTGGTAAAAGGGTTATAACCGCCACTGAAATGCTTGAGTCAATGATTAACAATCCCAGACCAACAAGAGCCGAGATTTCCGATATTGCCAATGCCGTTTATGACGGCACTAGTGCCATTATGCTATCTGGCGAAACGGCGGCAGGCAAATATCCTATTGAGTCGGTTAAGGTTATGGCAGAAATTGCCGAAACCACCGAAAACAACATTCACTACAAAAAGCGTTTTCACAATGCAGAATTTAAAATAAGAAATTCCGCCGATGCCGTTTCTCACTCAACCTGCGGAATGGCAATCGACCTTGATGCAAAAGTAATTGTTGCTTGCTCACTTTCGGGTATGACCGCCAGAATGGTATCACGCTTTCGCCCTCCCGTTCCCATTTTGGGTCTTACCACCGACGAACGCACTTGGCGAAAGCTTGCCCTTTCTTGGGGTGTTACACCCGCTATGTGCGAAAGATTTTCCTCAACCGATGTTCTTTTCTACACCGCAAAAAAAATGGCAGAGCAGAATTTCGAGCTTAAAAAGGGCGATAAAATTATCATTACAGGCGGTGACACCAGTGGTACCTCGGGTAATACAAGCCTTATAAAAATTGAAGATATTTAAAAAATCAACCTCGTTCCGAAGCCTGAGTAGGTCGGAACGAGGTTTAATTCTTTTTACACAATTATTCCCTCAAAGCCCGCGGATTTAAGCTTTCTAAGCATTTCCTCAGCATTTTTAATATCAGAATATGCACCCACCTGAACGCGGTAAAGCTTTTTATCGGCAGGTGGGTTTTCATTTTTATTTTCCTTTGCCCATCTTATACCAAGTGTTCTGAGTATTCCCTTTGCAATGGCAATACCCATTTTCTTTTGCTCAGTCGCAGTATCAATAATGGCAATGTCCTTTTTGTTATCCAAAAAGGCACATTCCACAAGACAGGCGGGGGCTACCGTTTGCCTTATCCAACCGAAATAATCTCTGCCCTCTGCGTTCTTTTTAGTTTTAAGACCTCTGGAATTTTGCCCAATAGCAACAATTTCATTTAAAATGTTCTGTGCCAAGGTCTTACCCTTTCCACCGCCAAAATGGTGATAAATTTCAGCTCCATCACCACCACCTGAGTTGTTGTGAATTTCTACTGCATAATCGGGTGCAAAAGCATTGCACTCCTTAATCTCATCAGTAAGAGGGTCAGCCTCGTCCTTTGTTCGGCTCATACCAACCGTAACACCGTGGCGTACAAGCTCGTCACGGCAGGCTAGTGCTATTGCAAGATTTAAATTTTTTTCTTTAAATCCGTTTGCTACAGCACCGCTGTCGGCACCGCCGTGACCCACACCTAAAAACACCTTTGCCACTAGTTTCCCTCCTTTAATTCTGGCAGACCTTTAATGCAGGTCAGTACCGTAATTACACCTGAAAGGGCACAGGCAGAAAGCACGCCCACCCAATCAACCTCAGTAATGCCAATAGCATTTGTGCCGATGATTGCAAGAGCCGTTTCAGACATTGTTTTAACCGAACGCACCCCTGTTGCCTTTGCCCAATTTAAAAAATTGTTTTTCATATTATTAATCACATCCTTTATTTTTTCATAGCCATTTAAGGCTAGTTCACGTTTGAATGCTTTGGCTAACCTCTAATTCAGTATATTCTCAATATCGGTTATTCTGTGACTTACCGACTTTATTTGCTCCTCCACAACGGGAACTCGCTTTGCAAGACGATTGTGCTCTCTGACCTCGCGGGTAAGCTCGGCTAGCTTGGTATCAGTAACGGCTTGAGCAACGGCGATTTTTCTTTCAATATCCCTATTCGCTCTACCGTTTGTGATAATTACACCCATAAGAGTAAGTAAACCAACCATAACCGATGCCACCGCAGAAATTACGGCTGCCGCAACCGTTGTCATACTGCATCATCCTTTTCAAAGTTTTCCGATAGTTTATTTAAAAGCTCCTCCTTGCCGTAAAAATCCATAAGCTTTATTGCCATTCTTGCCTCTTTTCTGCGTTCGGGAGAAAGCATACCTAAGCTGAATAGCTCCTTTGCAAGCTCATTTTGCTGAGCCTTTTGGTAGGGATTTTGTTTTTGAGGCACTATTCTTATATCAAAAACAGGTCGAACACTTGCGAAATTTTTTCGCCCTAAAGCATCACCGCTTTGATAGGTAATGTAGTTCACCGCACCCTCCTTGCCTGTAATGCGGAAGCTGCGAGGCTCGGTATAAAACTGTCTTACAAGCTCTAATATTAAATAGCATATATTGGAGTAAGCCCTAAAGGAAGATTTAATCATATCGCGAGAGAGCTTATTGCCTGCCTCTTGCAGGGCTAAAATTGCCGATGCTGCCGTTACACCGTAATTTGTAGAGCCTTGTGAAAAATCGCGATTGCCTGAGGTTTCCTTAAGCTCGTTCACCTTAAATTCCAAAAGCTGTAATGCGTTTGAGGATACATTCCCCACAGAAACCTGTTTTAAGGTCTGGTCGTCAATTCGACCGCTTGTGTGAATAAAGGGACGTGACCAATCGGCATATTCCTCCTCATTTATACCTGCCGAATCGCTTATAAAAAATCGGGGAGTTTCGCCCATAAGAGCATTGCGTTCAATTGCGGTGTTAAGCTTGTCAATAGAGGTTTGACAGCCCTTCATAACATCCACATAGCCAAAGCCTGCGGGAGAATTTTCGGTTACAAAAAGCGTATCGAAAACAACTGGATATTTACCGTGGTCATAAAAACCGGTTTCTTCATACTGGGGTTCATTTTCAGATGCAAAGAGCAAAGCCTCACCTGAGAATTTGCAGTAATGAAGCAAGGTTTTTCCGCCCGACCTTTTCTTATAATACCAATCAACAACTAACGCCTTGCTGTCATCTGTAATGCCATCCTCTAGCCTGTATGCCGAAAGCTCGCCAAAGCCTTTTTTAATTTGCTCTGCCTTTTCGGGATAACGGGCAATAAGCTCATTTTTATCAACCGCAGTAGCATAAAAAAGATTAGCCGATTGCTCTAAATGCTTAATGCTAGGCTCCCAAAAAAGATTAAGTATATCAAGCTGTTTTATGTCCACATCACCCAGACCGTTTTCAAGCTCGTTGTTCCAAAATACGCCGTAAACACCTGTACCGGTTTTAAGCTTATACCACCAAGCATCAGAATAGGTTTGCTCGAAATTGCGTTGCTCTAAAATAACGGGAAGAATATCCGAAAACTGTTTTGCCTGCTCCTCATCATCTTTTTCGCGGGCAAGGACATTAGGCTCAGGAAAGCAATCCATAGCATCGGCGTGCTTGTTTATAATGGAATTAAAAAGCCAAGCCGAGTTTTGCGATTTTACTGCACCGCCCACACTGGGACAACAACGAAGCTTGTACCATTCCTCGTTTTCAATAATTCTTTCTTCTAAAGAGCGTTTACCCTCCTTATACAAAAGCATAGTTTTATAGGCATTTTTGATTTGCTCTAAGCCAATTGTTTTTTGTTTGGTTTTCATAAAAATTTTCCTTTCTAAATTCTTAAGAATTTTACCTTATTGTTATTTGAAGATAACGGCGAAAATATTTCGCCCCTAAGTATTTTACGATTATCTCTAGCTTTAATGGGAATATGCATTAAAACATACCTGCATTCATCGTAAATATGGTCCTCGGCAGCGGTGTCAATATCCTCTACATTAAGGGTATCATAGCAAAGCGAGGGAACGGTGCGTATGAAGTTTTTACAGGTGTTAAAAATATAAAGCATAGGCACACCCTCATCATCAAAGGCAAGACGGTAATGATACTGCATTTTGCCCGAAATACGGGCGTTATTGCCGGGCCGCCAATAAACCCCCGCCTTTTCCATAAGCTCGGCAACCGAGCGACCGCGTGAGCCGTCAAAAACCGAGGGGTCTGCAATACCAATAATACTGCGTCCCTTTATATTTGGGTCGTTTTCTTCAATTCGGCGTATCTCCTCAGCAATGCGTGACGGCTCAAAGCATACGCCCTGATTGGGCTTTCCCGTACAGCCGTAATATTCCCTTATTCTAAACAGTCTGCCGTCATTATCGGCGGCATACCATCCCACGCTAAAGGGTCTTGTGTAGCCAAAATCAAAGCCCCTGTAAATCTGCCAGTTTTTCGGTATTCTAAAGGGAGCAATCACGTGGGTGTAACGCATATCGTCATAGTGGGTGGGGTCGTTACGCCACTCGGTAAAAACCTGACCGTCAAAGCTATCCCAATCGCCGTAAAGAAGTGCCTTTTTTTCAGCCTCGGGAAGCATTGCAAGACTGGCTAAATATTCGGGATTATTTTTAAGCAGAATTTCATTATCAAAAACGGTGGAGGGCACAAAAACTCGGTGCCTTGTCATTTCCATCCTTTTGCCCTCGGGAGTTACAATGCTGTATGTATCGGCAATGGGGGTGAGGGGCGGTGCGGGAGTTATAAACCTCTCCTTAACCCATCCATGACCCACACCGCCGGGGTTTGTGGTTGCACGAATATACACCCTTGTTCCCGCACCCGACGGACGGTTACGTGAGAACATATAGCTGTATTCCTCCCAAGTGAAATGGGTAAGCTCGTCAAAGGCTATGAAGTCGTACCGCTTGCCTTGATAGTTAATTCTATCCTTAATGTACTGCATACTTCCAAAATAGATTTTCGCACCCGACGGAAATTTCCATACGTGCTCGGTTGAATTATAAACGGCATTAGGAAATGCAGAAAGATAAATCTGTCGGCTTCGGTCTATAAGCTCGCTTAGCTGAGGCACCGTTTTTCTAAGGATTAGAGCGGTGTAATGCGGAATATGCACCTGCCTTAGAGCCTCCACCAAAAGAGCATCACTTTTTCCGCCGCCCGCGGCACCGCCGTAAAGCACCTCATATTCACTTCGTGATAAAAAATCCGTCTGCTTTTTTTGTGGCTTCCATACAGTCTCAGTCATTTATACTCACCTCAGGTAAAACAACCACACCGCCCGATTGACCGCTGCCCGATAGTTCCAAGGATACCCCCACAAGCTCCTTAATGGAGGAAATAAGATTTTTAAGCTCCTTAATATCCATATTCTCTATTTCGCCGCCTGGACGGGAAAGCTCCTCCAGACGATTTATCGCACTGTCGGCGGCAAGCATAAGATTTTTCTTTCGCTTTTTGTCGCTCTGACTTCTGCGTTGTGCGGGCTTTAATTCTTTCAAATTTTCATTATCCATTGTCATCATCCTTTCTGCTAAAGCTTCTATGCAAATATAGTGTAGCAAAAATAAAACCGCTTTTCTCCCCACTAAACGAAAACCCATCCTCGCGAGAGAATGGGTTTTCGTATTATTCATTTTTCAATATTCAATATTCATTATTCATTAAATAATGGGCGGATTTTCAATTAATAATAAATAATTTAAATTTGTTTTCTCGCACGCACGTGCGTAAATTATATAATTTCTTTACATTCTTTTCTTTCTTATATTGTGGTGATTTGTTGGTGGTTTGTTGGTGGATTTTTGGGCAAACAACTCATAAAGTCCATAAAAGACAATAACAATACCAAAAAGCTTTTTTACAAGCTCGGAATTTAAGTTTCCAACCCAAAATCCCGTAACAAGCGTGCCTATTGCACCAAATATCATTACGGGTAAAATCGTTCGCCATTTTATTATTCTTTTTTTAGAATAAACAAAAACAGCTACCGCCGCCGTTGGCAAAAAGAAAATAAGATTTATTCCCTGTGCCGCAAGCTGTTTTACTCCTGCAAAAACTGTAAGATATATTATAAGCACACTGCCTCCGCCAAGACCCATTGCACCAAAAATTCCTGCTAAAAATCCTGCCAAAATCGGTAAAAAAACACTCATCCCAAAATCAGCCTCCAGCCCGCCCATATCATAAATACTGCAAACACCTTTTTAATTAAGCGAGGTGATATTTT
>JAGARD010000073.1 GCA_017622415.1 Clostridia bacterium | reverse complement strand
CTCTCTAAAATATTATATCTAAACACCTAAAAGGCGTTTAAACCTATTTTAAAGCTTTGTTAGCTCTTTAAACGAACAAAACTAGCGTTTTGTTCTTATCCGTTTTACCAAGTTTTTTAACTTGAATTGTCGGGTCCTTTTTTTCATCGTTGTTTAATTTTCAAGGTTCGTTTTTCGCCACCCTCTCTCAAGGGTGCCAAATTATAATACCAAATTTACCCCCCGTTGTCAACACCTTTTTTTAATTTTTTTAATAATTTTTTAATGTTTGTGCAAAAGTTAATCGAAAAACACAAAATGTTGTATTTTTTTAGCAACTTTGTTTAAAGCAAAGTTAAGATTATTAAGCTTTTACCTATTTTTATAAGTTATATCAACATAAAAATGAGCTAGCCGCATTATTATAACAGCTCGCTCATTATTTTTAAAAGCTTTTTTTCTCTACGGGATACCTGCACCTGAGTCATACCTAAAAGGCTAGCGGTTTCGCTTTGGGTTTTACCACAAAAGTACCTAAGTTTAATTAAATTGCGGTCTTGCCTTTCAAAACGTGAAAGTATTTGATTTATGGCAAGTCGGTTGGAAATTTCATCCTCGGCACTTTGCGATATGCCAACATCCATTTCCTTTAGTCCGCCATCCTCGTCCAAATAGCTAAGTGATGACGGTGGCACTGCGGCTGAGAGTGCTTCTGCAGCCTCCTCAGCGGATACCCCCAAAGACTCGGCGAGTTCCATAATAGTTGGCTCTCTGCCGAGTTTTAGACTTAGTTCATCCCGTGTTTTAGTGCTTTTTAAGGATAATTCCTTTAAGGAACGTGATACCTTAATTGCTCCGCCATCTCTGAAAAGACGCTTTATTTCGCCCAAAATTACGGGCACTGCATAGGTTGAAAAACAAAATCCCAATTCTTCCTTAAAGGCGTTTGCTGCTTTCACAAGACCTAGACAGCCTGCACCGTAGAGGTCGTCATACTCAATACCTCTACCCTTAAAACGCTTACAGCAGGAATGAACAAGCATTAAATTGTTGTTTACTAAATCTTCCTTATTCATATTATATTTTAAGCGAAAGCACCTTTTTCATTATTACGGTTGTGCCCTTTCCTAACTTTGAGGTTACCTTTAAATAATCCATAAAGCTTTGCATTACCGAAAATCCAAGTCCCGAACGCTCGCCTCCAACCGTTGTGAAAAGTGGTTCTAATGCTTTTGTAACATCATCAATACCGCATCCTGTATCGCGTATTCGGATTTTTATACTTCGGTTTTCATATATTTCTACCGTTATGTAAATACTGCCTATTTCATTTTTATAGGCATGTACTATACTGTTTGTTACCGCTTCGGAAACGGCGGTTTTTATATCGCTAAGCTCCTCTAAGGTTGGGTCCAGCTGAGAAACAAAAGCTGACACCGCAACGCGGGCAAAGCTTTCATTTGCTGAACGTGAGGGTATTTTTAAGTAAAAGCTATTAATTGGTTTCATTTGCTAATTCCTCCATTCCTATTTTTGCTAGTCTTTCCATTCCTGCAAGACGCATTACCTTGCCGATACTTGGAGATGTGTTTACAATAGCGAGCTCACCGCTAAGCTCGCTTATGGTTTTGTATCTTCCCATAACAAGACCTATGCCTGAGCTATCCATAAAGGATACGTTTTTAAAATCCAAAACCAGCAGGGTTGGTTTGTGCTCATTTGCGGCCGAGTCTATTGTTTCTCTTAACTCTGCGGCGGTGTGATGGTCAATTTCTCCGCTTAAAAAAGCTGTAACTACCTCGCCCTTTGCAACTATTGATACCGACATTTTTATTCGCTCCTTTCATATATAAAAATAAAGGACAAGCCTTTTAAAATATTGTAAGGCTTGTCCTTTGCGAAAAAAACACTATTTGGTTGTCGAAAATTATTTTTTAAAGTAATTAATTGCTAAATCCCTTATATCCGATGCAAGATAAAGTGAGCCGCATATTAAAAGCGGTACTAAAAGCTCGGATGATTTTTTAACGGCAGTATTTAAAGCCGTGGTATAATCCTTTAACGGTAGTACATCTGTACAATATTTTTTGGCGGATATTGCTAGATTTTCTGCCGTTTCTGTACGGGAATTGCCCTCAACCTTTACGGTATAAACGGCTTTGGAGCGAGAAGCGATTTTTTCTATTACCGCCTCGCAGTTTTTATCTGCCATCATACCCATTAATGTTACAGGGCGAAGATTGTGCTTATCAAGATATGCGGCAAGCACTTCGGCTCCGTTTTCATTATGTGCACCATCTATTATAACAAGCGGGGATTTGGAAATTACCTCTAACCTTGCAGGAAAACGGGTTGCAGAAATACCTTTTTCTATATCTTTAGCGGATATTCCAAGCTCTAAAGCGGTTTCGATTACCGTTACCATATTTTCTACTTGATGCTCGCCCGCGAGATTAACACTTGCATTTATATTATTATAGGTAAACTCTGTTCCAAAGGGATTTAAGCTTAAGTTTGAGGTTTTAGCAACATCTGCTATTATAAGCTTGGAATTTTGCTTGTTTGATACTGATTTAATAACCTCAAGTGCATTATTATTTTGAAGTGAGGATGTTATGACGGGGCAGTTTTCTTTTATAATTCCGCATTTTTCATAAGCTATTTTTTCAATGGTATCACCTAAAACGGCGATATGGTCAAGTGCAATTTTGGTTATTACGGTTGCAAGCGGAGCATTAATAACATTTGTACTATCCAATCGACCGCCAAGCCCTACCTCTAAAACAACTACATCACAATTTTGCTCTTTAAAATAGGTGAACATAAGAGCGGTTATAAATTCAAATTCGGTTATATTATCCTCTACCTCTTTTTCCACAGATGGTACAATTAAGG
>JAGARD010000072.1 GCA_017622415.1 Clostridia bacterium | reverse complement strand
GTAAAACTTTTTTGTGTTGAAAAATCAACCGATTCGCATAATAAAATTAAAAATTTGTTATGGATACGTAAATTTTTCAAACAAAATGCAGATGTAGTTATTTCGTTTATGGCTTCGCTTAATATATTTGCAATACTTGCTCATATGGGGTTAAAAACACCTATTATTGTTGCAGATAGAAGCGATCCATATATTGTACCCAGTAATTTTTTAGTTAGAAAAACAAGAGATTTTCTTTATCGTTTTGCTGATAGGATTGTTTTGCAAACCGAACGTAATTTGAATTATTTTTCAAAAAAAATAAAAGCTAAAGGTTCTGTTATTTTCAATCCAACTGATATCGGTGAATATAAGGGAAAAGCACTTAAAACACCAAAAAGCAAAAAAATCGTTTCTGTTGGTCGTTTAATACCGTCCAAAAATTATGAAATGCTCATTTATGCTTTTTCAAAATTAACTGATGCATATCCTGAATATACACTGACTATATATGGTGATGGTCAATCTCATAACAAGCTGAATAGTCTTGTTGCTGAATTAGGGTTGAATGAAAAAGTATTTTTACCGGGCAATGAAAAAAATGTTTTTGAAAAAACAAAAGATGCCGAACTTTTTGTTTTGCCATCAAATATTGAGGGCATGCCCAACGCATTAATTGAAGCTATGTGTCTGGGATTGCCGGTTATAAGTACTAATGTTTCGGGTGCCGCCGATTTCATTAAAAATGGAAAAAATGGTTTAATAATCGACTGTAATGATTTATCGCAATTGGTTTTAGCTATGGAAAAGATGTTGAAAGATGAAGAATTTAGAACCAATTGTGCTGAGCAGGCTATTAATATAATAAAGCTGGTTGATACTGATGTAATTGTCGATAAGTGGTTGGATTTGATTTGAAGCATAGCAAAAAAGGAGTTTTTCAATGAATAGATTTATCAAACTCATATATTGGGCTCTTTATAGGTTGCATATTGTGTCTTCCGTTAAAGTAGCAAAAAAAATGGGTGTTTGCTGCGGAAATGGCTGTAGGATTTTAGATAATCCTTTTAAAGTTTTCGGATCCGAACCATTCCTTATTAAATTAGGGGACAATGTTGAAATAACTAATGGTACACGAATAATCACTCATGATGGAGGATTATGGGTGTTAAGAAATTGTGATATTCAATTTAAAAAGGCTGACTTTTTTTCTCCGGTTAAAATAGGCAATAATGTATTTATAGGAGTTAATACAATTATTTTGCCAGGTGTAACTATAGGAAACAATGTGGTTATCGGTGCAGGTTCTGTTATAACTAAGGATATTCCTAGTAATTCTGTGGTTTGTGGTGTTCCTGCAAGGGTTGTAAAAAACCTTGATGAGTATAAAAAAAGTAAAATCTCAAGCATCGTAAACACTAAGGGATTAAGTTGTGTTGAAAAAAGGGAGTTTTTAGAGAAAGCATATCCGAAATGGTTTGGTGAAACGAAATAATGAATATAGTTTTTTTGGTAGTGTGTAGATTCCCTTATGGGGATGCTTCGTCTGTGAGGGCGGTGAATATTTGTCGTTTGTTAAAACAAACAGGTCATAATATACATGTAATCGGCGATTATCCTTCGGAAGAAAACGAAAAACTAGATTTTTGTACATATGAGATTGTTTTAAACAATAATAATTCTTTTTTTAAAAGACAGTCTGCTGGTAAAAAATCAGTTGCCAAGCTGAGGGAGTATTGCAAAAATAGTAAAGTGGATGCAGTCTTAATGAATGCTAGATACGATCGTTTTAATATTGTATCTGATTTTTGCAAAAAACATAATATTAAATTGTTAGTTGAAAATTGTGAATGGTATCATAATAGTAGTTTTAAGTTAGGGAAATTCGATTTGCGTTTTTGGAGAAATCAGCATATGATAAAAAATGATTTCAAAAAAGCAGACGGATTTATATCAATAAGCAGTTTTTTAGATAACCATAATAAAAATTTTGCTATGTCTGTTCGTATACCAACCATATTAGATGTAAAAGAATGTGAATTTTCCTTATCTACTAATAATAAAAAATTGCAAATTGTATATACAGGTTCACCTGGTAAGAGTAAGGAGTTTTTAAAACCTGTTTGCGAAGTGTTGTCCAATGACCCTATGCTAAGAGAAAAAATCACATTCAATATTTACGGACCGTCTTATAAAAATGTGCTTATAAATGTGGGAAATGAGCATATTTTGAAAGAATGTGGTAATAGTGTTATTGTGCACGGTCGTGTCCCACAGAATGAAATTCAAAAAATTCTTATGGAAGCAGACTATTTGCTTTTTTTACGTCCTAAAAGGCGTTCTTCTGATGCAGGATTTCCAACAAAACTAGGCGAAAGTTTTGCGGTAGGTACTCCGGTAATAACAAATAATACTGGAGATATTGGCCTTTATTTAAAAGATGGGGAAAATGGTTATTTGTTAAAAAATATGGATTATGATAGCATTAGAGATGTTTTGTATAGAGCTTTGGATTACAAAAAAAATAGCCCTAATATGAGAAAAAATGCAAGAATTACAGCAGAAAATTATTTTGATTTTCGAATATATGAAAATCAAATCAATCAATTATTAAGCGGAGTTTTCAATAATGATAAAGCATAATATTAATATATATAAAAAAGATAAAGAAAACAATAGACTTAAAATAATTTCAATAGTAGTATTTATTGTAATATATTTAACAGATACTTTGCTTTTTGCAACTAGCACTATCACATTACTTAATCTTGCTAGAAGATTTATACCTGTTATTATTGCTGCATTTATGTTTTTTGTTATAAAATCAGCAGATAGTGCACTAATACTTGTTATTCTAAGTATGTTTTCTTCAATGGTATTATATCGTGAAAATCTATATTTTTATATTTCTGCTATAGCTTTGTTATATTGTGCTTATGCTTGTTCTAAATATATTAGCTTAGAGGAGTTTGAGGAAGCTTACATAAAATGGATGCGAATAATAGCAATAATTTCATTGGTTTGTTTTGTGTTAGGCGGTGTTATAAAGTCAATTGGAATTATTCCAACAGTAACCAATACGGCAGATAATACATATAAAACACTTTTTTTTACAAATATTCCAGTTTCAAATTCGCTTTCAAGAAGAAATTTGGGACCTTTTTGGGAGCCAGGTGTGTATCAATATTATTTAAATATTGCTTTAATTTTTGTGTTTCACAAAGAAGATAAAAAAATGAAGTATGATGTAGTATTATTTATTGTTACACTTTTAACCACAATGTCTGGTGCAGCAATATTACCATTACCTTTTATTTTTTTGGCTTATGTTTTAAATAGTAAAGATAGAAAAAACGTAAAACCCTACATTTATGTTATTGTTTTTTTGTTTTTAGGCATATTACTTTTGCAAACTGGAATGTTTGATGAAATTATTAATAAGATATTGGGTAAAAATGACGATGGATTATCAAGAGGTTTTAGAATAGGTTCTGCTGTGGCAAATATTAAAATGGCAATTCAATATCCGCTTTTTGGGGCCGATCCTACCCTACAAGGTGAACTTAGGGCGGAAACAATTCAGGCTCTAAACGGATACGCAACAGAGGGTAATACTAACACACTTTTAGGTTATGCCTCTTATTTTGGCATTTTTGTGGCGGGGTATCTTTGGAAAAGGTTGTATGGATTTTGTAGGCAAATTTCCGCAACAACTTTTTCTACAGTATGTTTATTTATAGCAATATTTTTAATGACTTCAAATGAAAATTTGATTCTTTCGGCTCTGTTGTATGTTTTAATGTTTTTGAAAACAGAGATATCATTATCCCAAAAAAAGCGAGAGTGGAAAATTGGAATTTAATGTTAGCGGATGATGGAGAGGTAAAAAATGACTCTAGTTCAGATAAATGCATATGATTCAGGTAGTACAGGAAAAATAATGTTGCAAATTGGAAGAGTTGCACATGATTTAAAAATGCATAGTTACACATTTTCTTCTTTGCGTGCTTCTAAAAATCCTAATACATATATTCATTTTTATATTGATAATAAATTTGAATACACAGTTAATCAAATAAAAGGTTTTTTTTTAGGAAATGAATTAAGCACTTCATATATAGTTACCAAAAGGCTTTTGAAAAAAATAGATAAAATTCAGCCAGATATCATTCATGTTCATAACTTACACGGTTATTATATAAATTACATTATGCTTTTTAAATACATAAAAAAGCATAATATTCGTGTTGTATGGACATTGCACGATTGTTGGAGCTTTACTGGCAGATGTCCCCATTTTCAGTTGACAGGTTGCGAAAAATGGAAAACGGGATGTAGTAATTGTGTATATGATAGAAGGAGTTATCCTGCTAGTGTTTGGTTTGATAGAAGCCGCAAAAATTGGATTAAGAAAAAGCAGGCTTTTACAGGAGTTAAAGATTTAACAATTGTAACTCCGTCAAAGTGGTTAGCAGATTTAGTTAAACAATCTTATTTAAAAGAATATCCAGTTAAGGTTATCAATAATGGAATAGATTTAAATATATTTAAACCAACCGAAAGTGACTTCAGGGAAAAGTATAGCATTCAAAACAAATATATTATTTTAGGTGTGGCTAATTCGTGGGGAAAAAGAAAGGGTATTGATGTTTTTATTTCTCTCTCTAAAATGCTCGATGATAAATTTCAAATAGTATTGGTGGGGACCAACGATACTATTGATAAAGAGTTACCTGAAAATTTTATTTCGATTCATAGAACGGCCAACCAGCAAGAACTAGCTGAAATTTATACTGCGGCAGATTTGTTTGTAAATCCTACAAGGGAAGATACTTACCCTACAGTTAATATGGAGGCTCTTGCTTGCGGTACTCCTGTATTAACTTTTAATACGGGCGGAAGCCCCGAAATAATCGACGATACTTGCGGAGTAGTCGTTTTGCAAAATGATATTGATAGTATAAAACATGAAATTCTGCATATTTTTGAAGATAGACCTTTCTCGCAGGAGGCATGTCTGGAAAAAGCAAAGAATTTTTCTATGCAGGAGCGATTTATGGAGTATGTGAAGTTATATGAACAATAAACAACCGTTGATTTCTGTCGTCATTCCAGTTTACAATGTAGAGTCATATCTTTGCCGTTGTGTAGAGTCTGTGGCAAATCAAGATTACAGCAATTTGGAAATCATTTTGATTGATGATGGATCTAAGGATCAGAGCGGCCAAATCTGTGATCAGCTGGCAGAAAAAGATGATAGAATTGTTGTAATCCACAAGGAAAACGGTGGATTGTCTTCTGCACGTAATGCGGGTTTGGATGTGTGCAAGGGAGAATACATCAGCTTTATTGACTCCGATGATTGGATTGAGCAGGGAATGTATTCAACCATGCTTGCTGCAATAAATGAAGCACCATCTGTCTTACTTGCTTGTTGCGGACGAAACGATGTGACCGATGGGGTAAAGACAGTAGGGTTGTGTCATAAGAAAAACGAAGTGATTTGCAGTCGTGAAGCAATTAGAAGAATTCTACTTTGGGATAATTTGGATTCGGCCGCCTGCGACAAACTGTTTCATAGAACTATTTGGGATCATTTTCGTTTCCCGCTTGGCAGAATCAGTGAAGATGTTGCGGTTATGTATAAAATTATGGATTTCGCTGGGGAAATTGTTCTCGTTGACAAACCATTTTATAATTATTTCCATCGGCAAGGAAGTATAACTACTTCCACTTTTAACGCCAAAACTCTGGATATTCTTAAAAATATTGATGAGATGGAGCTTTTTTTCTCAGAAAAATACACAACCCTTTCTGATGCGTTTTCGTATTTCAAATACATTGGTTGTTCGCACATACTAACACTTCTTGCTAAGAGTACATCCAAGCATCATAAAGATATTGAAAAAAATTTGTGTGACAGACTTAAAACTTGTACCAGACTTGGTGACCTCTTATGCAAAAGAGAGAGGATAAAGTTGTTTTTGAAAAAGAATTATTTTCTCTATAACAAAGTATATAAACCCGTTCAACACATAAAAGAGTGGCTTTGAACACGGGGATTACATTTCTCGTTTGGATGAAATGAGCCTTTGAGATATACAGCGACATCTTTTTGTGCCGACATTTATAAAGGGAGAGGAAACTATGAAAATAGGCATTATGTCCATGCAACGAATTCTCAACTATGGTTCGTTCATGCAAGCATTATCCTTAAAAAGGATCCTAGAAAAATTAGGGCACACCGTTGTTTTTGTTGATTATGTTGCCGAGCCGATTGTTAGCAAACGCAAGGATAGGAATGCTCGGTTGCATTCCACTTTAAGATACGTAAAGTTTAAGACGGAGCATATACCTATCGTCAAAAAAGTATTGTCTCGCCGTATCAAACCGGGAGATTTATGTGAGAAATACAAAGCCTGTTATGGGATGCTCAACATGGATGAAAAATATCGGTTCCATACCAAGGTGGATGTTTTGGTGATCGGAAGTGATGAGGTTTTCAACTGTTTGCAAAACGGTAAGACCGTTGGCTTTTCTATGGAGTTGTTTGGAAAGAACAATCGGGCAAAACGGGTCATCAGTTATGCCGCTTCCTTCGGTAATACTACATTGCCAAGACTGGAACAATATCAGGTATCGGACATTGTGAAGGCTAATTTGAAGAATTTCTTCGCTATTTCGGTAAGAGATCAGAATTCGTTTTCCATTGTTGAAACCTTAATCAAAACTGCACCCCACATTCACTTCGACCCAGTGCTTATTGGCGGGGTGGAAGAAATGGAATGGGAACCGGTAAAAACCACCGGCAGATATGTTGCCGTTTATGGTTACAGAGGAAGGTTTTCCGAGACGGAGGGTGAAGAAATTCAAAAGCAAGTTCATGCAATGGGCTTAAAAACCGTCTCAATTATGGATGTACAGCCATTTTGCGATGAAGTGCTGCAATGTAGCCCAAAAAATATTTTGTCCTATATTAAAGATGCCGAATATGTGATTACAGATACATTCCACGGTATCATCTTTTCTGTTATTTACCACAAGCCCTTTGCTGTTTTTTGTCGAAAAAAATCGGATACTGGATCCACCAATGCAGAAAAATTGCTAGATTTGTTGCAACGCTTGGATTTAACGGATCACATCATTGAGAATGTTTCTGATATACCTCAGATACTGAAAAAAGAGATAGACTATTCCAAAGTCGATAAGATTCGAAATGAAGAACGAAAAAAAGCCCTCCGCTATCTGGAAGAAAATTGCAGGGCTTAGTTGTTAGAAATGGAATGAGTATGGATACAAATCGTAAAAATTTCACTTTGAATTTACTTGGTCAGGTATTGGTGTTTATTATCAATATGGTGATCGGCTTATTTTTGACCCCCTGTATAGTTGATGCACTGGGAACAGAAGCCTATGGATATATAGGTATAATCAATAATTTAATAAGCTATCTTTCTGTTTTGACCACCTCGCTCAATGCACTGGCAGGAAGATACATTACCATATCATATCTGAAAGATGACAAAAAGGAAACAAATGAGTATTTCACTTCCGTTTTCTTTTCCAATGTTGTGTTGGGCATTTCAATTTTTGTCCTTTCGATTTTACTGAGTGTAAAGCTAGAAGCGTTGATTCATATTCCCGAGCATTTAGTGGTGGATGTAAAAATTGCCTTTGTACTGGCAGCGGTCAGCAGTTCCATTTCGCTATTGAGTGTTGTATGGGGCGTTGCTGCTTTTATTAAAAATAAATTATATCTCAATTCCTTTGCACAAGTAGTAGCAGGAATTGTACGAATTGTTCTTTTGCTTGTGCTTTTTACCTTTTTTACGCCAAGAGTATTGAGCTACTCTTTGGGTGGTGTAGTGTCTGGCTTTATTGTTTTGGTTATCGAGTTGCTTATAACTCGTAAAATACTTCCTGGCATCTCCATAAAACGGACCTATTTTTCATTTAAAAAGGTTGTTGAGCTGATAAAAAGCGGTATTTGGGTTAGCTTTCAAAGTTTGAATAAGATTCTGCAAACTGGCTTGGATTTGTTTATAACAAATATTTTTGTGGACACAATTTCAACGGGTCTTTTTTCTATTGCGAAGCAGATCCCTGTTGTTTTGAATCAGATTCCGGCATTGCTGGCCAATATATTTAACCCCAGCCTGGCGAGGCTCTATGTTAAAGAGCAAAAAGATGAATTGGTGCAACACCTCAATTTTACTATGAAGTTTTTAACCTTTGTTATGGTGGTTCCGTTGATTGGTTTTGTTGTATTCGGCGACAATTTTTATGCACTTTGGTTACCAAACCATAGTTCAAACGAAATTGCGACAATTCAGTTGCTTTCAGTATTGACTGTTTTGCCTTGCTTGTTTGATGCATATGTGCAAGGACTGTATTATATTAATGTGTTGACGAACAAAATTCGGGATTCTGTATTGATTACATTTGCCTTTAGTGTAATGAGTATTGTAACAGAAATTGTTTTATTGTTGGCCACAGATTTGAACCCATTGATGGTTATTGCGGCAACCAGCAGTGTATTTGTTTCTGTCCGCTATTTGATTGTGACTCCTATATATTGTGCCTATATTTTGGAAATCCACAAATATACATTTTTTAAGCAATTAATTAAGAGCATCGTAACCTCTGTTGTCGTCTTTGTGCTGTTTTATCTGACAAAAAAAGTTTTGATCATCGACACCTGGGTTTCTTTTTTGACATCCATTTTTGTAATCGGCATCGTCGGATATCTTGTGGTATTTTTGATTACATTTACAATGGTTGAGAAGAAAAAAGTGCTGACAATGTTAAAACTGGATCGCATCTTAAAAAGGGGGAGCAAATGATAATCTGTGATGAACAAAAATGCACAGGTTGTTTTGCCTGTATGAACCTGTGTCCTAACAATGCAATTTCTGTCGGTTACGATAGCTTGCTAAAAACAATACCGATCGTTGATGAAGCAAAGTGCTGTCACTGTAACCTGTGCAAAAAAAACTGTCCGGTTTTAAACAAACTGGAACCGTTTCAGGTCAAAAAAGTATTTGCAGCAACAAGCCTTGATAAAGCCGATCAGGAAAACTCATCTTCCGGCGGTATGGCTGCTGTAATTACCCGACAGGTAATACGAAGCGGCGGAGTTGTATACGGTGCTGCGGCGGTTTATGGGGATGTTCGGCATATTCGGGTGGATAATATGGAATCGGCCAAGCTTTTGCAAGGCTCGAAATATGTCCAAAGTACAATCGGTATGATTTACCGTTCCGTAAGAGAAGATCTGAAGAACAAAAAGATAGTATGCTTCTTTGGGACGCCTTGTCAAATTGCTGGCTTAGAACGGTTTTTGCTAACTCCCTATGACAATTTAGTTACCGTCGATTTGGTTTGCCACGGAACTCCACCGCTTAAATACCTAGAGGAGCACATGAATAACATCCACGCCGCCGATTGGGATAAGCTGATATTCCGTAAAGGTACTAGCTTTGTTCTTATGGCATCTTGCGGAGATACAAAACTATATGAGAAACAGGCAATGCTCGATCGTTATTTCAAAGCTTTCTTAACGTCGCTGTCCTATCGGGATAATTGCTATCAATGCGACTATGCTAGGGAAGAAAGAATTTCCGACATAACTCTTGGTGACTTTTGGGGAATTGACCGTTCCTCGCTTAAAAAACAATTTGACGGAAGAATATCGCTGGTTTTGATTAATACAGAAAAAGGCGAGCAGTTTTTCCGTGACTGTCACACAGAAATCGTCTGCGAGGAAAGAGAAATCAAAGAGGGCCTGAATGGCAACCAAGAAAACTTGCATCATCCTTCTGTGCCCCACTCAGATCGAAAAAAATTCGAGAAAAATCTCCGATATAAGGGATTCTGCTACGCTGTAAAACACACCCAAAACGAGAGGGTAATTAGAAAAAATTCACTAAAAAGCAAAATTGTTCAGAGCAAACTGTATCAATGGATACGCTGCAGATAAGAAACAGCAAATAAACGGAAAAAGTGAGGAAAAATTATGTCATTATTCAAAAACAAAACCCTACTCATCACAGGTGGAACAGGGTCGTTTGGTAATGCGGTATTAAACCGCTTTTTAAAGACCGATATTGGTGAAATTCGCATTTTTTCTCGTGATGAGAAAAAGCAGGATGATATGCGTCACGAGTTTCAGGCAAGAATGCCTGAGGTTGCTGAAAAAATTAAATTCTACATCGGTGATGTAAGGAATTTAGAGTCGGTTCGCTCGGCTATGCACGGTGTGGACTACATTTTCCATGCCGCCGCATTAAAACAGGTTCCCTCCTGTGAGTTTTTTCCTATGGAGGCAGTTCGCACCAATGTTATTGGCACCGATAATGTTTTAACTGCCGCTATTGAGGCAGGGGTTGAGAGCGTAATTTGTCTTTCTACCGATAAAGCCGCCTATCCCGTGAACGCAATGGGCATCACCAAGGCATTAGAGGAGCGTGTTTCGGTGGCTAAAGCCAGAACTACCGACAAAACTAAAATTTGTTGTACCCGTTACGGAAATGTAATGTGCTCCAGAGGAAGCGTCATTCCCCTTTGGATTGACCAGATTAAGCAGGGCAATCCCATTACCATTACTGAGCCTTCAATGACCCGTTTTGTTATGAGCCTTGATGAGGCTGTTGATTTGGTACTCTTTGCCTTTGAAAACGGTGTCAACGGCGATATTTTAGTTCAAAAAGCTCCTGCCTGCACTATTGAAACTCTTGCAAAGGCTGTTACCGAGCTGTTTAATCCTAATACCGAAATCAAGGTTATTGGTATTCGTCACGGTGAAAAGCTTTATGAAACCCTGCTTACCAATGAGGAATGTGCAAACGCAGTTGATATGGGTGATTTTTATCGCGTTCCTGCAGATAATCGAGGCCTTAATTACGATAAATATTTTAAAGATGGAAATGCTGAGCGTAACATTTTAACCGAGTTTAATTCAAATAACACCGAGCTTTTGAATGTTGAGCAGGTGAAACAGAAGCTTCTTTCTTTGTTATACATTCAAAACGAGCTTGAGTTATGGAAGGAAAATAAGTAGATGATGGATTCTCAAAAAACGGGCATAATTTTGCTTATTAAAAGTGCTCTTACTGGAGAAAAATACACATTGCCTGAGGATTTTGATATTGAAGCGGCGGCGAGGGTTGCTAAAAAGCACCAAATTATTGCTTTGTTTTATTATGGTGCCTTAAATTGTGGAATATCGGAAGCTTTACCCGTTATGCAAAACCTTTTTATGCTTACCTGTCAGCTGATGGCGTTAAGCGAGCGACAAAATTTTGAAATAAACAGTTTATTTAAGGCATTTGAGGAAAATAAAATAGATTATTTGCCCCTTAAAGGCACCTTGCTTAAAAAGTTGTATCCCAAGCCTGAGATGCGTACAATGAGTGATGCCGATATTTTTATACGCACTGAACAATATGATAACATCAAGCCTATTATGCTTGAATTGGGTTATGGCGGTGAGTACGAAAGCGATCACGAGTTTGCATGGAATAAAAAGAATGTTGTCATAGAACTGCACAAACGCCTTATACCGTCCTACAATAAGGATTATTATGAGTATTATGGTGACGGATGGCGTTTAGCACAGCCAAGTTTAAAGGATAACACTTGCTATGAAATGTCAGCTGAGGATGAAATGATTTATAACTTTACTCACTATGCCAAGCATTATCGCGATGCGGGTGTTGGAATAAAGCATATTGTAGATTTGTGGGTTTATAAAATTAATAATCCAAAGCTCGACAACGATTATATTTTGTCCGAGCTTAAAAAGCTTCAGTTAGATGTGTTCTATGAAAACACTATGAAAACCTTAGAAAATTGGTTTAATAGTGGAAAAGCTAATGAGCAAACTGAGTTTATTACTCAAATAATTTTCGGTAGCGGAGTTTATGGAACGCACGAGGCACATTTGCTTTCTGCGGCTGTAAAATCATCAAAAAGCTTGGGCACATCACAAAAAACAAGAGCAAAAAGAATTATTGATACAATTTTTCTGCCTTACAGTTCAATGAAAGAAAGATATGAAGTTCTTAAAAAAGCTCCTATTTTATTGCCGTTTATGTGGGTGGTACGTTGGTTTGAAGCTATATTTATTAGAAAAGGCTCAATAAAATATAATCAACGAAGATTAAAAATTTTATCTACAGAGAACATAAACGACTATCAATCTGCCCTTAACTTCGTAGGTCTTGATTTTAATTTCAAAGAGTAATTTTTGCATATAAAAGGCGGCGATAAAGCTTGAGCTTAAGCTTTATCGTCGCCTTTACATTTTAAGCGTTTTTTACTTATATTTAAATTTTATTTAATTCTTTGCATTACAAGGTCGCCCATTTCCTTGCATCCAACCTTTTTGGTGCCTTCCTCATAAATATCGCCTGTGCGGTAGCCTTCATCCAAGACTGCGTTAACGGCAGTCTCAATTGCATCGGCTTCCTTTGCCATATTAAAGGAGTAGCGAAGCATCAGAGCGGCAGAAAGAATGGTGCCAAGGGGATTTGCGATGTCCATTCCTGCAATGTCGGGAGCAGAGCCGTGAATGGGCTCGTACATACCAAGTGTTGTGGAGGAAAGGCTTGCAGAGGGCATCATACCGATTGAGCCTGTAAGCATACTAGCTTCGTCCGAAAGAATGTCACCAAACATATTCTCGGTAACAAGCACGTCAAACTGAGAGGGATTTTTAATAAGCTGCATCGCGGTATTGTCTACCAAAATGTCGCTGTATTCAACCTCGGGATATTCTTCGGCTAATTTATGCATTGTCTTTCTCCAAAGTCTAGAAGAATCAAGCACGTTTGCCTTATCTACCGAGGCTAATTTTTTTCTACGCTTCATAGCCGAGTCAAAAGCAACCCTACCAATACGCTCGATTTCACTTTCGGCATAGGTCATATAGTCGGTGGCTTCAAGCTCACCGTTTTTTTCTTCAGTAAAGCGTTTTCCGAAGTAAATACCGCCTGTAAGCTCGCGAACTATCATAAGGTCTATTCCGTTTCCAACGATTTCCTGTTTTAAAGGTGATGCGTTTGCAAGCTGTAAAAACAGGCAGGTGGGACGAAGATTTGCAAAAAGTCCTAATTCCTTGCGAACGGCTAAAAGTGCCTTTTCGGGGCGGATTTCGGGTGGGCAATTATCCCATTTGGGACCCCCTACCGCACCAAGCAGAACGCTGTCACTGTTTTTGCAAATATTCATACCCTCATCGGTGATGGGTACGCCGAATTTATCAATCGAGCAACCGCCAATATCTACATCGCTGTAATTAAAGGTGTGACCGTAAATTTCGGCAATTTTATCAAGAGCCTTAATGGCTTCATTTACTATTTCGGGGCCGATTCCGTCGCCCCTGAGTACTGCAATATTTTTGTTCATAACTATTTTCCTTTATTTAAGTGAATTTAATAACCCGCCCTTGCGGATAATTTCCTTGATAAAATCGGGGAAAGGCTGTGCCTTGTAGCTTTCGCCCTTAGTTTTATTTTCAATAACGCCTGAGTCAAAGTCAATTACAACCTCGTCGCCCGCTTCAATGCCATCACTTGCGGCGGGACATTCCAAAATAGGAAGACCAATGTTAATTGCATTGCGGTAGAAAATGCGGGCAAAGGTTTTTGCAATTACACAGGAAATACCCGATTCCTTAATGGCAATAGGAGCGTGCTCACGCGAAGAGCCACAACCAAAGTTTGCACCGCCTACCATAATGTCGCCCGCCTCAACCTTGTTTACAAAGTCCTTATCAATATCCTCCATACAGTGAGCGGCAAGCTCCTTGTGATTGGCGGTGTTAAGATACCTTGCAGGTATAATAACGTCGGTGTCAATGTTATTTCCGTACTTATGTACTGTTCCTTGTGCTTTCATTTTAATTCTCCTTTTCGGGGTCGGTTATGTAGCCTGTAAGAGCACTTGCAGCGGCAACTGCGGGGCTGGAAAGATAAATTTTAGAGGTTACGTGACCCATTCTGCCCACAAAGTTGCGGTTGGTAGTTGCAATAGCAACCTCATCTTCTGCCAAAATTCCCATATATCCACCAAGACAGGGACCGCAGGTGGGAGTAGAAACAACACAGCCTGCATCAATAAAGGTTTCAAGGTAGCCTAATTTCATAGCTTCCTTGTAGATTTTTTGTGTTGCGGGAATAACAATACAGCGTACGCCCTTTGCGATGTGCTTACCCTTCATAATTTCTGCGGCGGCGGCAAGGTCGGAAAGTCTGCCGTTTGTACAGCTACCTATAACCGCTTGGTCGATTTTAATATCTGCAAGCTCATTGGTGGGTTTGGTATTTTCGGGAAGATGAGGACAGGCAACGGTTGAAGTGATTTTAGATAAATCTATATCATAAACCTCATCATATTCGGCATCTGCATCAGCCTTGAATATTTCAAAATCGCGGTTGGAACGCTCT
This sequence comes from Clostridia bacterium, assembly GCA_017622415.1. Classification (GTDB taxonomy): domain Bacteria; phylum Bacillota; class Clostridia; order Oscillospirales; family Acutalibacteraceae; genus UMGS1279. Next base: position 4,485 of record JAGARD010000072.1, on the reverse strand, counting down.
TTAACATAAGAAATAGTTTGCTCGTCAACCTCGAAAATTCCGTTTTTAGCACCTGCTTCAATAGCCATATTTGCCATACACAGACGGTCATCAACAGAAAGGGAGGAAAGGCCCTCGCCCGTAAATTCCATTGATTTATAAAGTGCACCGTCAACACCAATCATACCAATAATGTGTAAGATAACGTCCTTACCTGAAACGTATTTTGAAAGCTTACCCGTAAGGTTGAACTTAATTGCAGAGGGAACCTTAAACCAAGCTTCACCCGTTGCCATACCTGCTGCCATATCTGTAGAGCCTACACCTGTGGAAAATGCACCTAAAGCACCGTATGTACAGGTGTGGGAGTCGGCACCGATAACAACATCACCCGGTACTACAAGACCCTTTTCGGGGAGCAGTGCATGTTCAATACCCATATCGCCTGCATCGTAAAAATGGGTAATTTCTTGCTCGCATGAAAAGTTGCGGCACTGCTTTGCCTGTTCGGCGGCTTTAATATCCTTGTTTGGTACAAAATGGTCCATTACAAGGGCGATTTTATCCTTGTTAAAAACCTTAGAGAAGCCTGACTTTTTAAATTCGTTTATTGCTACGGGAGAGGTAATGTCGTTACCCAGCACTAAATTCAGCTTAACCTTAATAAGCTGACCTGCCTCTACGCTGTCAAGCCCTGCGTGAGCGGCAAGAATTTTTTGTGTCATTGTCATAGACATAATTTATTCCACCTTTATTTTGAATAGTCAATATCGCGGTTGATTGCACTTATCAGAGCGTTAATCGTTGCGTAAATAATGTCATTGTGAACGCCTGCACCCCAATGAATGGTACCGTCGTTGCCTTTAATGCTAACATAGGCAACCGCCTTAGAGGTTGTACCTCGCTCCAATGCGTGCTCGGTGTAGGTAAGGTCGCTGAACTCCATATTAAGCTCCTTTTTAAGAGCACCTGCACAGGCATCAAGACGTCCGTTACCCGAAGCAGAAATGATTTTTTCTTCGCCGTGAAGTACAATGGTCATAGTAGCGGTGAAAACATCACCCTCTTTATCAAAAATAACCTTTGTGCAGTCAATGTTGTGACGAACGTTAACAAAGTTTTCTTTAAATGCTGAGTGCACCTGTGCGGGGGAGAGCTCGTCGTGCTTGTGGTCGGAAATGTCCTTAATAAGATAGCTGACTGTCTCACGCATTTTGGGAGGTAGATTGTAGCCATAGTTGTGCTCTAATAGGTAGCCAATACCGCCCTTGCCCGACTGAGAGTTAATGCGAATAACGTCGGTTTCGTACATTCTGCCAACGTCTGTTGGGTCAATGGGGAGATATGGAACTGTCCAATGCTCGCAGTTTTTCTCTTCTCTAAATTTCATACCCTTTGCAATGGCGTCCTGATGCGAGCCTGAGAATGCGGCAAATACCAGCTTACCGCTGTAAGGCGAGCGGTCATAAACCTGCATACGTGTAACTCTTTCGTAAAGCTCGGCAATGGAAGGAATGTCGGTAAAATCAAGCTTGGGGTCAACACCGTGTGAGAACATATTCATAGCAACCGTTATAATATCGGCGTTACCTGTTCGCTCACCGTTACCAAAAAGGGTACCCTCAATACGGTCGGCACCCGCTAAAAGTCCAAGCTCGCAGTCTGCAACAGCACAGCCTCTATCATTATGAGGATGAAGTGATACCACAACATTCTCGCGATACTTAAGGTTTTCACACATATATTCCACTTGATTTGCGTATATGTGGGGAGATGCCATTTCAACCGTTACAGGGAGATTTATTATTGCCTTGCGGTCGGCGGTGGGCTTCCATACATCAAGAACGGCGTTGCAAATTTCAAGAGCAAATTCAGGCTCGGTGCCTGTAAAGGATTCTGGCGAATATTCATAGCGGAAGCTTACGCCTAGTTCCTCGGCAATTTCGTTAAAAAGCTTTGCACCCTTAACGGCAATATCAATAATTTCATTCTTAGGTTTTTTGAAAACCTGCTCTCGCTGTGCAACAGAGGTGGAATTGTAAAGATGAACTATTGCATTTTTACAACCCTTAAGGCTTTCAAAGGTTTTTCTTATAATATGCTCTCTCGACTGAGTTAAAACCTGAACTGTTACATCGTCGGGGATAAGATTTTGCTCAATAAGTGTGCGTAAAAAAGTGTATTCGGTTTCACTTGCGGCAGGGAAGCCAACCTCTATTTCCTTAAAGCCAACCTCAACCAGCTTTTTAAAGAAATCAAGCTTTTCCTCTAAGCTCATAGGAATCATTAATGCCTGATTACCGTCGCGAAGGTCAACCGAGCACCAGATAGGCGCTTTTTCTACCTTTTCCTTTTTAACCCAGTTCATACTGCACACGGGGGGGCTGTATATTTGTGCTTTGTACTTGTTTACGTTTTTCATATTGCGTAAAATCCTTTCAAAATTAAATTTTGCGGATGAGATTTATACGAATGATAAATAAAAATCCGCCCCTTACTTTCGTAAGAGACGGCGTTAACCGCGGTACCACTCTAATTAACAATTAACAAAGGCTATTTAAAATTAAAGCTTTTGTAATTTATTCACTCAATCCGACTTACGGAAGCGTTAAAAAGCTCCGTGTTATCGTACATTCTGTAACGGGAATGGACCGTTCTTCCTACCACCTAAAAGGCTTCAGTCAACTGCTCGGGGGAGAGCTTGAAAAAATAATCACCGCCGACTTACACCAACCGTCGGCTCTCTGAAGGCTACTTTAAGTTTTCTTTTGCCCCGTCAAAGCATTTTGAAAATATAAAACTTTCTAAAATTATATATCTTTTATCTTTATTTGTCAAGTGTTTTTGTGCAGTTTTTTTGTAAAAAAATATTGTTTAAAAAATTATTTTGTGTTATACTTAACTCTGTTGATGTTTTTAATGAAATGAGGCTTTGTTTTGGCTAAGAATTTAACAGGTACGGTCGATATGACGGTCGGTACCCCATGGAAGAAAATTTTGCAGTTTACTTTGCCAATGCTTATAGGTAATATTGCACAGCAGTTTTACAGCACGGTAGATACAATTGTGGTGGGCAGATATGCAACACACGGCGATAATGCCATTGCTGCGGTTGGCAGTTCACTTCCCATACTTAATATGTTGCTTGTGCTTTTTATAGGAATTTCGGCTGGTGCAAGCGTTATGGTTGCACAGTATTTTGGTGCTAAAAACCGCAAAGGGCTATCAATTACTGTTGGCAACTGTATTACCGCAACCGCTATTGCCTCGGTTGGCCTTATAGTCATTGCAGCTCCGTTTCTAAGGCAAATACTTATTGCCCTTAACACCCCAGCAAACATACTTCAGTGGTGTTATGAATATCTTATGATTTCCCTTATAGGTATAGCGGGTATGGCTTATTACAATATTTTAAGCGGTATATTAAGGGGACTTGGCGACTCCTTTTCGTCACTTGTTTATTTGCTGATTGCAACTGTTATTAACATTGTTTTGGATATTTACTTTGTTGCGGTGCTTAAAATGGATGTTGCAGGCGTTGCCCTTGCAACTATTATTGCACAGTTTATTTCATCGGTGCTTTGCCTTATAAAGCTAGCCCGTATGAGAGAGCATTTCGATTTTGGCTTTAAATACTTAAAGCCCGTGGGTAAATATATTAAAACTTTGGTTAAGCTAGGTCTTCCCTCGGGTCTTACACAGGCAATAATTTCCTCTGCTATGATAATTGTTCAGTCCCTTACCAATCAGTTTGGAGAGCAATTTATAGCCGCTAATGTAATTATTATGCGTGTTGACGGCTTTGCTATGATGCCAAACTTTTCCTTTGGTACGGCACTTACTACCTATGCGGGTCAGAATGTTGGAGCAGGTCTTTATGACAGAGTTTCTAAAGGAGCAAAGCAGGGTACTCTTATGGCGGTTGGATGCTCTACCGTCATAACAGGCATAATACTTATTTTCGGTAAGCATCTTATGGGAGTTTTTACCGAAACAACTGAACTCGTAAATCTCGCTGCCAGACTTATGGTTATTCTTGCCGTAGGTTATATAGCAATGGCAGTAACTCAGAGCCTTTCGGGTATAATGCGTGGTGCAGGTGATACTATGACACCTATGTGGATTTCCCTTATAACCACCGTTGCGGTGCGAGTTCCGCTTGCTTATGGAATTTCTTTTTTAACAGCTACCGAGGCTTTACCCAACGGCAGAAAAGAATGTATACAGATTTCACTTCTTTGCTCATGGGTAATAGGAGCACTTCTTACGGCAATTTTCTTTGCCCGCGGCAAATGGAAAACCAAGGCGATTAAATAAATTAAGTATGATATGCACCCCAAAAAGGTTCAACTTTTTGGGGTGCATATTTTTATTAGTGTCTTTAGACAGTTGCGTGTTGTTACACGCAACAAAAAACCACCCGCTGTGCGGGTGGGAAACAAAGGTTATACCAAAAACATCACCTATTTGGTACAATAAAGTTGTTCAAGCTTATTGTAACTAAAG
>JAGARD010000071.1 GCA_017622415.1 Clostridia bacterium | reverse complement strand
CTTCATTTCGTCGATAAGCTCTTCGAAATACTTCTTACCAACTTCCATAACAACGTCAGAGTACATCTGAATGAAACGACGGTAGCAGTCATAAGCCCAACGTGCGTTGCCGGACTGTGTTGCCATGGTTTCAACAACTTCCTCATTAAGACCGAGGTTAAGGATGGTATCCATCATACCGGGCATAGAAGCTCTTGCACCGGAACGAACAGAAACGAGAAGGGGATTTTCCTTATCGCCGAACTTTTTGCCGGTGATTTCTTGCATTTTGTCAATGTATTCCATGATTTGGCTTTGAATATCATCATTGATTTTTCTGCCGTCCTCATAGTACTGAGTACAAGCCTCAGTGGTTACGGTAAAGCCCTGGGGAACAGGAAGACCGATTTTGGTCATCTCTGCAAGGTTGGCACCTTTACCGCCGAGAAGCTCACGCATGGAAGCGTCGCCCTCTTTGAAAAGATAAACAAACTTTTTGCTCATTTGAGATTACCTCCTAAATAAATTTACAAAAATTTAGTTATACCGATTTACGGTAGCAATTTATTATACCACTTTTTGTCAGAATTTAAAAGCCTTTTTTTAGTTTTTTTTATTTTTGGGGGAATAAACATAAAAAATGCGAACAAACTTAAAGTTTATTCGCATTTTGTATAACTTTTGAGCTTTTTATTTGGTTATCTTATTAGGAATTAAGCTTTTCCTCTAATATCTTTTTGATTATGGCAGGGTTGGCGGATTTACCAAGGGTACGGCACATCTGACCCATAAGAAATCCAAAAACCTTTGCACTGCCACCCCTATATTCCTCAACAGCCTTTGGATTTGCGGCTAAAATTTCATCTGCCGTTTTTTCTACTGCCGAGGTATCATTGCTCATAAGCATATTTTCTTTTTTGGCAATTTCCATAGGATCTTCCAATGTTTTGAGCATCTGCTTTAAAATATCCTTTGCCGCCGAGCGGGATACGGTACCCTCATCTGCCATTTTGCAAAGCTGGGCAAGGTCTGCGGGGGGAAGTGCAATCTCTTCTACCGAAAATCCCGAATCGTTTATATGGCGAAGAAACTCCACAATTATCATAGAGGCAACCGACTTGGGATTTTGGTAGCTTTTTACCGCTAAATCAAAAAAATCGGACAGAGCCTTATCGGCAATAAGCAGAGAGGCATCGGCATCGCTTAGCCCCAAGCTCAAATATCTAGCCTTTCGGGCTGAGGGCATTTCGGGCATAGCCTTTGAAATAGTATTTATCTCCTCATCTGTTATAAACATAGGGGGTATATCGGGCTCGGGGAAGTAGCGGTAATCGTGTGCCTCTTCCTTAGAGCGAAGTGCCGTGGTAACACCGGTGGCATCGTTCCAATGAAGTGTTTGCTGAATTACCCTTTCTCCGCTTTCTAAAAGCTTTTTTTGACGGGAAAATTCATACTCAATCGCCCTGCCGATTGAACGGAGTGAGTTAAGATTTTTTATTTCGGTACGGGTACCGAAAACCTTGCTTGATTCAGGCATAATGGAGATGTTAACATCACAGCGAAGTGAGCCTTGCTCCATTTTTGCATCGCACACGCCTGCGTATTTAAGGGCGAGTGCAACCTCGGCTGTAAATGCTTTTGCCTCCTCGGCTGAACGGATGTCAGGCTCGGTTACAATTTCAATAAGGGGGATGCCGCAACGGTTGTAATCGGCAAGAGAGATTTTGCGTTTTTCATCGTGTATAAGCTTGCCTGCATCCTCCTCAATATGAATACGGTTAATTCTGATTTTTTTGGTGCCTATATCCACATATCCGTCAGAGCAAATTGGGTGATTAAATTGGGTTATTTGGTATGCCTTTGGCAGGTCGGGATAGAAATAGTTTTTACGGTCAAAGGCACTGAAATTGTTTATTTTGCAGTTAAGGGCTAAGCCCGCCTTTACGGCAAGCTCGGCAGCACCGCGGTTGAAAAGAGGCAAAGAGCCCGGCATACCTGAACAACGGGGGCAAACTCTTATGTTTTCCTCACCGCCAAATTCTGCAGAGCAGCTGCAAAAAACCTTGGAATGGGTCAGAAGCTCGGCGTGGATTTCAAGTCCTATTACGGTTTGGTATTTCATAGCTGTGCCTCCCTTCTTTCAAAGACCTTTTCAAAGGTACTTGCAGCCCTTATAAGGGTGGCCTCTGAAAAGGCTTTACCCATAAGGCTCATACCAATGGGAAGACCTTTTTTGTCATATCCGCAGGTGGTGGAAATTGCAGGCAGACCCGCAATATTTGCCGTAACGGTACAAATATCTGCTGAGTACATTTTTACGGGATTTTTATCAAAACTGCCTATTTTATACGCAGTGGTAGGTGCGGTGGGGGTTAAAATAAAATCACAAGCTTTAAAGATGTCATCAAGCTCGGCTTTAAGTTTTTGACGGATTTTAACTGCCCTATTATAATAGGCTTCGTAATATCCGCTGGAAAGTGCATAATTACCAAGCATTATGCGGCGTTTAACCTCATCACCAAAGCCCTCGCTACGGGAATTTTTAATAATATCCTCATAGGATTTGCCCGTTTTACTGCGATGACCGTATTTAATACCGTCATATCGGGAAAGATTGCTTGCCGCTTCGGCAGAGGAAATGAGGTAGTAGGCTGCAACGGCATATTTTAAATCGGGCAGAGAAACCTCTACTATTTCGGCACCCATTTTCTCAAATGTTTTGGCAGCGTTAAAAACGGCAGATTTTACATCACCGCTTATGTCATCACCAAAAAATTCCTTTGGAAGACCTATTTTAAGCTTTTCAACCCCTTTTTCCATATCTTTAAGACAGTTTTTAAAGGGGGCGGTGTGACAGGTGGCATCAAACTCATCTTTGACCGCGATAGCGTTTAACAAAATACCGCAATCCTCGGCAGTTTTAGCCATTGTGCCGATTTGGTCAAAGGAGGATGCAAAGGCAATAAGACCATATCGCGAAACGGCACCGTAGGTGGGTTTAAGACCCGTAATTCCGCAGAACGCGGCGGGTTGACGCACCGAGCCACCCGTATCTGAGCCCAAAGCGGCGACGCACATAGATGCAGAGACGGCGGCAGCCGAGCCACCCGAAGAGCCACCCGAAACACGGGTTAAATCATAAGGATTTTTCACCCCACCGAAGTAGGATGTTCCCGATGAACTGCCCATTGCAAATTCATCCATATTTGTTTTGCCTATAATGACAGCACCCTGCTTTTTAAGGCGGGTAATTGCGGTGGCATCATAAAATGGGGTAAAGTCCTCAAGCATTTTGGAGGCACATGTGGTTTTAATATTTTCGGTGCAAATATTATCCTTAACCGAAAGCGGAATACCTGTGAGCGGCTTTTGTTTGCCCTTGTTAATCAGCTCGTCGGCCTTTTCGGCTGACTTTAATGCGAATTCCTCATCAATGGTTATAAAGGCGTTTGTTTTATCATTTAAGGCTTTTGCACGCTCTAAATAGGCGGTGGTCAGTTCCACAGATGAAAAATTTTTATTCTTAAGTCCTGCACTAAGCTCGGTGATAGTGGCGGTTTTTAAAATTGCTTTTAAATTCATAGCTACACCACCTTTGGAACGGTAAATGCCTTTTTATCTTTTTCGGAGGCATTTTTTAAAATATCTTTTCTGGGGGTGGAGGGCAATGGAATATCCTGCCGTATTTCGTCAAGCCTTACTGTATGGTTGGTTGAAGATTTTTCCGTACAATCAAAATCAGAAACGGTGTCCATAAGTGTTATAATTTTGTCCATTTCTCCCCTGATTTTGTTAAGCTCATTTTCGGTGAAGCTTATTTTTGAAAGCTCTGCCAAATGGGTAGCAAGTTTTATATCAAACAAAATTATCCCTCCGTTTTTGTTTTAATATTAGTTCTTTTGAAAAACATTTTTGTGATGGCAGCCGAAAGTATTACTCCAAGTGCCAAGGACGATGCCAATTGCAGAGTAGATATTGCCTTTTGCACGAAAAGCTCTAAATTTCCGCTGAAAGCCGATGCCATTGTATAATAAAGCGAGCTACCTGGTATAAGGGGTATTAAAGAGGTTGTAATAAAGGCGGTGGTAGGAGTTTTAAAAATTCTAGCTGAAATTTCAGCGTAAAAGGATGTAGCTGCGGCTACTAAAAAATAACAAACCGCTTCATTTAAAATAACTTTATTAAGAGCAATAAATAAAAACCAAGAAAGCAAACCGCCCAGTGCTGCCATTATAAGCCTTTTAGAGCGTACATTAAACAAAATTCCAAAGCCCAATGAGCCAATAAAGCCCGATAAAACTTGTAAAATTTCGGTATTAGTCATACTTAGACACCTCCCAAAACGGCAACTATAAAGTAGCCCGCCGCAATTGCAAGAGCAATTAAAACGGCTTCTATAAATCGCAAAAGTCCTGCAATGCTGTCACCTGTAAATAAATCTCTTAGTGCATTGGTTAGACCGATACCTGGGATAAGGGTCATTATATTTCCAATAATAGTTTTATCTACATCAGGTATAAGCTTAAAGTTTACCAACAAAAATGCCAAAAAGGTAATTACGGCAGATGAAATAAATTTGGAAAAAACTTTGTTTGAAATTACCTTTTCAGAAAAATAAATGACAGTTCTTACTATTGCACCTATAAGTAGTGAAAAAACACTTTCCGTAATAGTTCCGCCAAAAAACAGAGTAAAGGCACCTGCTATTACTGAGTAGCATATAATTTCCACCCAAACAGGAAATCTTTTAAGGGAGGAGATGTTTTTTAATCGTTTTTCTATTTCGGCTTCTGATAAATCACCGCTACAAATGTTTCGGGATAACTCGTTCAGTTGGTGTAGTTTTTCAAAATCGGTGCTTGCAGATACTATTCTTCTGGTCTGCGTGTAGGTTTCTCCGTTTTTTAAATGAAAGGTAACAACCATACTGCTTGTGATGATAAAAACATCTACTCTTTCGGCACCCAAAGCATAGCCCATACGGCTTATACTTTCTTCAACGCGGTGAACCTCCGCACCCGATAAAAGCATTTGCTCACCTATATTTATAATATATCCGAATGATTTCACCATAATCTTTACCTTCTGTTTGATTTGTTTTTTAAAATTATAACATATTTTGGCAGCTCAGGCAATACAGTAAAGCGGACGCGGGTATTAGCTACACCACGTCCACTGTATTTTGGTATTAAAAAACTAAAGCTCTATTCTCCAGCCAAAGGGGTCATCAAGCTTGCCCCACTGTATGCCTGTGATTGTGTCATAAATCTTTTGGCTGAGTTCGCCGATATTACCGTCTTTAATGGTCATAACCTCGTCCATATAGCGAAGCTTACCAACGGGGGAGATAACTGCGGCAGTACCTGTGCCAAAAACCTCTTCAAGAGTACCGTTGTGCTGAGCCTCCAAAAGCTCCTCTACCGAGATTTTGCGTTCCTCAACGGGAATGCCCCAAGATTTAACAAGATTGATTACCGAATCACGGGTAACGCCGGGTAAAATACTTCCGTTAATGGCGGGGGTAACAACCTTGCCGTTTATCTTAAAGAAGATGTTCATTGCGCCAACCTCTTCAATGTACTTTCTTTCAACACCGTCGAGCCAAAGCACCTGAGAGAAGCCTGCATCGTGTGCCTTAACCTGAGCAATAAGGCTGGAGGCATAGTTACCGCCTGTTTTTGCAAAGCCTGTACCACCCTTAACGGCACGAACATATTCATCCTCAATCCAAATGCCAACGGGAGCAAGACCGCTTGCATAGTAGGCTCCGCTGGGGGAGAGAATAATCATAAACAGATATGTTTTAGAGGGTGCAACGCCTAAGAAATCATCAGTAGCAATAACAAAGGGACGGATGTAAAGCGAAGTACCCTCATCCTCGGGAATCCAGTCACGTTCTACCTTAACAAGCTCAGATACCGCCTGAACAAAATCATCTTCGGGAATGTGGGGGATGCAAAGACGGTCGTTAGAGCGGTTTGCACGCTTTGCGTTCATATCGGGGCGGAAAAGATAAACCTTGCCGTCTGCACCCTTGTAAGCCTTAAGACCCTCAAACATTTCCTGACCGTAGTGAAAAACCATTGCGGCGGGAGAAAGGGTTAAATTGTGATAAGGCTCAATAACGGGGTCGTGCCATCCCTTGCCCTCGGTGTACTGCATTGTGAACATATAATCGGTGAAAATTTTGCCAAAGCCCAAGGGTTGACCCTTTTGGGGCTTTTCCTTTAATACTTCTGCCTTTTTAAACTTAATATCCAACATTTTAAACACTCCAATAGCGGAAAATAAAATAATATAGAAATTATATACCTTTTTAAAGTGTATGTCAATAATTTATTCTTCTATTTTCCAAAGATGTTTAAATTGCTTTTTCAATGGCACGTTTAAGTTTGTCAATTATTCTTTTTTCAAGGCGTGATATATAGGATTGCGAAATTCCAAGACAATCGGCTATTTGCTTTTGGGTGTATTCCTCATACCCGAACATACCAAATCTCATTTCCATTATCTGCCTTTCTCTGGGCGGCAACGATGCCACAAGCTTTTTTAAAATATCGTGTTCGTTTTGAATTTCTATGCCCCTTGATATTTCATCTCCCTCGGTACCAAGTATGTCAGAAAGCAAAAGCTCATTGCCGTCCCAATCCACATTAAGCGGCTCATCTAGGGACACCTCTGCCTTTAAATTACTTGTTTTTCTAAGATACATTAAAATCTCGTTTTCAATACAGCGTGATGCGTAGGTTGCAAGCTTTATGCTTTTTTCGGGACGAAAGGTGCTTACCGCCTTTATAAGGCCTATTGTACCAATGGATATTAAATCCTCAAGTCCCGCACTGCTAACCTCAAATTTTTTTGCTATGTAAACCACAAGCCTTAAATTGTGGGTGATAAGCTCACTTTTTACCTCCTCAGGGGCTTCGTCTATTCGGCTAAGAAGCTCATCCTCCTCACTTGCGGTAAAGGGTGGCGGCAGTATATCGGGACCGTTTATGTAATGTCCTGTACAAAAGCCTCTTAGCTTATAAATTAGTTTTTTTATGTAATCTTTAGCAAAAATAATTAATTTCATAATGAATTATCCTTTCATAAATATTTTTATTATGTTATTTTGCAAGCGTTACAGGACTAACAATACCCTTGTAATCTTCACCGAGGGCAACCTCGCTTATCCCTAAAAGAACGCTCTTTATTTCGGTAGATTTTTCTTTTTCTAAAAGCTCAACCTTGTCGGGCAAAAAGGCGGGTAAAAGTCCCGTGCCCCCAACCACCGAATAGGGAATAAGCCGAAATCCGTTTGGTGTATTATCGTTTGGAACTGTAATTGCGGTCGGTATTTTTTCACACAGCTTTAAAGCAAGCGATTTTTCGATAATTATTACATCTTTTTGACTTAATGCATCGGTAAGGGAGTGCCCTGTATCCACCAAAGCCGTAAGACAGACAGATTTATCATTGTAGGTAATTTTTAGTCTGCATCGCTTGCCCGCGTATGCCTGCTTGGCGGCAAAAAACCGTATTACCGAAAGTGCCGTATAGCTCACAAGGGTAGCAATTATTAAAACCGTGGGCGAAATATCTACATAAACCACACCGTTATTTATTGCAAGGCGATTGGGCTTCCAAATTGCCCAAATTCCCATCATTGCACCCGCATATAAAAAGGATACGGCGAAAAATACCGCCACCCGTCTAATAAGGCTTTTTATACTGCTAAAGCCGAATGCCAAAAGCACAATCAGTGATGATATAACAAGTCGGAATACTGTTTCGGTAAGCATTCCTGTTGGCGGTAAGAATATGTAAAGCGAAAATGCCGCACCTGTAAGGGATGCCAGTATTAACCTGCCAAGTCGATAGCTTTCCTTACAAATACGGCAGGTAAGCTGTAAGATAAAAAAGTTTACGAACAGATTAAGAACAATAAGTACATCTGCATAAACTACCAATATTTCACCCCCGTTTAGTGCGTTAATATAATCATTATAATATTCGGCAGTTGAAAAAAGGGTCGAAAACGGTCAGTGATGAAAATTTTTATTACTTGAAAGATTAGTGACAATGTGGTATTATTTTACTGTGAATTTTAATACGGCAATATAATAAATATGTTATTAAATCACCGTAAACTTACAAATGATGTGGACGCGGGGTAAAAACTCAGTCGTATCCGCAAATTTATTCGTAATTGGATGAAACGCCACGCGTTTCAAGGGGAAATAAAATGAAGAAAAATGATGATATTATTTTAGAAATAACAGCCCTTTCGGGACAGGGGGTTGGCATTGGCAGATACAACGGTATGGCTGTGTTTGTTGACCAAACTGCAGTAGGCGATACCGTAAAGGCTCACATTATTAAGGTAAAAAGCAAATATTCGGTCGGCAAGCTTTTGGAGGTTATTTACCCCTCTGAAAGCCGTAAAGAGGTGGATTGCCCTGCCTTTTCTAAGTGCGGCGGCTGTTCCTTTCGCCATATAAAATACGAAAATGAGCTTGAAATCAAAAAGCAGGGCGTAAAGGATGCAATGAAGCGAATAGGCGAAATAGATATAGAGCCTTTAGAGATTACTCCCTCACCCAGTATTTTAGGCTACCGAAATAAAGCACAGTACCCAATAGGTATGAATGAAAACGGCATTTTTTACGGATTTTACGCTAAACATTCGCATAGAGTAATTGGGAGTGAATGTTGCTTGCTTCAGCCCCCGATTTTTGAAAAGGCAATGCAGGCAGTAAAGCTTTGGGCAGACCAAAACAAACTAACCGCCTATAATGAAGTAAGTGAGAGAGGTTTTTTAAGGCATATTTTGCTTAGATACGGTGAAAAAACAGGCGAGCTTATGGTTGTTGTGGTTATAAATGCCGATACCTTGCCCTTTGCCGATAAGCTTACCGAAATTTTAAAAGAAAAGCTAAACGAAAGCTTAGTTAGTCTTCAGTACAATATAAATAAAGACGATACCAATGTAATTTTGGGCGAAAAAACTGTTTTGGTTTACGGTAAGGATTATGTAACAGATGAAATTTGCTCAGTTAAATTCAAAATATCCGCTGCATCATTTTATCAGGTAAACCGTTCTGCTGCCGAGCTTTTATACAAAAAAGCCGCCGCTTATATTGAAAGCGACGACAAGGTTATTATGGATTTATTCTGTGGAATAGGCACCATTGGACTTAGTATTTTGAATATGTGCGGCAGAGAAAACAGAACTTTAATTGGTGTAGAAATTGTTCCCTCTGCTATAGAAAATGCAAAGCAAAATGCAATAGACGGTGGATTTGAAAACACTGAGTTTATTTTGGGAGATGCCACCAAAGCGGCAGAGCAGTTAAGGGATAGAAGCCTCACCCCAGATGTGGTTATAGTAGACCCACCCCGCAAGGGCTGTGATGAAAAACTGCTTAAAATTATAGCAGATGATTTTGCACCCAAAAAGCTTATCTACATTTCCTGCGACCCCGCTACACTTGCAAGAGATAGCAAAATTTTAGGAGAAATCGGATATAAGCTACAAGAATATTCGCCTGTTGACCTGTTTCCCGCAACAGCACACGTAGAGTGCTGTGCCCTGTTTGTTGCACAGCACTCCGCGATATAAATTCCTTTCGGAATTTGTGATATATATCAATGTATGCGATATATCTTCGATGCGATATGTCCCTGCGGGACGAGATTTGGAATTTATATCCTATCGCAGCCGAACAGAGTGAGGTTATATCGCATTTTGCAAAAGCAAAATATATCGGACGAGCAAAGCGAGTATATCGCAGAAAGGAAACAGATAATGAATGATAAAACGATAAAAGAGTTGGCGGTTGAGCTTACAGTTGAAACAACAGCTATTTGTGATAATATAAAAGGACGGTCGGTTTTTGTAAATCAATTATTGCGTTCGTGCTCTTCAATTGGTGCAAATTCTTATGAAGCAAAATATGCTCAAAGCACTATGGATTTTATAAGCAAAATGGAAATAGCACTTAAAGAGTGTTATGAAGCTGAATATTGGTTGGAAATTCTTTTCAAAGTTAATTCTATTGACGAAAACACATGTAAAAAACTGATAAATAAATGCGGAACAATCAGAAGAAAAATTATTGCATCGGTTATTACGGCAAAAAGAAAGAGTAATAAAAATGATTAATGATAAGCAATTAACCGCATACACCCTCAAGCAGAAAATATGGTTAATTCTCTTTTTAGTATTTATTATAAGTGATTAATTTTTGTTGATACTGCTACCACTCACGTAGAAACGGTAGCACTTTTAAGTCGGCAAAAGGTTTAAAATTGGAAAAAACGCCCGATAAATTGTAGGTTGAAAGGCATTACGCCTTTCAACCCTGTAGGGAACAACCTATGTGTTGTTCCGCATAAATACCGCAATTTTTTTAGGGAATGACACACAGGTCATTCCCTAAAATTTTGATTCATAATTCGTGCGTCAAATTTGAATTTATCGCGAGTATTATTTTGGGGAAAAATTTCACTCCTTGTTGCATATAAATAAAGGACGGGAGTGATTTTATGAGCCGATTTGAAGAAGCACTTGAATGGTTTTGTAACAACATTGTTTGGGGTGTGCCAATGGTTGTTTTAATTTTTGGTGCGGGAATTTATTTAACCTATAAGCTCGATTTTTTTCAAATAACCCATTTTGGGGTTGTGCTTAAAAATACGGTGGGCTCACTTTTTAAAAAAAGAGATAAAAAGAGTGAAAAAGGCTCGGTTTCACAGCTTGGTGTTGTTTCTACCGCACTTGCCGCAACCATTGGTACAGGCAACATAGCGGGTGTTGCAACCGCAATCACCATAGGTGGTGCAGGGGCAATATTTTGGATGTGGATTTCCGCTTTTTTCAGTATGGCTACCGCCTATTCGGAAAATTTGCTTGGAGTTTATTATAGAAGTAAAAACAAAAAGGGCGAATATGTAGGCGGAGCAATGTATTATTTAAAAAATGGGCTTAAATCACGACGGATTTTAGGAAAACTTGGTGCTCCGCTTGCTATTTTATTTGCCTGCTTTTGTGTGTGTTCATCCTTTGGAATGGGTAATATGATACAGGTGAATACCATATCCGAGCTATTTAAAAAGGGGCTTTTGGGAATTAAGCTTTCTCCCGCCGTTACGGGAGGGGCAATAGCCGTTTTTATTGGCTTTGCTATTTTTGGCGGAGCAAAAAGAATTTGCAAAATAACCGAAAAGCTTGTGCCCTTTATGGCTTTTATTTATGTTTTTGGCACCCTTTCGGTTATTGTTATTAATTATAAAAACCTTGGTGTTGCTGTTGCGGAAATTTTTAAGGGTGCATTTGGTTGCGGTGCCTTGCTTGGGGGATTTTCGGGTCACGCCGTAAAGCTTGCACTTAATACGGGACTTAGACGTGGTATTTTTTCAAATGAAGCGGGACTTGGCTCTTCACCGCTTGTTGGCTCCTGCACCGAGCTTAGCGACCCCGCCGTTCAAGGAATGTGGGGAGTTTTTACGGTGTTTTTCGATACAATTATCGGCTGTAGCTTAACTGCCTTTGCAATACTCACCTCGGGAGTGGCGGCTAACAGCCCTGCCGATGTAGGAGCAAGCTTGGTATCTCAGGCTTTTTCAAAAACCTTGGGAAACGGTGCGGGCGAGCTTGTTTCGATTTTAACCTTGCTGTTTGCTCTTTCTACCGTAATAGGCTGGTCGTTTTACGGTATTAAGGCTGCTGAATATCTGCTTGGCGAAAAAAGGCTTTGGATTTATAAGCTCGGCTTTACCCTTGCCGTGCTTCCGGGTGCGATGTTAAGACTTGATACGGTGTGGACCATTTCGGATATTTTTAACGGTCTTATGGCGGTACCGAATTTAATAGGTGTTTTAGCCCTTTCAAATCAGGTAAGTAAAATAAGCAATGATTTCTTTTCTTGCAAAAAATAACAAAATATGGTATATTTCTTATATAATTAAATATTTAGGAGATATATTTATGAACAACAAAAGCATTTGGCAGATGGTAAAATTCACTCTGTTTTCAATCTCGGCAGGTGTAATTCAAGCAGGCTCATTTACCATTTTGAATGAAATTTTTAAAATAAATGATGAGTACGGATTTACATATTTTATATCGCTTGCACTATCAATACTTTGGAATTTTACTTTTAATCGTAAATACACTTTTAAGTCGGCAACAAACGTTCCTATAGCTATGGCAAAGGTTTTCGGATTTTATGTTGTATTTACACCCCTTTCTATCTGGCTTGGTGAATTGGCAGTAAGCTCAGGTATTAATGAATACATAGTTTTAGGTGTTACAATGCTAAGCAATTTTATTTTGGAATTTTTATTCTGTAAATTTATAGTGTATCGCGGAAGCGAAAATTCACTTGAAAAATAGTAAGACTAAAAAAACATCCTTGCGACTGCAAATCACGGTCGCAAGGATGTTTTTAAATTATTTAAAACTAAAATTAAAGCTTGGTTGCAACATCAAAGATTTTTGCGGGAAGCTCGGACTCATCACAAGAAACTGTGAAGGTGAACTTGGTGTTGCTATCCTCAGCTACTGCAGAAAGTCTGTCAAGGAAGGCTGCAAGCTCATCATAATTTCTGCTGCCAAGACGAAGAGTTGCATCTACAAAAATATCGGTAACATCATGGTTTGCAGACTGAATTCCGCAAAGAAGAGCATAAAGCTCACCATATCCGCTGATACCATAACTTTCAGCATCAATCAAACGTGCTCTATGTGTAATATTAAAGGTTAATGTATCGCCCTTTTCAACACAAACAACATTACCCTTGCTGGCCTCTGTTGCGGCATTAACCAAATCAATTAATTTTTTTGTTTTTCCTGAACCTTTTTTTCCAATAATAAGCTGAATCATTATTCGCTCACTCCTTTATATTTTTAACCGTTTAAAACGGTAATTGCCTGATTTTTATTTACCAAGTCTTGCTTCAAGCACAGCCTTTTCTTCCTCATAGCCCGGCTTGCCAAGAAGTGCAAACATATTCTTTTTGTAACTTTCAACGCCTGGCTGGTCAAAGGGATTAACGCCAAGTAGATAACCCGAAATCGCACAAGCTTTCTCAAAGAAGTAGATAAGTTTACCAAGATTTTCTTCATCGGCCTTTTCTACATCCAAAACAAAACAGGGAACCTTGCCGTCGGTATGGGCTAAAAGGGTGCCCTCAAATGCCTTTTGATTTACATAAGACATTGTTTTGCCTGAAAGGAAGTTAAGACCGTCACCATCCTCGGCATCCTCTTTAATGGTAACATCACTACCACAGTCGGCGATGTTTACCACAGTTTCAAAAAGAATTCGTCTGCCATCTTGAATGTACTGACCCATTGAGTGTAAATCGGTAGAGAAAATAACAGATGCGGGGAAAATACCCTTTTTATCCTTACCCTCACTCTCGCCGAACAACTGCTTAAACCATTCTGCAAACATTGCAAAGCGTGGCTCGTAAGCAACCATAAGCTCAATTTCCATACCCTTGCGGTAAAGTGCGTTACGAAGTGCGGCATAGCGGTAACAATCATTTTTCTCAAAATCCAAAACGTTATACTGCTCAGCAGCCTTTGCAGCACCTGCCATTAAGGCATCAATATCGGCACCCGAAACGGCAATTGGTAAAAGCCCAACTGCGGTAAGCACCGAGAAACGACCGCCTACATCATCGGGAATAACAAAGCATTCATAGCCCTTTTGGTCTGCCAATGCCTTAAGAGTACCGCGAGCTTTATCGGTAGTACAATAAATACGTTTCGCGGCTTCTTCCTCACCGTACTGCTTTTCAAGATATTCACGGAATACTCTAAAAGCTATTGCGGGCTCGGTGGTAGTGCCCGATTTAGAAATTATATTTACAGAAACTCGCTTGCCCTCACACATTTTAAGTAGGTCATTAAGGGCAGAACCGCTTATACTGTTACCTGCGAAATAAATTTCGGGGTTATCACCCTTTAGGCTGTTATAATAGGGGGATTTTAAAAACTCAATTGCGGCACGTGCACCGAGGTAAGAGCCGCCAATTCCTATTACTATTAGAACATCTGTGTCCTCTTTAATTTTTTGAGCCGCCTTTTTAATGCGGGCAAATTCATCTTTGTCATAATCGAAAGGAAGATTTATCCAGCCTAAAAAGTCGTTACCAAGACCGCTTTTATCTAAAAGCTGCTGATGTGCCGCCTTAACCTGCGACTCCAAGCCTTTAAGCTCGTTTTCAGAAAAAAATTCCTTTGCGTACTTCTCATTAAATTTAACAGACATAATTTTCTCCTTTTTAATAGGTTTATTATATTGTACAATATATTTTCCCTTTTTGCAATAGAATTTTTGTTATTTTTTATTATTTTTTACATCTTTTTAACATTTTATTGCCATTTTTCTAAGCAAAATGCTAAAAAATGAGTGTTTTTTTAACACAGTAAATCAAAGCGAATTTTCTTGACACTATATTACGGTTTTGTTGCCGAGGTGAAAATAAGTCCAAAAGCATTCAAAAAGGTTACCCTTTCCACCTCATTTGCCGAATAAAGTGGAAGCTCGCCTATTTGCTTGCCATCCAGCATAAATTTAACTGAGCCTATTACATCTCCGACTAAAACGGGAGCTTCAATATTTTCGTTTATTTCCACAGTCTGTGTTATTTCATCCTGCTTGCCCTTGGGAAGTAAAAGTTTTACTTCTCCGCCGCCTAAATCAACCGAAATTTGCTTTTCCATACCCTTTAAAACGGGAATACTTTCTATATCCTTAATGTCGGGAGTAAGCACCGTAAATGACCAATTTGCAAAGCCGTAATCGAGAAGCTTTTTGGCTCCTGTAAAGCGCTCGTTACTGTTTTCGCCACCCATAACAACGGCAACCAGCTCCATACCATCCCTCTCGGCGGTGGCGGCTACACAGCATCCCGCCTTAGAGGTTGTGCCCGTTTTAAGACCCGTTGCTCCGTTATAATAACGCACTAATTTGTTTGTGTTAGTAAGCTCGCTTTTACCGTTTCTAAGGGCGTCCATCCATACGGTTGAATATTTTTTTATAAGGCTGTGCTTTATAAGGGCAGATGCCATTATTGCAACATCTCTGCCTGTGGTAAGATGTCCATCTTCATCCAATCCGCAGGCATTTTTAAATGTTGTATTTTTCATTCCAAGCTCCTTGGCACGCTTGTTCATTAACACAACAAAGGCTTCCTCACTGCCCGAAACGGCTTCTGCTAAGGCAACGGTAGCATCATTCGCACTGGCTATTACCGAGGCTCTTAACAGTTCGTCAACCGTCATTTCTTCGCCTACCTCAAGCCATATTTGTGAGCCACCCATCGAAGCCGCGTGCTCGCTACAGCTTACCTTTGTGGCGAGTGTAAGCTTTTCGTTTTCAATTGCCTCCATTACAAGTAATAACGACATAATTTTGGTTATGGATGCAGGAGCAAGCTGTTCATCAGCATTCATTTCATAAAGCACTTTACCTGTATGAGGCTCCATTAAAACGGTGCTTTTCGCCTTTATGCTAAGTGCAGTTTGGGTGGTGGCGGCGGCAGAAACATTAGGAATATCGGTTAGTAAATCGTCACTTAAAAATTCGGTTATAACCTCGGCATTTACAATAGTAGGGACAGAAAAAAGCGGCATTACAAGTAGCATTGCCACCGTAAATACCGCTAAAAAATTAAAACGCTTTTTCATTATAAGCACCTCCATATATTACTAAAATATATGAGTAATGCCAAATTTTAATACCCTAAATTTTCTTTTAATTCAGCCGAAAGGTTGATTATTATACCAATATATGCTATAATAAGCTACGGAATAAGGCGTGCCTAAACGGTAGGCGGTTAGCCCTTTGAGCATTCAGGGGGTATACGCCCCCTTGAATATTAAGGGGGTGATGCTATGAGCCAAGATACTTTTATTGTAATTTTTATGATATTAATTCTAGGCTACATAATAAGCATAAAAAAATAACCGCCCCTCTAGCAAAGTCGCGGTTATTTTTTTAACCAAAAACTAGGCTAACCGTCTATACGGCATACCTTATTTCACTTATATTATACCATATATTTAGTATTTGTCAAGCACCTTTGAGAGGGTGCTTTTTTAATACCCTAAATTTTCTTTACAGATAATAACCTTAATTCTGTCCTTAACCCTTTGGTATCCGCTAAGCACGTAGGTACTGCAAATTCTGTTATCGCCAAAACAGCCGTCGCACATTTCGCGGTTTTCCATTTTCATAGATACACACTCACCCGTTTTAAAGCAGGGTGTATTAAGACCTAAACGATTGCAGTTTTTGGGTGCGGCTATAGTTTTAACCCTTTGTTCTGCCGCATTTAAATCCTTAACGATTTTGTTTGCACCCACAATAACAATTACCTTTTTAGGGCCAAAGCAGAGTGCCGCAACACGGTTTCCGTTGCCGTCCACATTGTAAAGCTCGCCCTTTTCGGTCACAGCATTTGATGAGGTTATAAAAGCATCGGCAAGAAGTGCCTGCCTCATTACCTCCACCGCCTCAGGACGTGTAAGACCTTCGGCATAGCGGTCAAAAAAGGCATAATCACCCTCACGCAAAAAGGGGATAACACCTATTTCGTCTAAGGTTACCGAGCCGCCTACACCAACAGACGAGCCATCGGGCAAAAGAGTTTTTAAAAGTGGTAAAACATCTTCCTTTTTATCTACCACAAAGGACTCCATATTATTTTTGTTAAGATTTTCTGCAACCTTAGTTATTAGATTATTCATTGTTTTCACTCCATATTAAACGAAACTGAATATTGAATTCACCTTTTAGGCTCTATATAATAAGAAAATTCAATTTCTTTTTCAGACAGACGGTATTTTTCTTCTAAGGCGGGACCGCAGGAATTTGAGCCTATGCCCGAAACCTTGTAATCCACCCTAAGATGCACAAATCCATCGGTATGAAGC
This sequence comes from Clostridia bacterium, assembly GCA_017622415.1. GTDB lineage: Bacteria > Bacillota > Clostridia > Oscillospirales > Acutalibacteraceae > UMGS1279. The sequence continues at coordinate 3,187 of JAGARD010000071.1, read as the reverse complement.
TCATCGATATGATTTGACTTAGTTAAAGCACTTGAGGTATACTTAGAAACATTAATCTCCATTGGCTTTTTAATTGCCTTAAAGGTTAAAGCACCTATGTCAAGCTGTAAAACTGACGTGTGATTTCCGTGCTCCTGAGGATAAATATAGTTTACATACTCGTTCTCAGCGGTGCTTTCAAAACGGCTTATGTATGATGCGTGGTGCATATCAAGATAGCTTTCATAAGGACCATAACCGAAATAAGAAAAGCTATTGCTACTTGCGGGAAGTTTAAATTCAAAGCCGAAACGGGGTAGCCAAAAAGCATCCTCACGAACGGTGCCCTTAAATTTAACCTCAATTCTGCCCTGTGCATAAACACGGTATTCTATAATATGACGAATTACAGGAAGATGGGAAACACCCGCAAGCGACCCACTGACGGTTATAACATTATCTGACATTTTTGTGCTGTACACCTTGTTAAAGGCACAGTCAAGATTTTCGCCCTGCCAGATGTTGTAATTACCCCAAAAAACCTTTATGTTTCGGTCATTATCGGTAGGTGCTCGCCAAGCAGAAATAAAGGGTTTATCTGCAAGCTGTTCCTCTCCGTTTACTATAAGACTTGTAAAGGTGCCGTATTTTTTAGAAAAACTATACGAAAAGTTTTCGCCAATAAAATAATAGTTATTTTCATCCTCAGAGCATTGAGCAAAGTCTTCACTATCAGACTTAGAGGCCCTTAAAGCGGGTAATTCGTGCTGAGAGAAGGCAACCTCTTTGCCATTTTTATAAAGCCTTAAAATAACATAAGCACCAAGCTCACAGGTTGGTTTTTCATAGTTTAGCTCGAAAGCAGTTTCAGTATGTGGCTCGGCAGATAAAATAACTCTGTTTTTAGCCTTTGCTTCGCCATCTATCTGAAATTCCACTTCAAGCTCACATTCATTAAGATTAGTAAAATCGTAACGGTTATATACGTAAATTTTGCCATTTTCAAAGCGTGTACGGATGGGCTGATATGCCGCCTTAACCTCTAAGCTACCCGCTTTTAAGGTGCGGTCGTGGAACACCATACCGTCCGAGCAGAAATTTCCCTCGTGGGTAAGCTCTCCATCAAAATCACCGCCGTACTTGGGAACTCCGTCCACTAAAACGGTGTGGTCAGCCCACTCCCAAACACAACCACCGATAATTTTTTTGTGACTGTCAAAAATTTCATTATATTCATAAACATCACCGGGTCCGTTACCCATTGCGTGGGCATATTCGCAAAGAAAAATGGGCATATTTATGCTTTCATCTGCTACAAAACGTTCCAAATCAGCAAAGGATGAATACATTCTGGAATAAACATCTGTATTAGTAGCAATTCCACACTCTTCTTCAGCTTTACGACAGGCATCCTCGCAGTGAATAAGTCGGTCATCATCACGGCTTTTTAGCCACTTAACCATCTCGGCATGATTTACGCCGTGACCACTCTCATTACCTGTTGACCACATAATAATGCTTGGGTGGTTTTTATCTCTATAAACTGCTCGCTGCATACGCTCTATATGCTCATTTTTCCATTCGGGCTTTGTGCAAGGCCAATCCGAACTTTCTGAATCATATTTGTAATCGACGTTCGGTAAACGACGCACAAATCCGTGAGTTTCAATATCGGTTTCAAGCACAACATAAAGACCGATTTCATCACACATTTCAAGAAATTTTGGTGGTGGCGGATAGTGTGAGGTGCGTACACAATTTATATTAAGTTCCTTCATAAGCTCTAAATCGTGGCGGATTTCATCATCAGTTTGATACCAACCGTTTGTGGGATGGGTATCGTGGTGATTTACACCATGAAGCTTAACCGACTGACCGTTTATTAAAAGCTCATATTCACCACTTACCTCAATGGTGCGAAGACCTACCTTTTGTATTATTTCCTCGCCGTTACAGCTTATTTTAAGGGTGTAAAGATATGGCTTTTCGGTATTCCATAAAATGGGGTTTTTGACTTTCATTTCTGCCTTTGTTTGCGAAAACATTTCGCCGATTTTATTGCCGTCGGCATCGAAAAGAGCTAAATCTGCCGCAGCATCACACTCTACAAAAACAGTGTTTAAATTGGTTTTTATGCTGATGTCGGTGAGGTGATTTTCGGGACGTTTTAATATGTAGCAATCTCTGAAAATTCCGTTAAATCGGAAAAAATCTTGATCCTCTAAATAGCTACCCACGCACCATTTTAAAACCTTAACCCTTATTGTATTTTTGCCCGAATTTACATAATCAGTAATATCAAATTCCGCCTGAAGATGACTACCCTCGGTAAAGCCTACATATTTGCCGTTTACCCAGACAATACCTAAAGAGGCAACACCCTCTAAAACAAAATAGGTTTTGCCCCATTTTTCACCCAAATCGAACTCTCTTTCATAAATTCCGCAAGGATTATCGTCGGGCACAAAGGGAGGATCTACAGGGTAGGGATAGTTTATGTTGGTGTAATTAGGATTTTCATAGCCCAAACTCTGCCAGCAGGACGGAACGGGAATTTCATCCCATTTTTCAATTTTTTCGGGTGCTTCGTCCTCTTTTTTAAAATAGGCAAAGTGCCAAGTGCCGTTAAGCAGTATATATTCTGCCTTGCCATCGGGGATATAATAAGCCCTTTGCGGCAGACGGTTTTCGCTTGTTTTTAAAATATTTTCATAAAATCTCATAGTATCACCTGAGTTTAGATTTTTCTGCATTATAGCAAGTTTTTTTAAGGATGTCAATGGACTATTTCACACTTTTTTATTTATAATACAAATTTTTAGAATTTCGGGCGGATTATTTATTTTTGGAACAAGGTTAAGATTACCGAGTCCGCGGGATACTGCAAGTCTTTCATCATAAACACCGCCTGTGTATTTTGGAAAAATTCCCTGACCGGGTGAATAAACTCCCTTGCCGAAAAATCGCCATTGGCCACCGCGTGCGTGCCCTGAAAGAGTTAAATCAATGGGCAAGTCTTTAATATATTTAGGGTAATATTCGGGATGATGGCAAAGCAGTAGCTTAAAGCCCTGAAGTTTACTGAACTCGGTTAAAAAATCGGTATCGGGCAGATGTTCTCCTTTTAAATAAAATGCTCCCGAAGTTAGACCGCCTATGCTTATACCCTTAAAGCTTACAAAATCATTATCCAAAAGGATTGCACCCG
>JAGARD010000070.1 GCA_017622415.1 Clostridia bacterium | reverse complement strand
CATATTCCTCGGGAACTTCAATCATCAAAAGCTCAATAGGCTCTAAAAGATTTCCGTCCTCATCCTTTTTATAAATAACATTAGGCGGAGAAACCTGAAATTCATAGCCCTCTCTTCGCATTGTTTCTATTAAAATGGAAAGGTGCAATTCGCCTCTGCCCGAAACCTTGAAGGTATCGGCAGAGTCTGTTTCTTCTACTCTAAGGCTAACGTTTGTCTGTACCTCTTTAAAAAGTCTGTCACGAAGATTACGGGAGGTAACAAACTTACCCTCTTTACCCGCAAAAGGAGAATTATTAACCATAAAATTCATTGCCAAGGTAGGCTCATCGATCTTAACAAAGGGTAATGGGTCAATGTGGTCGGTAGCACAAGCCGTTTCGCCAATATTAATATCATTAATACCTGCGACAGATATAATCTCACCCGCCGAAGCCTTTTCAACCTCAGCACGCTTTAAGCCTTCATAAACAAAAAGCTTGGAAATTTTTACGTTTTGATTTTTTCCGTCACGATGACAAAGTGTAACCGTTTGACCTAAAGTAACCTCACCGCGTTCAACACGTCCAACACCAATTCTACCCAAATAATCATCATAATCTATATTAGAAAAAAGAATTTGAAGCGGACCGTTTGCATCACCCTTTGGTGGGTCGATTTCCTTTACTATAATATCAAAAAGAGGTTTGAGATTATCGGTAGGATGTTCGGGCGATAAAGAAGCATATCCATCCCTACCTGATGCAAATACAACGGGAAATTCTATTTGGTCATCATCGGCACCAAGCTCAATAAATAAATCAAGAACTTCATCAACAACCTCTAACGGTCTTGCCATAGGACGGTCGATTTTATTAACAACAACAATAACCTTTTTACCAAGACCCAATGCCTTTTTTAGAACAAAACGAGTCTGTGGCATACATCCCTCAAAAGCGTCTACCAATAGCAAAACACCATCAACCATCATAAGTATACGCTCAACCTCACCGCCAAAATCGGCGTGTCCAGGAGTATCAACAATATTAATTTTATAGTCACCGTAACGAACGCTTGTTGTTTTAGAAAGAATAGTAATTCCGCGTTCACGCTCCAAATCGTTTGAATCCATAACGCGGTCTTGAACCTGTTCGTTAGTTCTAAATGTACCGCTTTGCTTTAAAAGCTCATCAACCAAGGTGGTTTTACCATGGTCAACGTGGGCGATTATAGCAACATTTCTTAACATATCCTGTACTGCCATTGTTTTTCACATTCCTTTTTATAAACAACTAATTAATCTTGCTTGCTAATCCAAAGAGATTCTTGCTCATCACGAATAGGTCTGAGCATAAGATACTTAATAGCTTCCTTTACATCTAAATTCTGATATAAAACTTCATAGCATTTTGAAATTATAGGCATTTCAGCCCCAACCTTAAGAGCTAATTTATATGCAAGTTCGGTAGCATAATATCCCTCAACTGTACCAACCTCTTGCAAGGCATCTTTAATTCCTAATCCCTGACCAATTAGCTCACCAAAACGATGATTACGGCTATGCCTCGATGTGCAGGTAACAATTAAATCGCCAAGACCCGAAAGACCTGCAAAGGTGCGTTCCTTAGCTCCAAGAGCAACACCCAAACGGGCAATTTCTGTAAGACCCCTTGTTATAAGGGCGGCACGTGTATTATCGCCAAGTCCCAAGCCATCACAAATACCCGCCGCAACAGCAATGATATTTTTAAGGGCACCACCAAGCTCAACGCCTACCATATCGTCATTGGTGTAAAGACGGAAAAATTCACTGGAAAAGGCATCTATTACAGCCCTTGCGGCATCATAGTCCTTACTGCAAGCAACTAGGGATGTAGGCACTTTTCTTGCAACCTCCTCAGCGTGAGAAGGACCTGACATAACAACAACAGGAGCAGAAATTTCATTAGAAATAACCTCAGATAGTCTTTTTAGACTTTCTGCCTCAAAGCCCTTTGCAACATTGACTACAATTCCTGTGGATTTTATATTTTTAAGTCTTACAGCGGTTTCTCTAACCGCAATAGACGGAGTAGCAATGATGGTAATATCACTGTTTTCAATAAGAGAAAGATTAGTGGTAATATTAATGCTTTCAGGAATTTTTACACCCTTTAAAAGCTTTTTACTCTCCCTAGAAACTAAAAGCTCGTTAACTTCACTCTCAAAAGGAGACCACAAAAGCACCTGATGCCCATTACTCTCAGCGGACATAGCTAAGGCTATACCCCAACCGCCTGAACCTAAAACAGAAATTTTCATAATAGTTAATTTTCCTTTTTATTTTTTCCAAAAAGGGGTTTTTCTTCACCCTTTATAAGGCGTTTAATATTTTCAATATGTTTAAGATAAATTATAAGCACCATAACAAGAGTTAGCAAAACCGAAACCCAAACTCTTTCACCTGTATTGCGTGAAAAACAAGCGATGCATACGGGCATTGATGCTGTAGCAATTAGCGAGCTTATTGAAATAATTCTGCTTATTAACAGAATAATTACAAATATTCCTAAAGCAACAGAAATACAACGCCAATCCACAATAGCAAAAATACCAACCGAAACGGCAACAGCTTTTCCGCCCTTAAACTGGAAAAATGCAGGAAAAACGTGACCTATCATACAAAATACACCGCATAAAAGTGCACCGTAAATAGGCAAATAAAAATCCCCGTGCTCTGGGTAATTTTTGAACAAATAGTCAAAAATAACATATCTTCCTACGAAGCAGGAAACAGCTCCCTTTGCCGCATCACAAATAAAAGTAAGTATTCCCGGTAGCGGACCTGCTACTCGCAACACGTTTGTCATACCCGCATTTCCGCTGCCGAAATCACGAACATCCTTTTTAATAAATAAATTTGTAAATATTACAGCAAAATTAATACTGCCTAAAATATACGCTTGTAATACTGCAATAACAATCAGTATTATATCCATTAGTATCCCTCGCTAAAAAATTATTCACCCTTGGTATCTCCACGCTCGCGAATAACAAAACGAACGGGAGTACCCTCTAAACCAAATGTAGAACGAATTTGATTTTCCAAGTAACGCTGATAAGAAAAATGAAATAGCTCTTTACGATTGCAGAAGCAAACAAATGTCGGCGGTCTAGTAGAAGCCTGAGTCATATAATAAATTTTAAGACGCTTACCCTTATCGCTGGGTGGCTGTACTCTGGCGGTTGCATCTGCCAGAATATCATTAAGCATGCCTGTAGAAATTCGCATTGAGTTCTGCTGATGGACAAATTTCACAAGCTCAAAAAGTCTTTCAATTCTTTGACCCGTTTTTGCCGAAATGAAAATTATGGGAGCAAATGACATAAAAGAAAAATCCTTCATAAGGCGTTTTCTGTAACTATCCATTGTAGTACCGTCTTTTTCTACCAAATCCCATTTATTAACGGCAATAATACAGGCTTTTCCCTGCTCTAAGGCAAGACCTGCTACCTTAGAATCCTGCTCGGTAAAGCCTTCTGCGGCATCAAGCATAATAACACAAACATCCGAGCGGTCAATAGCCATTTTTGCCCTTAAAACGCTGTATTTTTCAATTTTATCTATAACCTTACTTTGTCTGCGAAGTCCTGCGGTATCAATAAGATTATATTTCTGCTCACCAACGGAAACCTTAGTATCAATTGCATCACGGGTGGTGCCTGCGATGTTTGAAACAATCAGTCTATCCTCGCCAAGCACCTTATTAACCAAAGAAGATTTACCTGCATTAGGCTTACCGATAATGGCTACATTAATTGTATCATCTTCCTCTTTCTCCTCATCGCTCTCGGGAAGGTGCTCAAAAACAGCATCGAGCAAATCGCCTGTACCGTGACCGTGTGCTGCCGAAACAGCAATAGGGTCGCCAAGACCTAGATTATAAAACTCATAAAATTCAGGAGGCGTTCCACCAATAGTATCACACTTATTAACGCAAAGAACAATAGGTTTACCCGAACGCTGTAGCATAGCCGCAATTTCCATATCAGCAGCAAGAACACCCGATTTCATATCGGTTACGAACATAATAACATTTGCCATATCAATAGCTAGTGCAGCTTGCTCACGCATTTTAGATAAAATCAAATCATCTGTTTTAGGCTCAATACCGCCAGTATCAACAAGCGTTATTTCTCTGTTTAACCATTCAGCATCGCCGAAAATACGGTCTCTGGTAACACCTGGGGTATCATCCACAATGGACATTCTTTGCCCAATAAGCTTATTAAACAAGGTTGATTTTCCAACATTAGGTCTACCAACAACCGCAACTATAGGTTTTGCCATTAAATTCACCTAATTTCCTAAAAGATTTGAAACAAATTCAAATCCATCATTTTCTATAATTAAAACTTTAACATTTAAAGCATTTTCTACCTGCCGAACAGTAATGTCATCTAAAAATTTATCTTTTTCGTGTCGCAGCATAGAGGAAGAAATTAAAAGGTTTTCGCCCAATTCCTCACCCTTTAATTGCTCAATTAAATCTCCGCCCGTAATAAGTCCTGTAACGGTAATATGACCGCCGAAAAAATTGTTTTTAATTTGTTTGACATTACAATATAAATTATGCCATTTTTTTGTGCTAATGTCAACAATATTTTTAATCAGCGGGTATGCCGATTCCCCTGTTGCAACGGTGATTTTTCTTTCTTTTTCCAAAATGGTATCTGCAAAATAATTTTCAATGGCATCTGTTGCCTCGCTTAAAAACAGCGACCACATTCCTACACCGTTTTCAAGTTGTAAAAAATCCTCATAATAAGAGGGTACAGGAATTTGCCTTTCGGATAAAATATAAAACTCATCCGAGCCGAAAACTCTGCGTTTACCGTATTTTTCGAGTGTTAAATCAGAAAACTCGTTTAAAATATCCAAAACTTCAGATGCAGTAGCTTTATTAAAAGGCTTAAGCTCTGCCAATCCCTCTCGGTGTGCTGTAAGACCTACGGGAACAGCGGCAATACTTTGAACGGTGCTTAACGCTGTTAAATCGGTTAAAGACCTACGAAGTTCATCACCGTCGTTATAATCAGGGCAAAGCACAAGCTGACAGTTTATAGCAATCCCTGCCTCTGCAAGCCTATATAAAACCTTGAGAGCATCACCCGCAAAGCGGTTGTTCATCATTTTGCATCGAAGCTCGGGATTTGTGGTATGAACAGAAATGTTTATAGGACTTATATGGAGCTTTATTATACGCTCGATTTCATGCTCGGTAATATTGGTAAGAGTAATGTAGTTTCCAAAAAGAAAGGAAAGTCTGGAATCGTCATCCTTAAAATAAAGAGTATCACGCATACCCTTTGGTAATTGGTCGATAAAGCAAAAGACGCACTTATTTTTACAAGAGCGTTGCTCATCCATTAAATAGGTATCAAAAATGAGACCTAATTCATCATATTCTGCCTTTTCTATACGATAGCTTTTAATTTTACCGTTAGCTTCAACCTTCAATTTTAAACGCTTTTCATTCTGATAAAAGCGATAATCGAGTACATCAAATATTTCATTTTTATTTATTGAAATAAGACTACTGTTTTTGGGTATACCCGCCTTATAAGCGGGCGAGCCTTCTTCTACCGAACGTATTAAAACTGCCACTTTCTTTCCCCTTTCTACACCCAATTCTTCTAAACAAAAAAATAGAGAAGGACAAAAAGACCTTCTCTATACTTTGGAATGTTAAGCTTAAGCGTCAACCTTAACAACTTCACGACCGTCATAACGTCCGCAAGCGGGGCAAAGTCTGTGAGGTCTCTTATACTCACCGCAAGAACACTTTACAAGTGCGGGAGCAGAAATCTTCCAAACATTTGAACGTCTCTTATCGCGTCTAGCCTTTGATGTTTTTCTCTTCGGTACTGCCATTATTCAGCGCCTCCTTATATTAAATCAATCTTCTTGGTCTTGCTCTAATAGCTTCGCCAAAACTTCCAGTCGGGGGTCAATGCTTTTTGTTACACATCCGCAAGGACCATCATTAAGGTTTTTGCCGCAACTCGGACAAATACCTTTACACTCCTCACTGCAAAGATGCTTCATAGGTAAGGCTAATAAAATTTCGCCAAAGCAGAATTCAAATAAATCAAGTTTTTCATCGGGAATAAGAAGAATTTCATAATCCTCCTCGCCCTCTAACTGATTTACAGCAACACGGTTGATATTAACGGTTAAATTCTTTTTCGTTAATAAGCCGCAACGGTCACAGGATTTTTCAACCGTTACGTTGCAGACCAAATCAATATGTGTTACATCTGCCTTATTGGAAACCTTACCAACTACCGAAACAGGTGTAGGGAAAATGTATTCTCCACCATATTCCTCTTTGGAAAAATCAAGCTCAGTATCAATTTTAAGCTCACGATTTCCACCATTAAAAAAGCCTTTTAAATCAAGAACCATAGGTTCACCCCAATTGTCACAATGATTATTATATTATTTTTAATCCTCTTTGTCAAGCAAAAAATACTATTTTTACGCGGTTTTATGCATTTTTTTCATTTTATGCAAAAAAATATGATTTTTTAGTGCCCGTTTCGTAATATTGCTCAGTATATTGTGTTAAAAGCATGTTTAAACACAATAATTATGACATATGCTTTGCAAGGATTGGGTTTAGCCTTTTGGAAATTACCGCAGTTAATATACAAAAAACAAGGTCGGTAGGAATAAAAACAACAAAGCCAAAAAGTAAAACTGCACCTAAATCTAAAATCATATTAAAATAAAAGTGGCTAAGAATTATATAATAACTAAGTCCAAAAATGTAAACAACCAAAAAACCTGCAAAATTAGCTAAAAGAAGTTTAGAAAATGTTTTTTTGACGCTGTGGGAAATAAAGCTTACTGTTATTGCAGCAAAAACAAACCCCACAATATAGCCAAAGGTGGGTGTTAAAACATAGCTAAATCCCCCACCTCCCGAAAAAACGGGAAGACCTAAAAGTCCCATTACTAAATATATTATTAATGTAAGCAAGGCACTTCTAGGCTTTAAAATTTGCCCTGCAAGCAAAACAAACATAAACTGTAAGGAAATGGGAACAGGACCTATTGGAATTTTAATAAAAGCCCCTACCGTAATAAGTGCAATAAAAAGTGCACTTAAAATCAAATCGTATGTTGTTAAAAAACGTTTTTTAGTATTCATATAACAATTATACAATAATTGGGTATTTTTTTCAACTGCTTAAAACTATTCAACTATTATTCTCCATGCATCAGTAAGTCTTTCCACCGACCAAGCGGCGTTGGCGGGCGAGGTTGACGGTAAACAGTAAGCAATTACGCCTAATTTGTCTTTTAAATATTTATTATAATATTTTTCTGCCGTTTTACCGTTAACATAAATAATTTTAATATTTGCATTGCCCAGTATTATCTTCAAATCATTAGGAACAACATTTTTAATAGAGCTATCCGAGCTGCCAACTATTTCACAAGAGGCTATAACATCCCAAACGGCAATGTTGTTAGATAATAAAAAATGCTTCTTTGCTTCCACCGTTTTTGGCTCGTCGCTTTTAAATATAATAGAAAGCACCTTCCAAAATCGGTTTTGAGGATGTCCATAAAAGAAGCCTTGCTCCCTTGATTTTTGAGATGGAAAGCTACCTAAAATTAATATTTTTGAATTTTCATCATATAATGGTTTAATTGGATGAAAAACTTTTTTGCTCATAAAAAATCCTTTAAAATTGTAAAGTTAATCCCTCTGTTACGGCAGAGGGATTAGATTATGTTATTTATTTGTAGTCTAT
>JAGARD010000069.1 GCA_017622415.1 Clostridia bacterium | reverse complement strand
TATTGTATTTATCGTTATTGCCTGCCGTAATAAGCATCCATTCGTCGCCAATGTTTTTTATGAAATTTTCGTTTATGTCGGTTACATTTATCTCTTTAAAATTCATAATAAAGCCTCCTATTAAATTTTAAATGCCGCACATTTTATAATATGCGGCAGATTTTATTTATATTTATTATTTACTGTCATCTAATCTTGAAAAAACAATATCGTAGCCTTCGCTTCCATACATAAGCGAGCGGTTTACACGGCTTATTGTAGCGGTGGAGGCACCTGTATCGGCAACTATTTTGCTGTAAAGCTGTTTATTTTTAAGCATTTTTGCAACCTCTAGCCTTTGGGCGATTGCCTTTATTTCCTTAACGGTGCAAACATCTTCAAAAAACTTGTAACATTCCTCAACCGTTTCAAGTGTTAAAATTGCCTTGAAAAGGTCATCGGTCATATTATTTTTAATATTTATCATATATAAGCCTCCCAAACGGGTATATTGTCACGATTTAAAGCGGTGATGTAACAATATATTAACACATTAAAGTATAAAAGTCAACCGTAAAAACATATACAAAAATTAAAAATAAAAAAATTAAAAAAAACACTTGTAATTTGCAGTCAAATTTGCGATAATAGATATAATTATAATAATGTATAAAGGGGTAGTATGTAATGACAGATTTTGAAAAAATGGCAGAGCTTTTGCTGCCTGATATAAATAAAACACCCGATTACTTTGAAAATATGTATCCCGAACGCAATTTACCTGAGGGAGCGGCGGTTACCCGTATTGCACCAAGCCCCACAGGATACTTGCATTTGGGCGTGCTTTTTATGGCACTTACAAACCGCATTACTGCCGACAGTACAGGCGGACTTATGTATATCCGTATTGAGGATACCGATAAAAAACGCGAGGTTGAGGGCGGGACCGAGGATATTGTAAACGGTCTGCACAATTTCGGTATTGATTTAGATGAGGGCTTTACATTTGAGGGTCAAAAGGGTAATTACGGACCTTACCGTCAAAGTGACCGTGCCGAAATATATCAAACCTATGTTAAAGAGCTTATAAAAAAAGGCTTGGCTTACCCCTGCTTTTGCACCGCAGAGGAATTAGAGGCAGTAAGAGCCGAGCAGGAAAAAAACAAAATCCGTACAGGCTACCATGGTGAATGGGCAAAGCACAGAAATATAAGCTATGAGGAGGCTAAAGCCCTAATTGATGAGGGTAAGCCTTATGTTGTTCGACTTAAATCGGGTGGCAGTGAGGAAAAAAGAATAGTTTTTACCGACGGCATTAAGGGTAAAATTGAAATGCCCGAAAATGATGAAGATTTTGTTCTCCTTAAATCTGACGGTATTCCCACCTATCATTTTGCACACGCAGTTGATGACCATCTTATGCGTACTACACACGTTATTCGCGGTGACGAATGGATTTCCTCTACCCCCAAGCATTTAGAGCTTTTTAAAATTTTGGGCTTTAAGGCTCCTAAATATGCTCACGTTGCTCCTATTATGAAAATGGATGAGGGCGGAAAGCGTAAAATTTCCAAGCGTAAGGACCCCGAGGCCGCTGTTCGTTACTTTATAGAGGAGGGATTCCCGCCTGAGGCAGTTATTGAATATCTTATGACCATTGCAAGCTCCGAGTTTGAGCAATGGCGTAAGGCAAATAAAACCGAGGATTATAAAAAGTTCCCCTTTAAGCTTAAAAAAATGAGTTTGTCGGGTGCCCTTTTTGACGGTCAAAAGCTACTCGATGTTTCGCGTAATATTATAAGTCTTAAATCCTCTGCCGAGGTAACTGAAAAAATCACCGCTTGGGCAGAGCAGTTTGATGAAGAATTTGCGGAGCGTCTTAATAAGGACACCGAATTTACAGGCAAAATTTTCGCAATAGACCGCGATGTTCCAAAGCCCCGTAAGGATTTGGCTAAATGGAGCGATGCTAAGGAATTTTCGGCATATTTCTTTGACGAAAGCTTTGTTCCTTGCTATGAGCCTTTGCCTGGTAAAATAGATAATGCTACTGCCGCCGAGCTTTTAAAGGCTTATATATTGGTTTATGATGAAAATGATGAGCAGAGCGAGTGGTTTGAAAAAATCAAGGGAATATGCCCTCAGTTTGCTTTTGCTCCCGATATGAAAACCTACAAAGCAGCCCCCGACGATTATAAAGGCAACCCAGGTGAGGTTAGCACAGTAATCCGTATGGCTGTTACAGGCAGAACAAACACCCCCGATTTATGCGGAATTATGAAGGCTTTAGGGGACAAAGCAATTAAAAGAATTGAAGATGCAATTGCATATTATTTGAAATAAAACCAAGGAGCAAAAAAATGGAAGAAATAAATAAAAATATTGCCGAGGAAGAAGTAACCGAAAAGGCAAGCAACTTTATTCACGATTTTATTGATGAGGATTTAAAGGAAGGGGTTTACAACAAGGTTCAAACCCGTTTTCCTCCCGAGCCTAACGGATATTTGCACATAGGCCACGCAAAGGCAATCTGCATTGACTTTGGTACTGCCGAAAAATACGGCGGTAAGTGTAATCTTCGCCTTGATGATACCAACCCCACTAAAGAGGACGTAGAGTACGTTGATGCCATTATGGAAGATATTAAGTGGCTGGGCTTTGAGTGGGATAATGTTTACTTTGCTTCGGATTATTTCGATTATATTTACGAGTGTGCGGTAGAGCTTATTAAAAAGGGTCTTGCCTTTGTTTGTGACCTTTCTGCCGATGAAATGCGTGAGTACCGCGGAACACTTACCGAGGCGGGCAAGGAGAGCCCCTATCGCAATCGCTCTATTGAGGAAAACTTGGATTTATTCCAGCGTATGACCAACGGTGAGTTTGAAAACGGCGAAAGAGTTCTTCGTGCTAAAATAGATATGGCATCACCCAACCTTAATATGCGTGACCCCATCATCTACCGTATTATGAAGGTGCCTCACCACAGAACAGGGGACAAATGGTGCGTTTATCCAATGTACGATTTCGCACATCCTCTTTCTGATGCTAAGGAGGGTGTAACTCACTCCCTTTGCTCACTTGAGTTTGAAAATCACCGTCCCCTTTATGACTGGTTTTTAAAGGCACTTGATATTAAAATGCCCCCCAGACAGATTGAGTTTGCAAGAATGAATGTAAACTACACCTTAACCAGTAAGCGTAAGTGCTTAAAGCTGGTGCAGGACGGTTTGGTAAGCGGTTGGGATGACCCACGTATGGCTACCATTTGCGGTATGCGTCGCAGAGGCTACCCTGCTGAGGCGGTAAGAGAATTTGTTGCAAAAATCGGCGTTTCTAAGGCATACAGTGTTATAGATTTTGCACTTTTTGAGTCTTGCGTTCGCGATTACCTTAACCGCGAGGCTGACAGAGCTATGGCAGTTCTCCGTCCCTTAAAGGTCATTATTGATAACTATGATGAAAATATGACCGAGGAGCTTGAGGTTGAAATTAATCCCAATAAGCCTGAGCTTGGTACTAAAAAGGTTACATTTTCTAAGGAAATTTTCATAGAGCAGGATGACTTTATGCTAGACCCTCCAGGCAAATATTTCCGTCTTTGTCCTCAAAAAGAGGTTAGGCTTAAGGGTGCATACTTTATTAAATATGCATCATCAGAGCAGGATGAAAATGGCAATATAACCGCAGTTCACTGCACATACGACCCTGCAACCCGCGGTGGCGACGCTCCCGACGGACGCAAGGTTAAGGGTACAATCCATTGGGTATCTGCTAAAACTGCTAAAAAGGCAACAGTTCGCCTTTATGACCGTCTGTTTATGGTGGAAAATCCGTCCGACGAGGAGGGTGTTTCCTCCTTTGCCGATAACCTTAATCCCAATTCATTACAGGTTATAGAGGGTGCTTTAATTGAAAACGATGTTGCCTTAGCAAAGGCGGGAGATGTATTCCAGTTTATGCGTCAGGGTTATTTTGCAATCGACCCCGATTCTACTAAGGATAATATTATTATCAATCGCACCGTAGCACTTAAAGATTCCTTTAATGCTAAAAAATAACTTAAAAAAGGGGATGAAGTAATTATGCAGGTTTTAGATATTTATAATTTCTTAAATGAAATTGCACCTGTAAATACAGCTCTTGACTTTGATAATGTCGGCATTTTGGTAGGCGACCCCCAAAAAGCGGTTAAAAAAGCGGTTGTTTGCCTTGACTGTACCCCGCAGGTTGTTAAAATGGCGGTAAGTAAATCAGCCGAGCTTATTATTACACATCATCCCGTTATTTTTGAACCGCTTAAATCGGTTGTAAAAAGTGAGAGTAATGTGGTTTATGATTGCCTTGTAAACGGAATTTCGGTAATTTCTATGCACACAAATTTAGATGTTGCAAAGGGCGGTGTTAATGACTGCCTTGCAAATGTGCTGGAGCTTTGTGATATAAAGACCGTTACTGATGATGAGGGCTTTTCCTTTAGGATGGGAAGCCTTAAGGCAGAAATGTCGGCAGATAAGCTCGCTGAATATGTAAAATACCGTCTTGGCGGTAATGTACGTTATACCGATGGTAAAAAGCCTATAAAAACAGTTTGTGTTTGCGGTGGCTCGGGCGGAAGTGAGCTTTCTGTTGCAATGAATATTGCCGACGCCCTTATTACCGCCGATGTAAAGCATAATGTTTTTATTGAAGCCGCTTCAAAGGGGTATACTCTGCTTGATGCAGGTCATTTTCATACCGAAAATGTTGTTGTTACGCCTCTAGCGAAAAAACTTAATGATGAAATTAAAAATGTTGAGTTTATTCCTTTTAACGGCGAGGAAATAAAAACCGTTTAATAATATAGTTTAAAAGCAGGTGTTTTGTTTGGCTAAGAAAAAAAGAACTGCCCTTTGGGTAACTGTTGGAATATTGGGCTTTGTTGTTGCTTTGCTTATCGGCTCTCTTGTTTTTGTGGAGATTACCATAAAAAATCTTGATTCATCACTCGACCAAAAGCAGGGGCAGGTAGTGGAGGCTTTTGAGGCAAGAAGTAAAGCCATAAACACTCTTACCGCTACCTTTAAAGGTAGAATGAGTTCAGACCCCGAAGTGTTTACTCAGCTTGAAAAGGCTGATAAGGAGCTTAAAGCCGCAAAAGAGGTTAAAGCCCTGTCGGATGCAAATTTAAAGGTTGATTTAGCTATTGATAAGTTAATTTTTGTACTGCGTGATAAGTATCCGTACTTGCAGGTTGATGAAAAGTTTGGAGCTGTTACGGAGGAAATAGATACTGCCAGAAACCGAATTGTTATGATGTCTACAGGCTTTAACGATGTGGCAAGGGATTATAATTATGCCGTTTCAAATTTTCCCGGTGATTTCCTTTCAAATATTTTCGGACATAAAGAAACAGAGATTTTTCAAATAGTTGATTATGAAGATATTACAAAATAATATTTTGGAGGTTTAGTGTGGAAAATAATAAGAATAATAGGCCTGAAGAAAGTATTGTTTACCGTCCTCAAAACGCTACAACAAACAGAAAAAATTTAAGCATTAATGTTAATAAGCAGTTGCTTTGGAATTTTCTTAATGTGTTTATAAGCGGTCTGCTTGGCGGAATTGCATTTTCGATAGGCACTACTGCATTTTTAAGCTTAAACAACAAAAGCGTTGGTGCGGCACTTTTTACAATAGGTATGGTCGTAATATACGCATACGGATTTGGGTTTTATACCTCGAAAATCGGGTATTCGGTTAAAAACAGTAGGGAGCAAAATCTTATGCTTATACCCGTTTGGCTTGGTAATCTGCTCGGCTCGCTTATTATGGGCGGTTTGATGCAGTTAACGCGTAAATCTATATCACAGACGCTTTTTAACAGGGCAAATCAGCTTTGCGGTGAAAAGCTTTCAGATTCGGTAGTCGGTATACTGATTTTATCTGTTCTTTGCGGACTTTTAATGTTCATCGCTACCGATAATTATAAAAATGCAAAAAATGCCGCCCAAAAATATATTACATTGTTTTTGGTAGCTATGGTGTTTTTGCTATGCGGATTTGAGCATTTTGCATCGAGTGCGTTTTTGTTTTCGGTAGCGGGAACAGTTAATATAAAAGCAATTTGGTACTTAATTATTATGACCTTAGGAAATTCCATAGGTGCTTTGATAATCCCACTATCTCACAGCGGTGTGAAGCTTATTCAAGCAATGGCAAAAAGCAAATAACTACATACTAATTATGTAGATAAAATATTTTTTAGGATGTGTTTAAATGAACAGTCAGGTTCTTGAGAAAATTTTAGAGCAGTTAAGTGGCATTATTGAAACTGCAGGTTTTAAAGCAAACGAGGATAAAACCGAGTATAAAAATGAAAAAGTAGCCTTTAAAATCGGTCACGATGAGGAGAAAAAGCTTCTTCTTTTAGATATTGCCCAAATAGGAGAAAACGGTGAGGTAGGCGAGTATTCAAATGCTTCATCTTGGCTTTTTGAAAATCCCGAAGAGCTTCGTGATGCCGAATCGGCAGGTATGGACTTTTTTGATACCTTAAAGGGCAAAATCGGTATGAAGGGCACCCGCATTAACAAAAACGGCGAAATTGCTATGCCCAGCAAGGAAAAAAGCGGAAACTCATTTAATGTAGAGGCTTTTTGTGCTAAAATGCTTGCAATTTATCCTCAGCTTAAGGAAGAATATAAAAATCATATTGCCGAATATGGATCCTTCCTTTATATTGATTTCTTTAAAACCCATATCGTGCCCCAAATAGAGAAGCTTTTGGATGAAAATAATAAAAAGAGTCTTAAAAAGGTTTTTCCTGTGCTCGATGATGTTTATGTAAACGGTGACCGTACCGTTCAAAATGTGGTTGTCGGAGTTGTCCTTTGCGGAGCGGTTAAGGATAATGAGTCCCGCTATCAAGCAGCTATGGAAGCTATGGCGGAGCATCAGTTTTTAAAGGTGGCATTTTTCAATATTATGAAGCGTTACAAAACCGATAAAGCCTTTAAAGCAATGCTTGATTAATACCCGTTATTTGGTAAAATTAAATCATTTGACCCAAAAACAGGAATTATTTTGTTAATAATTAGGTTAAAAGAAACAACAAATAAAAAAAATAAAAAAAGTTGTTGACAGAACGGTACTAAATAAGGTATAATTTTAAATTGACAGGCCGGTAATTTATGTTATGTCTTATTCCGGACCGCGGTTTGTGATTTTAATACCGCTTAAGAAAAAATGGAGGAGGGTTCCAGATTATGAAAAGAACATATCAGCCTAAAAAGTTGCATCGTAAAAAAGAGCATGGCTTTATGAAAAGAATGTCTGACAGAAACGGTCGCAAGGTTCTTGCCCGTCGCCGTGCAAAAGGTAGAAAGCAACTTTCCTACTAAGCCATAAGACTTTCAGCAGGCCACTTAAGGGTGAAAGTCCCGGTAGTGGCCTTTCTGTTTAATGGCAGAAACGGAATGATTTTAATTTATGTACGAAACATTTAAGCTCAATAAGGAATTTAGGCGTCTTTACGGTCGCGGAAAAAGTGTTGTTTTTCCCTCGGTTGTTGTCTATTACCAAAAAAACCGTTTAAATATCTGTCGCATTGGTATAACGGCAGGTAAAAAGGTTGGCTGTGCCGTAAAACGCAATCGTGCAAAGCGTGTAATACTTGCCTCCTTTAGGGAGTTGTTGCCACATATTTCGGGTGGCTATGATTTTGTTTTTGTTGCCAGAACAAAAACGGCAACGGTTAAAAGTACAGTGGTTTTAAACCACCTAAAAAAAGCCTTTTTAGACGGAGGCATTATTACCGAATATGAAAAAACTGCTAATTCGGATTGTTAGATTTTATCAAAAGCATCTTTCCCCGACTAAGCCTAATTGTTGCAGATTTATTCCTACCTGCTCGGCTTATGCCATTGAGGCACTTGAGGTTCACGGGGCATTTAAAGGATTGTTCTTAATCCTTTGGCGGTTGCTTAGGTGCAATCCGCTATGTAAGGGCGGTTATGATCCTGTTCCGCCTAAAAAAAATAGAAAATAAAAGCACCGTAGGGTGTCTTTAAATATAACGGAGTTGAAGCTATGTTTGATTTTATTTTAAAGCCGTTAGGCTGGATTTTGCAACAGTTTGCATATCTTTTTAACGGAAGCTTTGCTTGGTCGGTTTTTATGTTTACACTTGTTGTAAACCTTCTTATGATTCCCCTTAGTATAAAAACTCAAAAATCTTCGGTGGGTCAAATGCGTATCCGCCCTAAGATGGAAGCCCTTAAAAAGAAGTATGGCGATGATAAACAGCGTTACAGCACCGAGCTTCAAAAGCTTTATCAGGAAGAAAATATTTCTATGTCCAGTGGATGTCTTCCTATGCTTATACGTCTTCCTATAATGCTTGGTGTTTATCAGGTTGTTTTAAGCCCGCTTAAATATATCGCAGGCGTTTCTACAGACCTTATTCAAAAAGCAACCGACCTTGCCGCAAAAGCAGGTATTGTAAATAACACCGCTTATCCCGAGGTTGATATTATTAATAATCTCGGTCATAAGGGTCTTGCTTCGGTTTCAAACAGCATATCACAGGAAATGGGTAATATCAATTTTAATTTCTTTGGTATTAAGCTTACCGATAGCCCAAATTTTGATATAAACATTTTTTCTTCGGAGCCTGGAAAAGGTTTCGAGTTAAGCTGGATTATTCCTATTTTGGCATTTGCCGCCGCTATGCTTACCAGTATAGTTTCTATGCAAATCCAAAAGCGTATCAATCCCGATGCCCCAAGAATGGGCGGTATGATGCTCACAATGCCCTTTATTTCGCTGTTTATCGGATTTTCGGTAAGCTGTGCGGCGGGATTTTATTGGGCGTGTTCCAGCCTTATCGCAGGTGCAATTCAGTCTATAATCCAAATTTACTACAACCCCAACAAAATTATTGCAACTGAACAGGCAAAGGATTTAGTAAAACGCAATAAGGAAGAACGGTCCATAAAAGCTAAAAAGGTTAATACACCGGAATAGTCCGGATATATAAATGGAGGAAATTAAGTTGATTAAGGAAGCAATCGGCGTTGCCGATACCGTTGATGAGGCTAAAGAAAAAGCTATGGCTGAACTCAGTCTCACATTTGAGGATGACTATGATTTTGAAGTTATCGCAACACCTAAGAAAAAGGTATTAGGTATTTTTGGCGGAAGTAAAGCACAGGTTAAGGTTTGGGTTGAGGTTGCCGATCCAAAGCCCGCAAAGCAGTCTAAGCGTCAGCCCAAAAATACAGCAAACAAGGCTGAGAAAAAATCGGGAGCAAAAGCACCTAAGACAGAAAAGGCACCTAAGGTAGAAAAAGCACCAGTAGTTGAGCTAAATGAGGTCCCCGCAAGTGAGATTTCTGCAGATTCTCCCGCAGGTAAGGGCGTTAAGTATTTGCAGACTATTTTAGACAAATTAGGTTGCGAAAATATAAATATTACGGTTGCCGAAATTGAGGGCGGCTCACAAATCACCCTTAAAGGTGACGGTCTTGGCGTTGTAATCGGCCATAGAGGTGAAACCCTTGATGCACTTCAGTATTTGGTATCTCTTGCTGCAAATGCAGGAGTAAGCGGATATTACAGAGTTGTGCTTAACACAGGTGACTTCCGCGAAAAACGTGAGCAGACCCTTGTTGCACTCGCAAAGCGTATGGCAGAGCAATCTATCCGTAGTGGTAAATGCCGTACATTAGAGCCTATGAATCCTTATGAGAGAAGAATTATCCATACAACCATTCAGGGTATAGAGGGCGTTACCTCTACCTCTTTTGGTGAGGGCAGTGGCAGAAGAGTTGTTATCGCTCCCGAGGGTAAAGAGCCCCGTCCCCGTAACGATTATAGAGGTCGTGGCGGACAGCGTTCAAGAGGCGGCAGAAATGACCGTCGCGGCGGCGGTCGCAAGGAGGCTTACAAGCCTCAGGTAGACCCCTCTCGTACACCTGTTAAGGATGCAGGTGCAATGCCTCTCTACGGAAGAATTGATAAATAATTCGTTCAAAAATATTTTTTAAAATTATAAATATTTTTGTTGACAAATAACATCTGATTATGTATAATATTTCTTGTGGCATTTTTCCGCAAGAACTTATGCGGGCCATTAGCTCAGTTGGTTTGAGCAACCGGCTCATAACCGGTTGG
>JAGARD010000068.1 GCA_017622415.1 Clostridia bacterium | reverse complement strand
TATTATGCGAATCGGTTGATTTTTCAACACAAAAAAGTTTTACATCGGGGTGAATATCATAAAAAATTTCAAAATCATAATAATAGAGAATAGATACATCTAATCCCATTTTACAAAACTTCTTAGAAAGCACAGAAATAACTCTTTCTGCCCCTCCTTGCATAAGCGTTCCACAGAAAAATACAATTCTCTTTTTTTCCACAATCTCACCCCCTAAAATCGCTATATTACAAATTCTCCTTATACCATTCGATGGCAAGTTTTATTCCATCCTGAAAGCTATATTCAGGGTCATAGCCCAAAAGTTCTTTGGCTTTGCTGATATCGGCATTACTGTGCTTGATATCTCCTTTTCGGTCGGGACCGAAATTGGGTTCAACATCCAAGCCGAGTGCTTTTGTTAGTCCGTAATAAATATCAATAAGATATTCTCTGCCGCCGTAAGCTATATTAAATGCCTCACCTGCTGCCTCGCTTGGAGCAAGACAGGCTTTTAAGTTCGCCTCGATAACATTATCAATATAGGTAAAATCCCTTGATTGCCTACCATCGCCATTGATGGTTGGAATTTCCCCATTTATAAGCTGTTTTAAAAATTTGGGAATAACGGCGGCATATGCTCCGTCAGGATTTTGTCTTCTGCCAAAAACATTAAAATATCTCATACCATAAGTATCAAGATTGTATAACTTCTTGTAAAGTTTGCCCCACTCTTCATCACAACGCTTGGTTAATGCATAAGGCGAAAGCAAATTTCCCTCTCTTCCCTCTTTTTTAGGAAGATTTGGCTCGTCACCATAAACGCTGGAGCTAGAAGCATAAACAAACTTTTTAACATTACACTGACGTGCAGCCTCCATCATATTAAGAGTGCCCTCTATATTGTTTTTGCAATAAAAAATGGGCATTTCAATAGAACGGGGAACGCTGCCCCAAGCAGCTTGATTAAGAATGTAGTCTACCCCTTTACAGGCTTTAATGCAAGTATCTAAATCCTTTATATCGCCTTCAATAAATTCATAATTGGGATTATCCAAAAACATTTCAACGTTTTTGCGGCTACCTGTAGAAAGGTCATCTAAACATCTTACACGATAACCCATGTCAAGAATTGCTTCGCACAGATTAGAACCTATAAATCCGGCTCCACCTGTTACTAAAAACAATGAATTTTCAGGAAACTTTAAATTTTTATAACCCATAATTAAAGCCTCCAATAAATATATCCTGCTGCTTCATACTCATTACGGTCAAGAAGTCCCTTAACATCTGCCAAAACGCGCTTTTTATTATCTTTGATAGCGAAGAATTTATCAAAATCTGCTTGAGTAAGAGTTTTAAATTCATCGTGAGCAACAGCAAGTATTATGGCATCACAATCCTTAATAGAATTTATATCTGCAAATTCCATTCCGTAAAGATGCTTAGCCTCATCGGCGTCAGCAACAGGATCTGCAACTATAGGCTCAATACCATACTCTCTAAGTTCATTATATATATCAATTATTTTTGTATTTCTGGTATCAGGACAGTTTTCCTTAAAAGTAAAACCTAAAATAGCAACCTTGGCAGTTTTAATAGCCACATCTGCTTTAATAAGATTCTTAACTATGCTTTCAGCTACGTATTTACCCATATCATCATTTATTCTTCTACCCGAAAGAATTATCTGACTGTGATAACCCAGCTGCTCTGCTTTATAAGTTAAATAATATGGATCAACGCCTATGCAGTGACCACCAACAAGTCCGGGGTAGAATTTAAGGAAGTTCCATTTTGTACCTGCCGCTTCAAGAACTGATTTAGTATCAATGCCCATCTTATTGAAAATTATAGAAAGTTCATTCATAAAGGCTATATTTATATCACGCTGACTGTTTTCAATAACCTTAGCAGCCTCTGCAACCTTAATTGTAGCCGCTCTATGAACGCCAGCCTCAACAACAAGTTCATAAACCTTTGCAACTGTATCTAGAGTTTCTTCATCCATACCTGAAACTATTTTAACTATCGTTTCAAGTCGATGAACTTTATCACCGGGATTTATACGTTCAGGCGAATAACCTATTTTAAAATCTACACCACATTTTAGTCCCGATTCTTTTTCAAGAATCGGCACGCAAACATCTTCTGTAACACCGGGATAAACAGTAGATTCATAAACTACGATACTGCCCTTTGTAAGATTTCTACCGACAATTCGGCTTGCTCCTTCAACAGGGGTTAAATCAGGCGTATGGTCATCATTTACAGGTGTAGGAACAGCAACTATATGAAATTTAGCTTCCTTTAATCTTGTTTCATCATCAGTAAAATCAACGGTGGTTTTTGCTATTACGTCATCACCAACCTCATTAGTAGGGTCTATACCAGACTTATAAAGCTCTATTTTCTTTGAGTTCAAATCAAAACCGATAACGCCCACTTTTTTGGCAAACGCAACAGCAATAGGCATACCTACATAACCAAGCCCTACTAAAGAAATTTTTTCTTCTCTGTTTAAGATTTTTTCATAAAGCGACATTATAATTAATCTCCTTTTATAAATTCTCTACAATTTCCATATATTTGTTAATTATTGTTTCACGACTGAATTCATTTTCCATTTTTAGCCTACCGGCTCTACCCATTTCCGCTCGTTTTTCTTTGGGTATACTAATAAATTTCTCAATAACTTCTTGTAATGACTCTGTATCACGTGGTTCAAAGCCAAGTCCTGATATGCCCTCATCAAAAGTCTTTATACATCCGGGAATTCGTGATGCGAGTAGTGGCCTTCCGCAAGCAGCTGCTTCAAGGCAAACATTAGACATACCTTCATGATAAGACGGCACCACTATCGCATGAGCTTCTTTCATAAATCTATGTACGTCCTTTTGCATACCGCAAAGTTCTACATATTTTTCAGGTTTAAGTTTTTCAAGTTCAGTTGAATATTCTTCCTCCAAAGGACCAACTAATTTGAAATGCAAATTTTCATATTTGCTTTTTAAATTTTTAGCGGATTTTATTAACTCCTCAACACCTTTATCTTTCATAAGTCTACCTACAAAAAGTAAAACTATTTTTTCATCATCTGATGGGTATTCTTCAAAAGGATTTGATTCCAGATTTACACCAGAACCAGGCAAAAGAACACTTTTTTTAGTGACGATTTTTTTATCTTCAAAAAGTTTCTTATTGTAACTGTTTTGAAAGAATACAACGCTTGCATTTTTTATACCGATCCTATATAAACGAAATAATATTTTTGAAAAAAAGCCACCATTTTCAATTGCTGTGCCAAGCCCTGTAATATTAGAAGCATATGGGACCTTTCGCTTTCTACACGCAATCCCGCCATAAATATTAGGCTTTATCGTATAAGTAAATACAATATCCGGTGAAACAGCTTTTATTAATTTTTTATAGTATTTTATCAAAGAAAGTTCTTTTATAGGGTTTACGCCTCGACGCTCCATATCTAAAAAATGAAGTTTGCATCCCATCTTTTCCAGTTCTTCGCTATAATCCCCCTTGGGAACTGAAACATAAACTTGATGCTCTTTGCTCAAATTTTCAATTAGTTCACGTCTAAATTTGTAAAGGCCCATATCATTGTTAGCTAATATTAAAATTTTTTTCATTTTAAACCTTCCAAATATTAAGATTAACTTTGCTTTATTTTCTTTGCAGGAATGCCAATATAGGTTCCAGATTCTAACAGACTTTTCACAACAACCGCACCTGCTCCAATCAAACAATCAGCAACAATATCAATATTGTTGCTAACGGTTGCACCTATGCCGATCCACGCGTTATTACCTATTTTTACAGTTCCTGCGATATGTGCTCCTACAGAGATGTGTGAAAAATCACCTATCACACAATCATGATCAACAGACGAACAGGTATTTATAATACATCCTTTACCGATTTTAGTGCTTGGATTAACAACTGCACCTGCCATAACAACCGTTCCATCGCCTATTGTTACATCTGAGGCAACTACCGCCGATGGATGAATCAAAGTTACTATATTAAAACCTTTTTGAGAAAACTCAATATGTAGTTTTTGGCGAATTTTTGCATCTCCAATAGCTACAACAAAATCTTCTGAACTATACTTAGACGCATCATTAATTTTACCTAACACAGGAAATCCCATAAAATTATCAACAGATGAGGCATCATCTAAATAACCGATATTGTCGTATCCGCATTTTATTGCGATATCAGTCACAGCCTTTGCATGTCCGCCGCAACCTATTATTATAAGTTTTTTAGACATTTGCATACTCCTCATTAGTATTTCCTACAAAAGCCTGCATAGTAACACTTTCTTCGTTTGAAATTCCTTCTCTTTTTAAAACCTTTACAGCGGTTAACATTATTATTTTCACATCACCTGAAAAAGTAATGCCATTAACATATTCAACATCAAACTCAAAGCGTTCCTCCCATGTTGTTGCATTTCTACCATTAATTTGAGCAAGCCCTGTAAGACCGGGGCGAACTTCATGACGACGCCTTTGTTGATTGGAATACAGCGGTAAATACTCAACCAAAAGTGGTCTAGGTCCTATCACTGACATATCGCCTTTCAGGATATTAAAAAGCTCGGGGAGCTCGTCGAGAGAGGTGGAGCGGAGAAACTTACCATATTTTGTAAGCCTTTCTTCGTCGGGCAAGAGATTGCCCTCTTCATCCTTCTCGCAGGTCATTGTGCGAAATTTTATAAGCCTGAAGATTTTTTCCTCGCCCGTTTTCTTACTGATTTTTCCCGGTCTTAACTGAGTAAAAAAGGGATTGCCCTTCATTGCCGCTGCACCAGAAACTATTAATATCAAAAAAACAGGTGATAACACGATTAATGCTAAAAAGGATAGTGCAAAATCTATTGGTCTTTTAAAAAACTTAGCATACATTATGTATTTCTCCGTTCAGATTATTCAAAACAGCTTTTAATGATTTCTATAATTTCGTCCTGCTCCTCGGGGGTCATTTTATTGTCACTGGGGAGACAGAGTCCCCGACGGAAAATATCCTCACAGTTACCGACTTTATTTTCATTTGATGTGATAAAATCATTTTCCTTATAAATCGGTTGCAGATGCATAGGCTTCCATATTGGTCTGCCCTCAGCATTATACTGCTCAAGCTTTTCTAAAATTTCGGTTGGACAGGTTTTACCTTGCACTTTTTTATATGTAGCCTTTAAATCGGTGCGATTTTGCTCACACATTGCATCTTCATCAATAAGCAAACAAGAAAGCCAAAAGTTGGGTTCCATATCGCCCTCAATATAGGGATTCATTGTAACGGGCAGATTTTTAAATGCTTCCTTGTATCTCATATAAATTGCCTTTTTCTGTGCTATATGCTCGTCCAAATATGGAATTTGACCACGCACGACACCCGCAATAACATTGCTCATTCGGTAATTGTAACCCAGCTCCTCGTGCTGATACCACGGTGCATTTTCCCTTGATTGGGTTGACCATTTTCTCGCTGTTTTCGCCGCATTTTCATCATTAGTTAAAAGCATACCACCCGATGAGCCTGTGATTATTTTATTTCCGTTAAAGGAAATTGCGTTATAATCACCAAACGAGCCTGTTTGTTTATTTTTGTATGTAGCACCAAGGGATTCTGCCGCGTCCTCTATAAGTATGGCTCCGTGCTTATCACAAATTTTTTTGATTTCATCAAGCTTTGCGGGAACACCGTACAGATTGACAATTACAACAATACGAACTTCGGGATATTTTTCAAAAGCCTTTTCGAGTGCCTTGGGGTCCATATTCCAGGTTTCGGGTTCGGAATCAATAAATACGGGAACACCCTTTTCATAAACAATGGGATTAACGGTAGCAGCAAAGGTCATATCGGTACAAAATACCCTTTCACCTTGTTTAAGTTCTGCAAGTTTCATAGCAAGATGTAACGCAGATGTTCCGCACGAAAGAGCAACCGCATATTTTAAGCCGATTTTTTCAGAAATCTCCTGTTCAATAACATTAATATTTTCACCGACTGTTGACATCCAATTTGATTGGTACGCCTCGGTAATATATTTAATTTCATCACCGTGCATAGTAGGCGTAGAAAGCCACACCTTATTTTCAAATTTGTTCAAAACATTAACCCCTCTACTTAAGGATACAAACGTGCATATAATATCTATTATATTTTAACATCATTTATATTGAATGTCAACGATTTATATCGACAATATTTGTTTTTTGTGCAAAAAAGAAAAGGAAATACCTAGTCAAATTATCTAAAAGACGAGGTAATTCCTTTTTGCTTGAACTTTATTGTTTTCAAAGCCTTTCAGCTAAGGTTTTGAGGACGGATGTTGTGCTTTGTCCAGGCTTTAGCTTGACGGTAAAGTGAATAGGGTCGGTTGGCACCAAAAGCGTACCTTGGCCGAGCTTTTTAATAAGGCTGCTTGCACTTTCGGGGGTGAAGTTTTTAACAAAAAAGTTAATCTCACTTTTATCGCCCGAAATTTCATAAATGCCGTTTCTACCTGCGGCACCCTTTAAGAGGGCAACATCCATAAGTCCCAAAACCTCGGGTGGCGGGTCGCCAAAGCGGTCACAAAGCTCGTCGATAACGTCTGATTTATCGTCCAAGGTTTTAATATCGGCTATTCGACGGTAGATACTGAGTCTGTGCGAAAGAGAGGGGATATAGCTTTCGGGAATATTCGCACTTATATCTAAATCCACCGAACATTCCTCTGTGATTTGCTTTTCTTCCCCCTTTTCCTCGCTTACCGCCTCACCGAGCAGCTTTATATACATATCGTAGCCGACGGCTTCCATGTGTCCGTGCTGTTCTCCGCCTAAAATATTGCCCGCTCCCCTGATTTCCAAGTCACGCATTGCAATTTTAAAGCCCGAGCCAAACTCGGTGTATTCTCTGATTGCCTCAAGGCGTTTTGTGGCAATTTCGCTGAGAGCCTTGCCACGTTTAAAACAGAAATATGCATAGGCTCTTCGGCTTGAACGCCCTACTCTTCCCCTTATTTGATGAAGCTGAGCCAGACCCATTCTGTCGGCATCCTCAATAATAAGGGTGTTGCAGTTTGGAACATCCACGCCCGTTTCGATGATGGTGGTACAGACAAGGACATCAATTTCTCCCTCTAAAAGGGATTTCCAAACCTTAGAAAGCTCCTCCTCGCCCATTTTTCCGTGAGCTAGACCTATATTTGCCTCGGGCAGAGCGGCTTTGAGCCTTGCGGCACAATGGGCTATACTTTCCACCCTGTTATGCAGATAATACACCTGACCTCCTCGGCGAAGTTCTTTATTAATGGCCTCTATTAAAAGCCCGTTATTCTGCTCCATAACATAGGTTTGAACGGGCTGACGGTCCTGCGGTGCTTCCTCGATTGAGGACATATCCCTAATGCCCGACATTGCCATATTAAGAGTGCGTGGAATGGGGGTTGCGGTAAGTGTTAAAACGTCTACCGCCTTGAACATTGTTTTAAGCTTTTCCTTTTGGGCTACGCCAAAGCGTTGTTCCTCATCTATAATCACAAGTCCCAAATCACGGAACTTAACATCGGCAGAAATCATACGGTGGGTACCG
Source organism: Clostridia bacterium (assembly GCA_017622415.1). Classification (GTDB taxonomy): domain Bacteria; phylum Bacillota; class Clostridia; order Oscillospirales; family Acutalibacteraceae; genus UMGS1279. Next base: position 9,457 of record JAGARD010000068.1, on the reverse strand, counting down.
ATTACAAGGTCAACATCTCCCCTAGCCATACCTTCAAGGGCCTTTTCAATCTGCTTTTTTGTACGAAAACGGGAAAGCATTTCTATTTTTACAGGTAGCTCGCCAAAACGCTCGGTAGCCGTTAGATAGTGTTGCCAAGCAAGGATGGTGGTAGGCACCAAGATAGCACACTGCTTACCCTCGCAGACACATTTAAAGGCGGCACGCAGAGCGACCTCGGTTTTGCCAAAGCCAACATCACCGCAAAGAAGTCTATCCATTGGAACGGGGCGCTCCATATCTGCCTTAATATCATTAATGGCGATTAACTGGTCTTCGGTTTCCTCATAGGGGAAACGGGCTTCAAAATCGGCTTGCAGCTCGTTATCGGGAGCAAAGGCGTGACCCGATACCTGCATACGCTCACCGTAAAGCTTAATAAGCTCCTTTGCCATATCCTTGACAGCGGCACGCACCCTTGCCTTCGCCTTTTGCCATTCCTGACCGCCAAGACGATGTAAAAGCGGACCGTTTTCACCCGTGGCACCGATATATCTTGACACCAAATCAAGCTGAGTTACAGGAACATAAAGCACATCGGTGCCCTTGTATTTGATTTTTATATAATCCTTGACCACATTACCGGTTTCAATGCGATGAATACCGTCAAACTGACCTATTCCGTGGGCACAATGGACAACATAATCCCCCACCTTTAGCTCCTCTAAAGAGTTAAAGGCCTCGCCTTTTTTGCGATTTTTATGCTTTTTAGAGGCTAAATTCAGTGGCTTATGAGCAATAACAAGCAGATTTTGCTCAGCTATTTCCAAGCCTGCCGAAAGGGCAGCAGACATAACAAAAACGCCTGCACCCGCTATAATATCCTCGGGCAGTGCCTTTGAGGCGTGGATGCCGTTATTTTCAAGTTGACTCAGCAGAATATCTGTGCCCTTTTCGCTACCCGCAAGGATAACAATCGTCTGTTTACGCTTTACTGCGGGGCGAAGGTCATCAAGCAGAACATCCATACTGCCACCCCATGGGGAAAGCTGTTTTGCAAAGACGGTACAAACCTGCTTTGGTGCTACGGGATAGCTGCTGCCTGTAAAGCTATCGGCATATATTGTGGGGATTTTTGAAATAATTTCCGAAAATACGGTACGACCGTAATAAAAGCTGTTTGCTTTGCCATCTATAACCCCGTTTTCAAAAAGGTCCTCCAAGGCGACAAGCCGAGTTTCCTCAAGCGACTTAAAGCGAGAGGCAATATTACGGTTTTCGCTTAAAATTAAAAGAGATTTTTTGGCATAATCGCTTAGAAATACGGCGGGCTGCGGAAGATACTCCAAATAGCGGTCGGCGTTTATCGTTGTACCCGCTTTAATATCATCAATATCTCTACCAACAGATGCCGCAAAACTACTGCTTTTGATGGTTTTTTTCTCTAAGAGGTCGGTTAAAATATCAGCTAATTTGTTATTATCTATAGCAAATTCGGCGGCGGGCAAAAGGGTAAATTCATCACAAAAATCGCCTCTTCTCTGGTCGATGGGGTCAAAATATGCCATAGAGTCTACCTCATCACCCCAAAGCTCTATTCTAACGGGACTTTTTTCGCCCGTAGAAAAAATATCTATAATACCGCCACGCACCGAAAACTGACCCATACCGTCTACCTGTTCGGTGAAATCATAGCCCATAGTTATAAGGCTTTCAGATAACTGCTTTATATCAACCGTATCGCCAACCGAAATTTTTAGTGCTGATGCTTTAAGGGCTTCGGGAGATATGGTTTTTTGGCTAAAGGCTTCAATATCGGTAAAAACGATTTTCGTACTACCCGTTATAAGCCGCCAAAGTATGCCTATACGCCTATGCTCATACTCCTTTGAGGAGCCTAGCATATTTAAAAGGTTAAAATCCCTTGCGGGAAAAACCTCTGCATTGCCGCCCACCGACAAGGCATCTGCCGCCATTTTTCTAGCGGTGGCTTCGGTATCGGTAATAACAAATATTGGCTTGTTTAAGGCTTCTTCTGCCACGACAGAAAACAATGCTCTAGCGGTATCGGGCATGCCAAAAACCGCAACAGGAGAGGACCCCTCCCCCGTTACGGTGTTTAAAACTGTTTCAATTGCAGGTATGCTGCTGATTGTTCTAGTTAAAAACTGCATCATCTGTTATACCTATTCATTGCTGTAGGAACATCGGTTTTAACAATACACTCCACCGCCTCGGCGGCAAGTGAAATTATTTGCTCAATCTCTTTTTCCTGCTCCTTTGGGAATTTGCCGAGCACCCAATCCTTCATATCATAATCGGGGTGTGGCTTTTGACCGCAGGCGATTTTTACCCTTGGAAATTCCTCCGAGCCACTTAATTCTATGATGTCCTTTAGTCCGTTATGACCGCCCGCCGAGCCCTTTGCTCTTATACGTAGTCTGCCAACATCTAAACTTACATCATCTGAAATTACAATGACCTTTTGAATGGGAATTTTGTAAAAATTCATAGCCTCTATCACAGCCTGACCCGAATTGTTCATATAGGTTTGCGGCTTTAAAATAAGCACACGATGGTCACCTATTTTTGCATCGGCATAAAGACTTTTGAATTTATTTCGGTCACATTTTACCATTAGGCTTTCGCAAAGCTTATCTATCGCCCTGAAGCCTACATTGTGACGGGTTTTTTCGTACTGCAGCCCAGGATTTCCCAATCCTACGATTAAATAATCAAAACCGCCCGAGGGAGCCTTTTTAAATCTTGAAAACATAAAAAACTCTTTTCTATTCTAAATTATCTGTAAGAAGCATTACGCCCGTTAAGGCGGCAAGCGGTGCCGTTTCGGCCCTTAAAATTCGCTTACCGAGAGATATTGTTTTAGCCCCCGATGCGGCAAGCATTTCAGCCTCTTTTGCTGTAAACCCGCCCTCGGGGCCTGTTATTATGGCTATTTTTTTAGCTTTATCATTTTCCCATAGAGTTTCGCCAAGTGGCTCGCCACCCACCTCATAGAAAAACAGTACCAAATCATAATCTGCAAAGCTTTTGGCAAGGACAGAAAGCTCGGTGGTGTTTAAAACGGTTGGCAAAATTCCTCTGCCACACTGACCCGCCGCCTCGTTAGCTATTTTTTGCCAACGCTCACCTTTAGATTTAAGGGCTTTTGCATCGGGACGGGAAACACAGTTGGTGGAAAGTATAGGCATTATTTCGGTTACACCCAGCTCCACCGAATGGCGGATAACAGACTCAAACTTATCCCCCTTTAATAGGCAGGTGCAAAGTGTAACCTTTACATCGGGCTCACTTTCTGACGGCTTAACCGCCTTTATTTCAAGCTCTACTCTATCGGGCGAAACTGACAAAATAACACAGTCAAAATCGGTGCCCTTACTGTCGCTTACGGTTAAAGCCTCACCCACCCTCATACGAAGGGAGCGTGCAATGTGATTTGCATCTGCCCCATCTAAAAAGGGCTCTGCTTCAAAATTTTCTTTAAAAAATCGTGGCATTATTATTCCTCTTCATTGTTGTTATCGCCGTTTGGGGCTTGCTCGTCATTTAATAGGTCGGAAAGGGGGAATTCATCCGTTTCATCCTCGCACTCGGTATTTATCCAAAATCCGCGATTAAAGTTTGAGGTCTGTTCATCATATCCATAAAGAATACTGTCATCGGTAATTTCTACATCAAAGGGACGGTCTTCGTCTTCCTCGGAGTTTTGCAGCATAAGCTCCTTTGCGGTATCGCTTTGGAATTTTTCTATAAGTCTCAAGCCCTCGGGGTATTCTGTGGTGGCAAGCCTACCTTTTTTAGAAAGAATTGCCGAAATAACAGTGTAGAAAAGCCATATTACAAGTGCAAAAATTGTAATTATAATTCCAAGTGGCAAGCCTGGGGTTTTATAGGTGAACTCAATTTGGTTTTCGCCCGCCTTAACAGGAACGGCCATAAAGCCCTTGTTTACTCTTTCGATCTCCACCTTTTTACCGTTTACTGTTGCACTCCAGCCCTCATCATAAGGAATTGAGAAAAACATAAGATTATCCTTTTGAAGCAGAGCGGATGCACCAAATCCATTTTCGGTTTTATAAAAAGCAGAAACAGCATTTCCCCTTAATGAGGCGGTGTCGTTTTCTAACTCTTCCTCGTCATAGAAGAAAGTAAGAAGGGCATCGGAAAATTCATAATCGGGGGTGTAATTGGGCTCGGTAGATGAATATTCTAATTCCTCAGATGATGCTTCACTTGATACCGACTCATCTGATGAAGAATAATCTGAAACAGACGAGTCATCCGAGCTTTGCTTTTCCGACGAAGCTAGCAAAGTGGAAGAATTGCCCGACTGCATAGCCGACTCTACCAGACTGCCAAGCGGCACCGAGCTTATATTATTGCCCACAAGCTCGCCTGTATCATCCTGCTTACCGTAATCGGAAATATTGGTTAAAAGTCCACCGTATTTTGCCACCTGCTCGTCGGTTAGTAAAATAGCCTTGAGCATTGCGTTAGAGCGGTCTTCCTCGGTTATTGAGTCGCACTGCTCCTCGGTCATATAATAATCATAGGCGAAGCCCATAGAAACATAATTTTTGTTTATATAAACATCGTAGCCCTTTTCGTGCTTATAAAACTCAAAGCCCGATATTTTAGGCTCGCCCATATCGTCGGTAAAGCTATCGCCACCCTCTCTTGCCAAGAGATATTTCACGCCCAAAAGGGAGCGTGCGGCAAAGGATTTTGTTTCAGGACGGCTGGCAACACCGCGTTCCTCACCTACATATTCCCAAAATTCGGTAACAGAAGTGGGCACAACAGAATGGAATGCATTAATGGTGCTGTAGCCTAAGAACATACCTGTGTTATCAATGCCCTCGAAGACATCTATACGGTAGGTGTCTTTATCGCCGTCAAGCTCAATATCAGCTTCGATAAGGTCGTTTATAACTATATCGTAATCGTAGGAATGGCTTTGACCGCAGATTATGAAAAATCCCGCATAAATTACACTAATAATACAAATAAGTGCGGTTGCAGATTGCATAAACTGCTTGCGATGCTTTTTGATTGTTCTAAGAAGCAGTCCAAGTATTACAAGCGAAACGACCGCAATTGCCGCGGTTGCCAAAAATCTGTATAAATAGTAATCGTCATCCTGAACATAAAGTCCCCATTTGGTGATTTTTCCGTCCTCAATCTCACGCGGGAAGAAAGCGAACACCAAAACTGTTGCAACTGTAATGCCTGTTATCCACTTATATGGGGATTTAAAGTGAATTTCAGTATCCTCAATACACTGAGCGGTAACAAGTGCCATAATTAAAATCGGCATATAGTACCAACGTGCATAATAGGCGTTGTTGAACATATAAAAAGCACTGTTTAAAATCGGCACCATTGCCATAAACATTGAAATTCCAAGAAGTCTGCGTTGCCAAGTGCCTTTTTTCTGTTGCATCCAAGCAAAAACGCCGACCATAGAAAATAGTGGCAACCATCCACCAAGGGAGGACCATTTTACATCGGCATCGGGGAAGAAAACGGGTCTTGCAGGAATATCGGGCGGGAAGAAGAAGCACTCAATAATATTGGGATAAATTTGCTCCTTGCCGTACATAATAGCACCCCAACCGTGCAAGAACTCAGTTATTCGGCTGTTACCCAAAACGGCATAGCAGGTGGGAAGCAGTATTGCCGCCGCAATTGCAAGGCCCAAAACGGCCTCAAACAAAAACCATATAAAGCGACCAAAGGTGATTTTATAGCAGCCTGAAAATACCCTTACAAACCAATATATTACAACAAATACAACCATTCCAAAGAAGAAGAAATAGTTTGCTATTGCAGTGATTGCAACCATTGCAGCGAAAAATCCTCGACGGTTTTCGGTTATTAAAAGCTCTACCGAAAGAAGCAAAAGCGGAAAGAAAACTATTGCCTCGTGAAAATGGTTAAAGAAGATATTGTAAACTGCAAAGCCCGAAAATGCATAAAGCAGACCGCCTATTCTTGCGGCTTCGGGGGTACGGGTAAATCTGTTTATAAAAAGATAGCCTGTAAGAGCACTGCAGGCAAATTTAAGTATGAGAAGTGGTCCTATTAAATAGGGAACAAAATCGGTAGGAAAAGGTAGGGTCAGCCAGAAAAAGGGGCTGCCTATGGTGTAAAAGGAATATGAACCTATGAAATTTACACCCAAATCTGTACCAAAATCCCAACCTATGTTACCCGAACGAAGCATCTCATGACAATGTTTATAAAAGGGTATCTGCTGAACGTTAAAATCGCCGTAGAAAAGGAAATATCCGCTATCCTTTATAATAAACGGTACAAAAAATGCCGCCGCGGTTAAAAGTGCAAGCAAAAAGGTAGAAAGCCCCTTGCCTTTATTTATACCGAGCGTTTGTTTTTTAAGTTCGGAAAACCTCATACTGCCTTCTCCTCTTCTTCATTATTTTTAAACATAAATCTTATCGCAATATACGAGCTTACAAAATACAAAATCAAATTCAAAACTGAAAAAATTACCATAAGCTCACCGTAGTACAAATTGAAAAAGGAATTTTCACTTCTCCAGCTGAACATTGGTATTACCTGATTTAAAAATGTTATAACGCTTATTCCCACAAAGCAGTAGAAAAAGCTTCGGTTTCTATGCACAATTGCCGCCATAAGAATGAAAATCAGTGCAACAAACTGATACCTTTCGTGCATACGGGTCATAAACATAAAAAGGGTGTTCATAAAGAAAAATCCCATTACCCACACCGAATTTCTTTTAGCACGAATGTAACAGTAAATCATAAAGCCTATAAGCAGAGCCACAAGCACAAAGCTAAGGGCATACAAGGAGGGTGTACCAACGGTATCCTCCTTCCAGTTAAGCCCGAAAATTCCGTAAACATTGTAGGCATTGAGTGTACAGTAGGGGTATGTACCCTGCCCTTTAAGATAAACATCTAAAAACAAAAACGGATTTTTAGAGCCTATCATAAATGGTAAAAATACTGCGGCAACTGTAACCGCCGCGGCGAATATTCCCTTTAGCATTTTGGAAATTCTGTACTTTACAAAAAGCTCGGTTAAAAACAATGGTGTAAAGAACAGGCACTGATATTTTGTCATACCCGCAAGGGCAAAAAGAATTGATGCCAAAATAGGCTTTTCTCGCTCTAATGCCACAAAGCTTATAAGCAGTAGCAGACACATTATGGAATCGGTCTGACCCCAAAAAGAAGAGTTGAAAATCGCCGAGGGATTAAACATCCAAAGGGCTGATGCCACAAGTCCCGTTTTAGGGCTTTGCTTTTTAAATACATAAAACAAGGCTACCGAACAAATTATATCACCCAGCATTGGCCAGAGCTTCATTATAAACATTTCAGTGTAATTGTGAACGCTCTCACCCGTAAACGAATAAATTCCGCCCGTAATTTTTAAAAAGAAAAGATATATAGGCGGATAGTCTAAATTAACCTTATCTGCCCTTGAATAAATATCAAAAAGACCACCCTGAAGCTCCGTAGCCCAAGCCTTGTACCAAAGGGTATCCTGCGGATTGTAATAGCCTATTCCAATGGCAAGCCTAAGCAGGGTGCCAAAAAGCAGTACAATAAAAAATATATCTATGATTTTTTTATCTGCGGATTTTTTATTAACAGATAACTCCATATAAAAACTCCTTAAAAGCTTATATTCTCCCTATTTTAAATAACTACTTGATATTATATCATTTTTTGGTATAATAATCAATGGAATATTTGTAAAAAACGAGTGATAATTTATGAAAATTACGGTTTTAGATGCCGCCACCTTGGGAAATGATATTTCCTTTGAAAAATGGGAAAAATTAGGCGAGCTTACTGTATATAACACCACCCCTGCCGAAGAGGTTATAAATCGACTTTTAGACAGTGATGTTGCTATTTTAAACAAGGTTAAAATAACCACTGAGGTTATAGCCGCTCTGCCAACACTTAAGCTTATTTGTGTAACGGCAACAGGGTATGACAACATTGACCTTTCAGCCTGCAAGGAAAAAGGGATTGCGGTTTGCAATGTTAAGGGATATTCCACACATTCGGTAGCACAGGTAACCTTAACGCTTATCCTTGCACTTATGACGCATCTTAGTGAATATCAGGGCTGTGTAAAAAGCGGCGACTACACAAAAAGTGGAATACAAAACAGACTTACCCCCGTTTTTCACGAGCTTTATGGCAAAACCTTTGGAATAATAGGTCTTGGAAATATTGGCAAACAGGTTGCACGCGTTGCCGAGGCTTTTGGTTGCAAGGTTTTATGCTATAAGCGTACCCCCGACCCCGATTTTAACTGTGTAGACCTTGAAACACTTTTAAGGCAGTCGGATATTGTTACTTTGCATCTTCCGCTGAGCGATAAAACCAAAAATATTATAGGCGAAAAAGAGCTTGGACTTATGAAGAAATCCGCAATACTTGTAAACGCGGCAAGGGGTGCAATTACCGACGAGGCGGCGGTTGCAAAAGCCATTAAAAACGGCATTATTGGCGGATTTGCGACCGATGTTTATTCTGTAGAGCCACTTGAAAAGGATAGTCCCCTACAAAAAATTAAGAATTTAGACAATGTTATTTTAACCCCTCACATGGCTTGGGGTGCTTATGAATCGAGGGTCCGTTGTATAGAGGAAATTGCCGAGAATATATCCTCATTTATAAACGGTGAGCAAAGAAACCGTGTGATTTAGAAAGGAAAATAAGATAAATGAAAAACAATTATTACGCAATGCTTTTTAGAATGAAATACATAAACCGTTGGGCACTTATGCGAAATTTAAGACCCGAAACGCTCAGCGAGCACACCTTGGAAACGGCTTTTATAGCCCACTGCCTTGCAATTATTGCAAAAACTCGCTTTAATGAAGAAATTGACCCCGACCGAGTTGCAGTAACCGCCCTTTTCCACGATACTGCAGAGGTTATAACGGGTGATTTGCCCACCCCCGTAAAATACTACAACGAGGATATTAAATCTGCCTACAAAAACATTGAGGCAGCGGCTGAGGACAAGCTTTTAGAGCTTATTCCCGAGGATTTAAGGAATGCCTTTGCCCCCTACTACCGTCCCACCGAAAAGGTAAACGCTTATGTTAAGGCAGCAGATAAATTTTCGGCACTCATTAAATGCAGAGAAGAATTAAATCTTGGAAACAAGGAATTTACATCGGCGGCTAAATCATCAGAAAAGGCAATAAAAGCATTAAAGCTCCCCGCCGCAGAGGTATTTTTAAAGGAATTTGTGCCCGCATTTGAAACAGCGCTAGACGAAAGTTTAGAAACGCGTGGCGTTTCATCCAAATACGAATAGGTTTTAATCATCAAAAAAATCTCGTTCCGCGTCCACTCCATTCGCATTTATAAGGCGATTTTAACGCGTGGCGTTTCATCCAAATACGAATAGGTTTTAATCATCAAAAAAATCTCGTTCC
>JAGARD010000067.1 GCA_017622415.1 Clostridia bacterium | reverse complement strand
CTTTAGTTACAATAAGCTTGAACAACTTTATTGTACCAAATAGGTGATGTTTTTGGTATAACCTTTGTTTCCCACCCGCACAGCGGGTGGTTTTTTGTTGCGTGTAACAACACGCAACTGTCTAAAGACACTAATAAAAATCTGCAATAAAAGTGCAACGCTTTGCGAACTTTATTGCAGATTTTTCAGTCCCACTCTGATATTTTAGAATTTTAAAGGATTATTGCTTTTTATATTATCTACCAGATAACCTATGATTCCTTTACTCAATTGATATTATTTCTGTACTGTTATTCATCAATGCCGCCATTATATAAGAACCATAACTGTCATAATAGTCATCAGGATTAAACGATATCGTTTGTGTTTTTTCAGTATTTCCATTAATATTTTCTACGACTATATTTTTTGAACCTCTACCATATTCGTTACTCGAATACGAGCCCGGTTCAATAAATATAATTGTAAAATCACACTTGACTGTACATTTTGATATTGGCATTTTGTTTTTGTTTTTTACCCATACTTCAATTTTTCCATTATCAACATCAACTCTTGCATTAACCGTAACATTTTCAATATCAGGTTGCATTTCTGTATATTTTATATAATACGACGATAGCTCGGAATTATATTTCCACTCTTCATCAACAATTATGCCAGTATATGTTTCAGCTATCTCATCATTGACATACCCACTTTTATATGCCGAATAACATAGCGATATTTTTTCCATTGAATAACGTTCTTCTTTTAGTGTTTCATAAAAAGAATAGTCGTCAACAAATTGAGAAACGAATTTTGTACAACTGTATTTGAATATATCTTCCGACATTGAAGCCCATTGTGCTTCGCTGCTTAATTCAGCATTGATAATCTGCCCTTTCCATTTTTTAACTCCGTAATTAATCTGTGTGCTACAAACTATTGCTGAAACCAACAAATAGGCAACAACTATTATAATAAGGGAGCTTACCGATATTACACCCTCTTTGATTATGCTTTTTCTGGCTTTTCCTTTGTTTTCTATGGTATAATTATATTCTGATTTTCTTGAACAACACAATGCGAACAGTACAAAAACTGCTACTGTGACTAAATCAATAATGAAGTCTAATATATCTACAAACAAAAAACCGTCTATCAATTCCTGAAATTCAAGTGCGACAACCGCCAAAGCAGGAGCATACACTAACCATTTGCTGATTTTTCGTGGAACAATATATACCAATAAAAAAAGCACTATAACCAAAATTATATATTTCATTGCAGAAAAGGCATTCATTAAATACTCGCTTGTATTATATATGTTGTAATAGCGTATTTCAAATTTTATACTCCACAAGGAACTTTTCGCCAATGCAAAGGATATTGCTGAAATTATCAAAGTAATCGGGTGTTTTTGCTTGTTTTTACATATCAATGCTACCGAAGAAATTACCATTAACAATTCAACAATAACAGATGCTTGTATTGGAAATAATACATATTGATACAATTCCATATCCGTAAGAAAAACAAGTAAATTTAAAACAGTTGCCACAATCCAAAAAATTATAAGAAAACTGGATTTTTTGACCTTCTCCTTACTCTTTGCTTTTAGTATAAAAATACAAAACGCATCAAATAATAAAAAGCATATTAAAAATTTAAACACTGTACCCGATCCGGAAAACAAACCATGTATATCCGGCATAAACAACGAAACCATATTATATAGCGGTCCACTTATACCAACGGCTAAAAATACAATCATTGCGAATTTAAATATTTTTGAATTGTAATCTACATAAAAATTCAAAAAATATTGCTTTAGTGTATATAGTATATTGTTCAAATTAAAATTTCTTAATATCTCAATTGGTTGATTTGTGGTGGTTTGTTCCTCTATTTTTTTACCGCAGTTTCCGCAAAATGCTGCACCTTCACTTATTTCATTTCCACAGTTAGGACAAAAAGCCATTTTTTTGCCTCCTTACGCTATTTTTTCTTATATATTACTTCTAAACCGGTATCGGGATGATATTTCCAAGAAACAATAATTTCATCGAATTCTTCTGTTTGTTTACCATCGTTACCTGTCGTCTGACTCATATCTTCATAAAGCGATTCCGGTAATCCTAACTCTTTATTAACTTCTTCAATAGAGATACACGATTGATAATATGCAATTCCCTCTCCGTCCACATCGTCGGGATTGGTGTCTATAAACAAATAACTCCCATCCGAACCAACCTCAGCCCAAATAGCATTACAATGATCGTTATAAATTTTTTCGAGATCCGGTCCCGAGTTTGAAATTGACACAATAAGAACAACTAATGCTATTACTACCACACATACTGAAATTAAAAACTTTTTGGGTAATTTTAAGACATTAAAAGTTATTTTTTCTTTAGAGACATTAGTTGTTTCAATATAATCAAGCTGGTTATTTTCGTTATCTATGGTACTTTCCGTTTGATTTTCAATTTCAATTAGGGTGCCGCACCCGGGACAAAACCTTTCTCCCGAAATTTCTTTACCACATTTTTGACAAAAACTCATAATAAATCCTCCTTTGTATACTCTATATAACGAGTATATATGTATTATACTCGCTTTGTCGAGCATTGTCAAGAAAAAGAGCAGAAATTATCATAATATATAAGAGGTGGTATGATGATTTCTTATGAACCTTTTTATAGAACATTAAAAGAAAAAGGAATATCAACTTATAAATTAATTAATGAATATGGCATTAGCCGCAGTTTACTTGACAGATTAAAACACAATAAACCGATCAGCACCGTAACGCTAAATGATCTTTGCAATATTTTACATTGTAAAGTTGAAGATGTTTTACTTTTTATTGATGATAATATTTAACTGTATTGAACGCCATAAATTTTACAGTTTTGTCATAACACAAATTTTCTCAAACAATAAATTTTGCTCTATTGCCTTTAGACTACAGTTAAATATTTACCGCAACACAAAAACTCTTGAAAAATAAATTGTTCTGATGTATAATTTTTGAGGAGTTGACCTAACGGCTGCGGACTCATAAAATGAGTATGAGGAAAGTCCGGGCTTCACAGGGCAGGATAGCGGCTAACCGCCGCCGAGGGCGACCTTAGGACAAGTGCAACAGAAATATACCGCCGCTTTTGCGGTAAGGGTGGAAAGGTGGGGTAAGAGCCCACCGGTCATTCGGGAGACCGTTTGACCCTGTAAACTCTATCCGAAGCAACACCAACTGGAGCAATGCATCGGCCCGATGGGCTCCGAAAGGTGGCTGGAGCGTAGGAGCAATCCTACGCCTAGATAGATAGCCGTTCACGACAGAACCCGGCTTACGGTCAACTCCAAACGCGTGATGCCAGTCTAAGACTGGTTTTATTATGGGATAGCTTTAATCATGATTATAGTCATGTTCCGCGTCTACATCATTTACGGGTCTAAGGCGGTTATTATGAGAAATCTTTAAGACCAAATTTATTTTAAACAATAATCTAAGGAGATATATTAATGAAATTACAACGAAAAATCGTACTTGGTGCTTTGGCGGCATCGGTGGTTATTTCGGTTATTTTAACTGTTGTTTTTGCTAATCAGCCAAAGGTTGTCGAGACCGTTCAGGCATCAAGCAGTGAAATAAAAGAACAGGAATTCCTAGATGCAAGCTACACCGAGGAGGATTTTATGGAGGGTGATGACTCCTTTGCATCTGAAAATCAAGCGGGAAATTCATCGAAAAACAATGCAAGCACGCCTACTCTCTCAGGTAGTAAGGTTACCGCCTTAAATAAGCCCAAGGGCTGGAGTGCAAGCTCAGATAAATCCAAAAATTCTACCGATTACAAGTGGCCATCCATTTCGCCTAACGATATTGAGGCAGGTATTCCCATTACCGAAAAGCGTGGTGGCTCGGACTCGGAGCTTATAAGCGAATTTGTATTTATGCAAAATCTTAACGGCACCTTGCCCTTTTCGGTAGAGTGTAATATTTCGGGCAACAGAATAACCGCTCTTTTGCCTGCGGGCACTCATATTGATGTATTAAGGCCCGAATTTACCACCAATGCCGACAAGGTGTTATATAAAAACACCGAGGTTAAAAGCGGTAAAACCGCCTTTAATTTCACCGTCCCGATTGAACTTACGGTAGTAAAGGGCGGACGAAAAGCCAAATACACCGTATATGTTATGACACTTAATACAGGGCTTCCCTCGGTGTCTATAAGCACTGCCGATTTTGATGACATTACCAGCAAGACCGAATACAAAAAATGCACCGTTTTTGCAGGCGGTGGCGATACCTCCTACGGTGATTACGCCTTTGCTAAAAACAAGTACATAACCGCATCGGCAACCATCAAGGGTAGAGGATGGACCAGCTGGTATTACTATCCTAAAAAAAGCTATACCCTAAAGCTTGAAAAGAAGCAGGAGATGTTGGGTCTTCCCGCCCATACAGAGTGGGTGCTTTCGGCAAACTATGCCGACCGCTCGCTTATTCGAAATGCCGTTGCAATGGAGCTTGCACATAATTTAAATTCCGAGGCGGTAATGGATGTTCGCTTTGTGGATTTGTGGGTAAACGGTACCTATGCAGGCAACTATCAACTCATTGAAAAGGTTGAGGTTAGCAAAAACAGAGTGGATATTACCAAATTTAAGGAAAATCTTGCACCCGATAAGGTTGGATATATTATCGAAACCAACGGCCACAACAAGGCTGAGGGCGAATTTGGAGTATGGACAAACGGTCAGGACGCTGACCGCCCCTTAAAATGGCAAAAGCTGAATGATGCTATAACCCTTGACCCAATAAGCGGTGATATGTTCTTTAATTCACTGCATTATGACGGCATAATTTTCAATATAAATAAGCCGTCTGATACCAAGCTTCTGGCACTCAGCAAAAACAGACAGCTTAAATATTTAGAATACATTTATGATTATATGGATAAAACCGAGGCGGCTATAAAATCGGGTAATTATGCCGATGCTTCTAAATATTTGGATATGGAGGCTATGGCTAAGTGGTATATTGTAGAGGAGCTTGCAATGAATACCGACTCTCAGCTACATTGCTCCTGTTATATGTACAAGGATGCGGGTGGAAAGCTTAAAATGGGTCCCGTTTGGGATTTCGATTTGGGCTTTGGCAACGGCAAGTACGCAAATGAAAAACACAAAAATAATTCCTATCTTGATCACCAACGTTGGTTTGCCGATTTAACACAAATGCCCGAGTTTAGGTCGGCTGTAAAATCGGTTTGGAGCAAATCCAAAACAAAGGTTTCAAGGCTTCCGACCTTTGTGGATAGAACCGCAAGAATGATTAATAAATCGCAAAAAATCAACTTCGAGATTTGGAGCATTACCGATCACGCCGAGCATACCTATTATCGCACCACCGAGGAAATTTATGAATTCTCAGGCCAAATATCATATCTGCGTAGCTTTGTTACTGACAGAATAACCTATATGGATAAAAAAATAATGGGTTGGTAAACGCGTGGCGTTCTAGATGCTAGAGGCTAGATACTAGATGCTAGAGGCTAGAGCCTGGTAACCGGTATCTAGCACCTAGCATTTAAAACTCTCCGCATAAAAAGGGGGAATATGGTTGGCAAAGGCAAAATTTACATACACCTTTAGAAGATATGAAAAAAAGTATTATATTACTGCCGAGCAAGCCGAGGCACTGTTTAATAAAATCGGCGACCGTATGACCCCCGATGAATACGGTGAAACGGTAATTTGTAATCTTTATTATGATACCACCGATTATCTTTTAATCCGCCGTTCGTTAGATAAGCCCCTTTATAAAGAAAAGCTGAGGGTCAGGTGCTACGGAGTGCCTGATGATAGCTCTACCGCTTTTATAGAAATAAAGAAAAAATTTGCAAAGGTGGTTTATAAAAGGCGACTTGATACTACCTACAAAAAGGCTACAGATTATCTTAAAACAGGTGAAACCAGCCTGTCGGGTCAGATTAAAAATGAGCTTGATTGGTTTTTAAAAAGCTATGATGGTCTCGCTCCCTCTACAGCTGTGTTTTATACTCGAAGAGCCTTTTTTTGCAGAGAAAATCCCGAGCTTAGAATAACCTTGGATAAGGATATTGTGTGGCGTAAAACGGATTTGGATTTAAGCTATGGTGCTTATGGTGAGCGAATTATTGATGAAAATCACCGTCTGCTTGAAATTAAAATACCAGGTGTTATGCCCGTTTGGCTTGCACATATATTAAGTGAGCTCAATATTTTCCCAAATTCCTTTTCAAAATACGGCAGGGCGTTTTTAAGCTTTGTAAAAGAAATTTCCCTTTTTGGAGGTAATAAAAATGTTTGACACAATTATTGAAAACTCAGTTTCGGTAAGTAGCTTTTTTGTTTGTACGCTTGTATCACTTTTCCTAGGAGCGGGTATTGCACTAAGCTATATGTTCCGCAGTCATTATTCCAAAAGCTTTGTTGTAACACTCGCCTTGCTTCCTGCTATAGTTCAAATGATAATTATGATGGTAAACGGAAATATAGGTGTTGGTGTGGCAGTTGCAGGTGCTTTTAACCTTGTAAGGTTCCGCTCGGTGCCCGGTAACGCAAGGGAAATCGGCAGTGTATTTTTAAGTATGGCGGTCGGCCTTGCAACGGGTATGGGCTTTATTTGGGTTGCGGCAGTTTTCACCGCGGTAATGGTTGTTTTCACTTGTTTTTACAACCTCGTTGGATTTGGAAAAGCAAAATCCGCTGACCGAGAGCTTAAAATAACCATCCCCGAAAATATAGACTATACTAATCTTTTTGACGATGTTTTTAAGGAGTACACATCCTTTAGCGAGCTTGTACGTGTTCGCACCGTAAATATGGGTAGCCTTTTTCAGCTTGTTTATCGCGTAAGACTTCGCGACGTTAATAAAACCAAAGAATTTTTAGATACTCTTCGCTGTCGCAATGGCAATTTGGATATTGCTTGCACGCTTCCCTCATACGGAAAAGAAGAGCTGTAATAAATTGTTTGACAATATGTAAAAAATAGGTTATAATATATTTAACCAATTTTTAAGGAGGTTATTTTGAATGAAATTCAGAACTATTATGTGGATAATTGCAGCGGCAGTTGCCGTTGTTGCTATGGCCGCAGGCGTAGCGGTTTTTGTAAATCGTTATCTTAACACCAAAAAGGATATGGACTATATCGAGTGTGAGTGCGACACCGACCCCGACGTTACCTTTGATGACGCCGAATAATCTTTTAAAACAGATAAAAAGGAATTGCCCTGAGAGTTAACTCAAGACAATTCCTTTTTTGTTTCTTTGAAGCCTGCCCTGCCGTAAGTGGCAATTGATAACCTGCAAAAATAAGCAGGTGGGTGGCCGCCCCGCGGTTTCGCGCTCCCTTCGTCCAACACTGCTCAAAGACAGTGCCGGGAGGTCTGCAAGCCCGCCGCAGGAGAAAGGTCCCCTATAAAAAGGTTGTAGGGTTATAATTTACCACGGTCCGCGAACAGGGAAGGCAGGTCTAAGACCTGTTTTGTTACGAATAGGTTTTTATTAACGCACAAGCCTCGTTCCGCGTCCATACAGATTGTGAGTATAAGGCGATTTTTGGTTTGTGGTTGTTTTTTGAAAACAATATTTAAAAAATTTCTTACACTATTAAGCTTTGTGGACGCAGGGTGAGATTATGGCGACAATAAAAACTATCCCGTAATTGGATTAAACGCCACGCGTAAAAAGGTTTCCTAGTCTCTAAAACCTTCCGGACGCGGGGTATCAGTCACGCCGTTTGTACATTCTATGCCGTAATTGGATTAAACGCCACGCGTTTATTCTTCTTCAATCTCAAAAGCATCCTGAAGACGGTTTATAAACAAATCGGCTATAGTTTCGTATTCGTCATCGTCGGGAATATCCTCAAAATATTCATCGCCGTTTTCGTCCTCAAAAACCTTAACAATAACCAGCTCGCCGCTGTCATCCAACCTTGCTTTGGGGTCAGAAAAATAGGGTATCATTGCAAGATAACGGCCATCGTCGGTTTCAATGGCATCAATAATCTCAAATTCATAATTTTTACCGTCGTCATCAGTTAAGGTAATTATATCATTCCCGAAATTTTGCTCTTCCATCTGGAGCACCTCGTTTTCTATAATTTAACAGACCTTTCTGCTAAAACTATTTTAACCGCTTTCGCCCCAATAGTCAATATTTTTGTTAGCAATTTAACAAAATGTTATTATACCAAAAAATCTTCCATTCTTTTGATTGCAAAATCCACCTTTTTATAGTATAATAACTTTGTGTATTTTAAAAAACTAGCGGAGGATTTTTTATGATCTGGCACAGTTCAAATATTGAAGATATTAAAAAAGAGCTTGGAGTTAATCCCGAAATGGGACTTTCCTCGGCTGAGATTGCGGGTAAAATCGCACAGTACGGTGAAAACACCCGTGCCGTAACCGAGGAAAAGCACATAGTAAAAAAGGTGTTTAAGCACTTAACTCCTACGCTTGATGTTTTGCTTATGATAATCTCTGCAATCGTTTTTGTTACAGATGTTATCGCAAAGAACGATGGTTGGTATGTACCCTTAATTGCTCTTGCTTTGCTTGTTTTAAATGCAACCTTAGATGTTTTGATTGGTCAAAGGGCAGATGAGCAGTTTAAAAAGCTTAAGGGAGATATTGCCGCCTCGGCAAAGGTTCTTCGCGACGGCGAGGTTTTGGAGGTTCCAGCATCATTTTTAGTGCCCGGTGACATTGTTTTGCTGGAACAGGGAGATTACATTCCTGCCGACGGTCGTATTTTGGAGAGCTATTCTCTTACCTGTGATGAAGCTGCTGTTTGCGGAAAATCCGATCCAAATGAAAAGCAGGCCGATTTTGTTCCTGAGGATATTGCCGAAATTGTGATGCGTAAAAATATGGTTTACGCAGGCTGTTCTGTGCTTTTCGGCAGTGCAAAAATAATCGTTACTGATACTGGTATGAACACCGAGCTCGCAAGGCAGGAAGCCATTGTTGAGGTTACCGAGGGTAGTGAACTTCCCGCAAAGCGTCGTCTTATTGAAATCGGTCGTATTGCAAGAATTGGTGTTCTTGCTGTTTGTTTTTTAATCTTTTTAATAGGAGTTTTGGGTGGGCTTAAAGCCGAAAACTTTGCCGTTATGGTGCTCGAAATGCTTCTTACTGCTACTGCCTTGGCGGTGGCGGCAATCCCCGAGGAGGCAGCACAGGCAGTAAACATAATTTTAGGCTTTGGTGCACGCAGAATGCTGGCTCGCAAGGCTATAGTTCAAAACCCAATTTCGGTAGAAAATCTTGGCCGAGTTTCGCTTGTTATTTCGGATAAAACAGGTACACTTACAAAAAACCGTATGAAAATGACTATGGTGTATGACGGCAGCAGTCTTGTCGATTTAAATATGGATTTACCGTCTGAAAATGCCATAACCCTTATTCGCACCGCCGCTCTTTGCGGAAATTCCACCATTGAGGTAGGAACGGGCGGTAAGCTTCGTCCTATCGGCGACCCTACCGAGGTAAGCATTGTTTCGGCGTGTATGGATTACTGCGGTCTTACTAAGGAAGAGCTTGAAAACATCTACCCCCGTATGGCAGAGGTTCCCTTTGATTCTGCCAGAAAGCTTATGACCACAATTAATATGATAAATAACCGTCCTTTTGCAATTGTAAAAGGCTCTCCCGATATTTTAATTACGCACTGTACATCGGGTAATCTTGAGGGTGCTATTAAGGCGGCTGAGGAGATGGGTAAACGCGGACTTCGTGCCATCGCTGTTGCTATGAAGCCGCTTGATGAGGTACCCTCTAACCCCAATCCCGAAAATATGGAATGTGGACTGACCTTAATGGGTGTTTTTGGTATGACCGATACCATAAGCCGCGAAACTACCGCTGCACTTCGCGAGAGTGAGGGGGCTGGTATTCGCACCGTTATGATAACGGGCGACCATATCACCGCTGCCGAAGCAATCGCAAAGGGTCTTGGAATTTTAAAGGAGGGTCAAAAGGCAATAACGGGTGAGCAGCTTGCCGAAATGGATGATGAAACCCTGCTTTCGGAAATTAATAATATTGCGGTATATTCCAGAATAACCGCCGAGGATAAAATGCGTATAGTCAAAGCCTTTAAGGAAGCGGGCGAAACGGTTGCCGTAACGGGTGACAGCGTTCACGATGCCGCTATTTTAAAGGCGGCTGATGTAGGCTGTGCAATGGGTGTTACAGGCACCGATATTGCAAAGGGTGCTGCCGACGTAGTCCTTACCGAGGATAGCTACATTTCGGTTGTAGGTGCCATAAAGGAATCACGCGGAATTTATGCAAACATTAAGCGTGTTGCCTCTTTTGTTCTCAGCTGTGCCTTGGGCGAGCTTCTTTTAATGCTTTTGGAGATAATAATTTTCGGTTATCCCGCACTAACAGCTCTGCCTATTCTTTGGCTTAATTTGGTGGTTGGCTTTGCCGTTATAATCGGCTTGTCCTTTGAAAAGGCAGGCGATGATGTTATGAAGCATCCGCCGATTGCCAAAAGGGAGCACTTTTTTGCGGGCGAATACGGAATTTCTATTATTTGTCAAGGACTTTTACTTGCCGTTATTGGAATTATTGCCTACGCAATAGGCGGTTCTTCAATGCTTTTTGCCGTGCTTGTGCTTTCTGAGGTTTCGCTAGCCTTTGGACTTAGAAGCGAGCTTTCGGTTTTCAAAATCGGTCCGCATACAAATAAGGGTATGCTTGCGGCATTCGGTGTTGCGATTTTAACCCTGCTTATTATTTCAGGACCTTTGCACACAGTATTTATGCTAAAGGAAAATCTTACAGGTGCAATGGTGTTGGAGATGATTTTACTTTCTCTTATTCCATTATTGGTTACCGAGATTGTAAAGCTTGTAAAGCAAACGAGGAAATAGAATGAAATATGACCTTTCCAACAAACGAACAATAGAAAAGCTGTTATCTGAAGCGGGCTTTACCTTTAAAAAATCGCTGGGACAAAACTTTTTAACCGACCCATCGGTCTGCCCCGCAATGGCAGATGCTGCCGCAGATGCCGATACGGGAGTTATTGAAATAGGCCCAGGTGTGGGTGTTTTAACGGTAGAGCTTGCCGAAATTGCAAAAAAGGTTATAGCGGTGGAGCTTGATGAAAGACTTCGCCCAATCCTTAAAAAAACCTTAGAGGATTACACAAATACATCGGTAATTTTTTCGGATGTTTTAAAGCTGGATTTAAAAAAGCTTATTGAGGATGAATTTGGGGATTGCAAGCGTGTGGTAATTTGTGCCAATCTACCCTATTATATAACCTCGCCCATAATAATGTCCTTGCTTGAAAGCAGACTTCCCATAGATACCATCACCGTAATGGTACAAAAGGAGGCTGCCGAGCGGCTTATAGCAAAAATACCAAGCAGAGATGTTGGTGCGGTTACACTTGCCGCCGCATTTTATGCCGAGGGCGAGCTTTTATTCGGCGTTCCAAGGGATAGCTTTACCCCCGCACCCAATGTGGACAGTGCCGTTATTCAGTTTAAAATTCGTAAGTCATCAGCCGTAAATGTGAGGGATGAAAAACTGCTTTTTCGCCTTATAAGAGGTGCTTTTGAGCATCGCCGAAAAACCCTTGTTAATTCGGTTTCGGCATCGGGTGTCGTTTCTAAGGAAAGGCTGACTAAGGCTTTAGGCGAGCTTGATATTCCGCTTACCGTACGTGCCGAACAGCTTAGCTTGAAGCAGTTTGCCGAGATTGCGGATAGGATTTAAATTAATGAAATAATAAATATGCTGAATTAAAGGGTATGAAATGTTTAAATAATTACGTTTTTGTTTAAAATTTTTAAAAATTTATTTTAATATAAATATTTACAAAAATAGTAAAATGTGATAAAATAGTATAAATTAGTGTTAAAAATCTTAGGAGTAGGTGGCTTATGGGTAGGTTAATAGCCGTCACCTCCGGTAAGGGCGGTGCGGGCAAATCCAGCGTTTCGGTGCATCTTGCCGTGGCACTAAGCAAAATGTCGAACAAGGTTTTAATTGTGGATTTAGATGCAGGTATGCGTTGCCTTGATATTATGCTCGGCGTGTCTGACCAAATGCTTTTTGATTTGAATGATGTGCTTAAAGGTGATAAAGCCATTAATGAAGCCGTAATTAACGTTCCCCTAGGAGATGGAAGCTTGCACTTTTTGGTTGCTCCGCTTAAAGGTAAAATAGAGCCTAAGGAGCTATCGTCTTTTGTTTCATCTGCTACCTCAGAATATGATTTTGTAATACTTGATTTTCCCTCGGGTGCGGTGGACGAGCTGTACTTGGCACTTCCCAAATATGCAGAGGCATTGGTGGTTTGTAATGCCGATGCCGTATCGCTAAGGGATGCCGCCGTTCAAGGCACCGATTTAAAGACATTAAACTTTTTGTCTGTAAGGCTTATTTTAAATCGTGTGTCGTTTGATAATATGCGCCGCGGAATAACCGCTAATATTGATGAGGTTATCGACTCAAGCGGAATTCGCCTTATGGGTGTTGTGCCCCAAAGTATGGATGTTTATATGTCCTGCTGTTCGGGTCAGGCATTAAATAAAAAATGCCGTGCCGCAAAGGCTTTTCAAAGGATAGCTAAGCGTATTATGGGGTATGATATTCCATTAGTCGCTTATAAAAAAATATAGCAAAAATCCAAAATACGGATAAAGGAGATGTTAAAATGAACGTTGCGATTATCGCGCATGATGCAAAAAAGGAACTTATGGTGCAGTTTTGTATAGCTTATTGCGGTGTACTTAGCCGTCATCATCTGTTTTCCACAGGTACAACAGGCAAATTGGTGTCTGAAGCTACCGGTCTTGAAATTGTTAAGTTTTTAAGCGGCAGACAGGGCGGCTTTCAGCAGATTGGATCTCGCATCAGCTGTGACGAAATCGACCTAGTTCTGCTTTTCCGTGATCCTATGACAAATAAAACCAGCGAGCCTGATGAACAGGTTTTGCTTAATCTTTGTGATGTCCACAATATCCCCGTTGCAACAAACATTGCCACCGCAGAGGTTTTAATTCATGGCTTGGAGCGCGGAGATTTGGACTGGCGAGATATTGTTCGTCCAAACTAAATAATGTTTTTAGATTGGGCGGAGCCTTTTTTGGCCTCGCCCAATTATCCCGTTGAAAGAGGTATTTTTATTATGAAGCTAGATACTATGCAAGGCTTAAAACGCACCGATTATTGCGGTACTCTTACCGCCGAAAAAATTGGTGAGGAGGTTACTGTTTGCGGTTGGACCGCCCGTCAGCGCGATTTAGGTCAGCTTATTTTTATCGACCTTAGAGATAGAACAGGTATTGTTCAGCTTGCATTTGATGATAAAACCGACCGCGATGTTTTTTCTAAGGCATTCGCTGTTCGCTCGGAATATGTTTTAATGGCAAGGGGTATCGTTCGCAGACGTTCCTCGGTTAACACCGATATTCCCACAGGTGAGATTGAAATTGAGGTTTTGGAGCTTAAGGTTTTAGGCTCGGCAGAAACCACCCCCTTTGAGATTTTAGATGATACGCAGGTTAAAGAGGAGCTTCGTCTTAAATACCGTTATTTAGACCTCCGCCGTCCCACCCTTCAAAATAATCTTATGATGCGTCATAAGGTTACTAAGGTTACCCGTGACTTTTTCGACTCAGAGGGATTTTTAGAAATCGAAACTCCAACCCTTATTAAATCCACCCCCGAGGGTGCAAGGGATTATCTTGTTCCCTCCCGTATTCATAAAGGTAGCTTTTATGCACTTCCCCAGTCGCCCCAGATGTACAAGCAGCTGCTTATGCTTTCGGGTTATGACCGCTATATGCAAATTGCCCGTTGCTACCGCGATGAGGATTTGCGTGCCGACCGTCAGCCCGAGTTTACTCAGATAGACTTAGAAATGTCCTTTGTAGAGATGGAGGATATTTTATCTCTCGGCGAACGCTATATTAACTATCTTTTCAAAAATGTTTTGAATGTGGATATTCCCACTCCCATTCGCCGTATGACCTATACTGAGGCGATGGAAAATTACGGCTCTGACAAGCCCGATGTTCGATTTGATATGAAGCTTATTGATTTAGCTGATATTGTAGAAAATTGTGGCTTCTCAGTGTTTGCCGATACAGTAAAAAATGGCGGATATGTTCGTGGTATTACTGCAAAGGGTGGAGCAAAGGTGCTCACCCGTAAGGAAATTGATAAATTAACCGAGGCTGCAAAGGGAATAGGTGCAAAGGGTCTTGCCTTTATCCGCTGGGCAGATGATGCCGAGGAGCCTACCTGTGGCTTTAGAAAGTTTTTATCTGATGATGAATTTGCCGCTTTAATGGAGCGTATGGGCGTTGAAAAGGGTGATGTCGCCCTCTTTATTGCCGATAAAAAGGCAACAACCTTAAGTGTACTCGGTGCACTTCGTTTACAGGTTGCCGAAAAGCTTGATATTATCCCTGAGGGATACGAATTCCTTTGGATTACCGAATTTCCGTTCTTTGAATATAATGAGGAAACAGGTAATTGGGATGCTATGCACCACCCCTTTACATCTCCGCTTGATGAGTGTTTGCAGTATTTGGATACCGACCCCGCCAAGGTTTTTGCCAAGGCTTATGACCTTGTACTAAACGGCGTGGAGCTTTCCTCAGGCTCTATTCGTATTAACGACCCCGAGCTTCAAAAGAAAATGTTCGCAGCCCTCGGTCTGTCTGATGAGGAGGCTAATGAAAAATTTGGCTTCCTTGTGGATGCCTATCGCTATGGTGCCCCACCTCACGGCGGCTTTGGTATAGGTCTTGACCGTCTTGTGATGCTTATGTGCGGCAGTGAGTCTATCCGCGACGTTATCGCATTCCCCAAGGTTGCCAACGCAAGCGAGCTAATGAGTGGTGCTCCCGGTAATGTTGATGATGTTCAGCTTGCAGATTTAAGCATAGCCGTAACAAAAACAGAAGAATAATTTTATTATAACCTTCGTTTATGCGAAGGTTATAATTGCCTATTGTTCGCCAACGCGAATAATATATCGTTCGCAAATACGAAGAATATATAAATTGAAGAAGGTTTTTTAATGCTAACTGTTAAGCAGGCGGCTGAAAAATGGGGTATAACGGTAAGGCGGGTGCAGGAATACTGCAAAAGCGGTAGAATAGCTGGTGCTAAACGCTTTGGCTCAAGCTGGATGCTCCCTGATGATGCCGTTCAACCCATTGATAAACGAAAAAAAACAACAAATGATATAATAGTAAATGAGCCTCTTGTGAGGAAAACACCTTTTTTAGATATGACCGACCTTTATACTGTGGCAGGCTCGGCAGATAAGTGTATAAAGGCACTTGAACCTCACCCCGAGGCAAGAATACTTTTTGAATCGGAAATAGCCTATTCACGTGGCGAAATAGATAAGGTTTATAAGAATGCAAACATCCTTTTAAGGGAGCATACAGGCTTTTATGCCGTTCTTGCGGGCGGTATGCTGCTTGGCTTTTGTGCTATGTGGAGGGGCGATATTGACCTTTGGCAAAAGGCAAAAATACATATCTGTGAGGCTCCTGCCAAGGACGATAAGGAAAGAGATATTATTTCGGTTTCTCTTGCCGCACTTGATAGCTCGGTTTATGACGTTGCAAACTTTCCCGATTGGTTTAAAATGGGAGTATTTGAATATATGCATCCCGATTCCCTGCCTGCTGCAATGGTTTTTTATGCAAAATATCTTTATGTTATGGGTATTGAGGTAGCTACTAAACAGCACACGCTTGACGGCATACAGGGAATTTCGCTTTTAACAATGCTTCCTAACGCAATCGAGCCTATGATTTCCTGGATAGCGTCGAAAAAATTGGTAATCCCTGAGGCTTATTTGCGTATGATATGCGCTAAGGTTTACCATAATATAGGCAATAAAGAGCAGGCAATCCGCCATATAGATAGGGCAATCGCTCTTGTTTTACCCGACCGACTTTACGGTATTTTGGTAGAGCACCGCCGAGCATTAGATACCCTATTAGACAAGCGAATTGAAGCTCTTGCTCCCGAAATATTAGGCGAAGTAAAAAGGCTTAATTCCGAGCTTTTGGTGGGCTGGGCAAAAATAAGCGGAACGGTGCGAAATAAATACATATCTACCAATCTTACCGTCCGTGAGCGTGAGGTGGCAAAGCTCGCCGCATTTGGTATGAGTAATACCGAAATCGCCGAGTCGCTTCATATATCCTTGGCGTCGGTAAAGCAAACAATACGACTTGTTTTTGCTAAAACAGGTGTAAGTAGCCGTGATGCTCTTGCGGCGATTTTATAGCTCTTCTTATATCCGTTTACCCCTAAAAAGGATAGGTCAGTTTAAGAAAAAATCAACAAAATATATTCAAAAAAAATTATTTTGGGTGATAGAAAATATTTCCTAAATCCGTTACACTGTTATTGTGAAATGACAGCGTAGCGGATTTTGTTTTAAGTTAATAGTTTACAGTTATCATTTTGCTCACGCGAAAACTATCAATTTGCTTCGCAAACGCTGAAACGCCACGCCCGGTCCAAGACCGGATTTATTCCGAATGTGTTTTGTACGTGCCGTTAGTTTTCATCCCGCGGCCGAAGAGCAAGCATAAGCCGATCATCCTAAAAAAGTGATTTGATGTGGACGCGGAGCGAGGCTGTGGCGATGATTAAAACCTATTCGTAATTGGATCAAACGCCACGCCCGGTCCAAGACCGGATTTATTCCGAATGTGTTTTGTACGTGCCGTTAGTTTTCATCCCGCGGCCGAAGAGCAAGCATAAGCCGATCATCCTAAAAAAGTGATTTGAT
>JAGARD010000066.1 GCA_017622415.1 Clostridia bacterium | reverse complement strand
TATAATAACTACATAAAAAAGCTATTTTACAAATTCGGTTTTTTGTACCTGTTTTTGAACTGTAGATAAAAACCAACAATAAAGTGCTTCACCTAGTTCTTGATATATAGGGTCGCCATCGTGAGAGCAAAGCATAGCAAAGGTTTGACCTACCCTGCGGTCAACCTCTGTTCCTCTTCTAAAGGAGAGATAATAGAACGAAAATGCACCTGTATCGGAGGATTTTTCAAACAAACCTTTATCTAAAATATTAAGCTCATCAAAAAAGGATGTTCTTGCCGCATTTGCAATAGTTATATTCGGGCAAAACTCCTCTAAGCCTGCCATTACGGTAAATGAAAGCAAAAGCACCTTTTGAGTGATAAGACTTTCGCTATCGTTTTCTGAAATGGTAAGCTCATCCTTTTTGCATACCGAAATAAAATCGGCGGCAAGGTCTTTTCCAAGCTGTTTTGCCCTTTTAATATTGCCGTTTGATTTTTCTTTTTCATATTCGGCAAGGTCGCCGTAAAGCTCCTTATTTCTTTTTACATCATCAGATGGCTTTTCGCCAACAATTTTCATATCATGATCCTGACACATTTTTGATCACCAACTTAAAACTATAAAATTTCCTCTTTTGCCTGCTTTAACGCATTTGCAAGCTGGTCGGGACAAGAGGTACCGCGAAATCCACAGTTTATTCCCTCTAATTTATTTATAACATCATCAATATTCATACCCGCAACTAAAGCAGATATACCTTTGGTGTTGCCGTTACAGCCACCCTCAAACTTTGCCGATACTAAAATATCGCCATCTAACTCAATACTTATTGAGCGGGAGCAAACTCCCTTAGTTTTATATGTAAAATTCAATGCTTTTAGTCCTTTCACTTTTTAAAGGTTACTTCAGAAAGCTTTTTACGCATATATTTTGTTATATCTGAAAAAACATCCTTATATTCACAAAACCCATTTGGATGTGTACAGCCACAGCTACCATCGGTATGGCAACGGCTAAGATTTAAAGGTCCGTAAATTTCCTCCACTACCTGAAGCAGAGTAATTTCATCGGCAGGACGTGCCAAAATATATCCGCCCTTATTGCCCTTAAAGGATTTAACAATTCCGCCCTGTACCAATCTATGCAAAATTTTAAGGGTAAACCTTAATGTAACACCCGTTTTTTCGGAAATGCCTGCGGCATCTATTCTATCCTTACTTTCTGCCAAGCAGGATATTATTCTAATTGCGTAATCGGTTTCATTATTCAAAAACATAACTTAAACCCTTATTTATCCTTAAACTTGTTGCTTCTTACAGGATGACGGAGTTTACGAAGTGCCTTGGCCTCAATCTGACGAATTCTTTCCCTTGTAACGTTGAACTCACTGCCAACCTCCTCAAGGGTATGGCAACGACCGTCGTGCAAACCAAAGCGAAGTCTGATAACCGACTCCTCCCTTGGAGTTAAGGTGTGAAGAACACTATCAATATCCTCATTTGTTATGGTTTTAAGGGCGGCATCATCGGGAGCCATAGCATCTTCATCGCGGATGAAATCCATAAGACGGCTATCCTCCTCGGGGCCGATGGGGGTTTCCATAGAAACGGGCTCCTGAGCGACACGCATTATTTCACGAACCCTTTCTACCGAAAGTTCCATTCTTTCGGCAATGATTTCCTCGGTAGGCTCCTGACCGTTTTCGTGCAGAAGCTGACTTTGTACCTTTTTAAGACGGTTGATGGTTTCTACCATATGAACTGGAATACGAATAGTTCTGGCTTGGTCGGCAATTGCACGGGTGATTGCCTGACGTATCCACCAAGTTGCGTATGTGGAGAATTTAAAGCCCTTTGTATGGTCAAATTTTTCAACGGCTTTAATAAGACCCACATTACCCTCCTGAATTAAATCAAGGAAATGCATACCTCTGCCAACATATTTTTTTGCGATACTTACAACAAGTCGCAGGTTTGCTTCGGTAAGACGCTTTTTAGCGGCATCGTCACCCTCACAAATGCGAAGTGCCAAATCAATTTCCTCATTACCGCTAAGAAGAGGAACACGACCGATTTCCTTTAAATACACCTTAACGGGGTCATCAAGAGAAATGGTGTCAATGTTTGAAATATCCTCATCAAGATTTTCAGCATCAAGCTCTTCAAGTGCCAATTCATCCATAGTGGGCTCATCAAAATCAATATCCAAAACAGGTGGCTCGGCTGAAAGTGTTTCTACATCATCGGGAATACTATCTATATCACCAAATTCATCATGTTCTTTTCCAATTTCTTCAGCTTGCTTTGCCTTTTTGGTTACTTCTTCTGCTGTTTTTGCAATATCCTTATTATTCATAATCAGTTGCTCCTTTTTTTGTTCTGAATTATTTTTTCCATCTGCTTTGCCCACTCATCATCGGCAAGCTTGCCTGCCTCGGCAGGTGTGTTTTTTGTTCTTTCATTTTCCAAAACGGCTATAGCATCATCAATACTTTTTTTAGGGTCTACAAATGGTCCCTTGCTGTTTTGAAGTGAAGATATATATCCCATCTCCTCAGGCGAAAACTCATCACCGAAAAGAGAAATATCAAACTTGCCGCTGGAACCGCGTATACTTTGCTCTACTGCCTTGAAAATACGCTGATTTATACTTGACAGCATATTTTCAGCCGTAAAGTGCTCTGCCTTTGGAAGTAAGTCGGGATGAGCCATTATCACCGAAATAATTGTTTCCTCTGCCAAAACAGCAAGCTGATTTGTACGTTTTAAGGGATTAACCTCATTATTTGTATAAACAGGCTTAATAATTGCCCCTATTTCCTTTTTCTGTTTAATCTTACGTTTAGCATAACGAATTTTATCGACCTCTTTAATTAAGGTGGATTTTGTTATGCCATACTGTTCGGAAAGCCTGCCTGCATATAAATCAACCGTTATTGGACTGTTAATTGTAGCCAATGCTTCAGCGGCGAGATTTAAATATTTAGTTTTTCCGTCAGCCGTGGTGGTATCTAACCCCTCAGCCGCCGTAAACAGCTTGTACTCAATTTCATTAACAGCTCCCTCCAAAACCGCTTTAAAGCGTTCAGGGCCGTTTTTCTTTATAAATTCATCGGGATCCTTACCGTCGGGAACGGATAAAACTCTAACCTTTAGTCCCGACCCCGAAAGCACCTCAGATGCCCTAGCAACCGCTTTTTGACCTGCGGCATCACTATCAAAGCCTAAAACAATTTCGTTTGTGTATCGAGCTATCATTCGTGCCTGTTCGCTTGTAAAAGCTGTACCTAAGGTACCGATTGTATTTTCAAATCCCGCTTTATGGAGAGATACTACATCCATATTTCCCTCAACAACCAAAAGCTGTTTCGCACAATGATTTTTTGCAAAATTAAAACCGAAAAGGGTTTTGCTTTTTTTATAAACAGGGGTATCGGAGGTATTTACATACTTGCCACCCCTATCCTCATTAGGATGACGTCGACCGCTAAAGCCGACCACCTTGCCGTTTATTTCAATTATAGGGAACATAACGCGGTTTCTAAAGCGGTCATAATAGCTATTGTTTTTACCTTTAGTTATAACATTTGCCTGCTCCATATCGGAAAGCCTAAAGCCCTTTTCCTTAAGATGCTTTAAAAGGGCATCCCACTCATTAGGTGCGGCACCAAGACCGAAATGCTTTATTGTTTTAATATCAAGCCCTCTACCAAGTAAATAATCAAGTGCCCATTTTCCGCCCTGAGTAAATAGGTAATTATGAAAAAAACGTGCCGACTCCTTATTAATTTCATACACCTTATTTTTAAGCTTTAAATAAGAGTCATCATAGTTCCCTTCGGGAATGGTTACACCTGCTCTGTCAGCGAGCTTTTTTTCTGCCTAAATATAATCTAAATTTTCTATTTTACGTATAAAGCCAAATACATCTCCGCCCGCTCCGCAACCAAAGCAATAAAAGGAGCTTGTATCGGTATATACGGTGAATGACGGCGTTTTTTCATTATGGAATGGGCAAAGACCGTTTAAGTTTCTACCCGCCCTTTTTAAATTGACATAGGATGAAACAACATCGTCAATTGGGTTTTTGTATTTAATTTCCATAATTACTTCTTCGGGTATTCTCAAACGCTCACCTCATTTCATAATAATATTTTTTATATGTATTAATTTATACATCCATAGCCCAAGATTTTGGGATGAAGAACTGCTCATATACCTGTGTTGCATAATGGTCTGTCATACCTGCTATATGGTCTAAAGCGGCACGCTCCAGACCCTCTGCTTCAACAATCACATTATATTCTGTAGGTAGTTTATTGGGATTTTTTATTATATACTCATAAATTCCCGTAAGTATGCCTGCTACCTTACTTTCCTCGCCTTTAGCTACAGGATTTGTATAGACACGTTCAAAAAGAAAGCTATGAAGCTTATCAAACTGCTCATAAATTTCACTATCCATAACAATATCATCAATACTGTTAAATATAACCGATTTAACCATAGTGTTTATGCGTTCACTTTTGGAATAACCTAAAATATCACAAATTTCGGGATTTATATCCTCTTCCCTTATTATACCCGCACGGACGGCATCATCAATATCGTGATTAATATAGGCTATTTTATCCGACATACGAACAACTCTGCCCTCAAGACATTTAGAAAAATCGCCCTTTGTATGGTTTAATATGCCATCTAAAACCTCGGCGGTAAGATTAAGACCCTTAAAGTTTTTCTCCAGTCGCTCACAAACCCTTACGCTTTGCTCAAAATGACGAAAGCCCGATTTAGAAATAGCATCTAAAGCACGCTCGCCTGCGTGACCGAACGGAGTATGACCTAAATCGTGACCTAGAGCTATGGCTTCGGTTAAGTCTTCATTAAGTCTTAGTGCCCTTGAAATTGTGCGGGCAATTTGTGCAACCTCCAAAGTATGAGTAAGTCGGGTACGATAATGGTCAGACTCAGGGGATAAAAAAACCTGAGTTTTATGCTTAAGGCGGCGGAATGCCTTACAATGAATAATACGGTCACGGTCGCGCTGAAAAGCAGTCCTGACATCACACTCGCGCTCATAAATTTTTCTGCCCTTACTTTCACTGCTTTTAACCGCCTTACTGCTTAGGGTATTTGCTTCAATTTTTTCGGTAAGGATACGAATGTTATCCATTTATTCACCGCCTTTTCCTTATTAACTATATTATTAGACAAAAAGTTTAAAAACCCTTTATTTTTTTGCTAAAATCCCATAAAAATATCTTCTAATTCCAAAAAAGGTATTCTTGCACAGAATTTATCGGTGCATTTAAGCTTTAAATCATTATATAGTTCAGCCTTAACAGCGACCTTTAGCAAAACATTATCTGCAAAATCGGTAGAAAGAATTTTTGTATCAAACCCTTCCAAAAGCTTTAAAAGCGGGTCATAATCACCGTAATCACATTTTATTTCAAAACTTTTAGCGGGCAGAATTGTAACAACCTCTGCAGTTTCGAGTGCAAGCCTTGCCGCTTCTGAATAGGCACGCACAAGTCCGCCCGTACCGAGTAGTATTCCGCCAAAATAACGTGTTACAACAACGGCAATGTCGGTTATTCCCGAGTGATTTATAACCTCCATTACGGGAAGACCTGCCGTAGAATGTGGCTCGCCATCATCCGAAAAACGTTTTGTACAATTTTCACGTACCGAAAAAGCATAGACGTTATGTTTCGCATCCCAATATTTTTTACGCATAGAAGCTATAAAATCGGTTGCTTCTCGCTCGGTTTTGCAGGGGCAGACAGTTGCTATAAATCTGGAATGCTTTACCTCGGTTTCGGCACTGCAAAGCTCCTTTATAGTTTTATATCCCTCCACTAATTCACCACCCGGCAATCAAAATGCTAATTTGATTATAATTATATCATTTTATGTCCTTTTAAGTCAATAAAAAGCATAGAAAATTCTTTATAATTTTGCTAAATCAGTTATTAAAAACATCCCCACACAATAACACGATTGCGTGGAGATGTTTTTAGATGCTAGATATTAAGCTAAATATAGCTAAAAGCGAAATGCCCGAAAGAGCGGTAACAGAAAGATTAAATCTTGAAATATTTTAAAGCAGTTTTACGCTCTGTTTACACTGCCGAAAAGCTTCATTTTCTTTTCGGTTTCTTTTTTGATTGCTTCAATTATATTGGGGATAAGGTCGGTAATACCATACCCCTTTTGATAGGTTTCATAAGCGGCATTTGCGGCGGCACAGTTAATATCGGTAAAAATATTAACCTTAGAAATTCCACCTGCAATTGTATTTTTAAAATCATCATCGCTAAGCCCTGAGCCACCGTGAAGCACCAAGGGAGTGGGAATGGTAGCGGCAATTTCTGCAAGACGCTCTAAATCGAGTTTCGGCTTGCTTTTGTAAGCACCGTGAGCGGTACCAATAGCCACAGCCAAAGCATCAACGCCCGTATCCTCAACAAAAAGCTTAGCTTTGTCGGGCTCGGTGTAAATACTCTTATCACCCTCGCCGTCACCCTCGGCACTGCCGTCATTAGCACCAACGTGACCAAGCTCACCCTCAACTGTAATACCCCTCAAATGTGCTTTTTTAACCATTTCTGCAACAGCTTTTAGATTGCCCTCAAAATCAAGTGTGGAGCAATCATACATAATAGAGCTAAAGCCTAAATCCATTGCAAGATTAACATTTTCCTCGGTAAGACCGTGGTCAAAATGAAGTACAACAGGAACGCTTGCTCGCTTTGCCATATCGGTAAGAAGCGGAGCTAATTCTCTAAGTCCGCCATAGGGAAGCAAAACCTCAGCAGTACCTATAATAACGGGAGATTTCATCTCCTCGGCAGCGGATAAAACACCTCTTGCCATTTCAAGGTTAATGGTATTAAAAAGACCTACTGCGTATTTATTTTTCTTTGCATCAAGCAAAACTTCATTTAAATTTACAAGCATTTATTATTCCTCCTCGTTCATACTTGCCATTCTATCCATTCTGGGATCGGTGAAAACATCATACTCATCATGACTGGTGGTAGAAAACTCACTTATAACAGCGCCATTGGGACCCGCCTGAAACCAATGCAAAGTATCAGGAGCAATGGTGTATTGCTCACCTGGATTAAGCTCAATCTCATTCCAAACTGTGAAATACTGCTCACTTCCCTCAGGTGCTTTGCATTTAGGATTAGCTACTGCTTCACCCTCAACATAAAGAAATACCTTACCATAACGGCAACGGAATGTTTCCTGCTTACCCATATAACCAATCTCAGGCATAGGTTTGTGGGTATGCTCGGGGCAGGTTTGGAAAGGGAACAAAACCATTTCCTTAGCACAATAATAATCGGTATTAACGTAGGTAATAATAGAAAGACCGATTTTTTCAAACTCACCCAAGCCCTCATCAACAATCTCAATATTTGCCGACTCCTCAGGGGTGATTACAATATTTGCTTTTTTGTACATTTCTCTTGCTCTTTCGCGGTACTGATTTGCTATTTCTTTTTTCATAACAAAAGCTCCTTACAAAGTATTTTCTTCCATAAATTTCAAGGTGTCTTCAATAGAAACTATACCCGTTGAAGCACCAACCGCCATAATACAGTGAGTTCCAACCGCATTACCAAACTTTGCCGAGTGTTCAAAATCCCATCCTTGGGCAAGACCCGCTAAAAAGCCCGCACAGAAGGAATCGCCCGCACCTGTGGTATCGATCGGTTTAACATTTTTATATGTAGGGTAGATTTTGCCCTGCTCTCCGTTTGGTTGAACATAGGCTCCGTCGGCACCTATTTTGATTATTACGTTCTTTACACCTTTTTTAAAAAAGAAATCAGCAATTTTAGGAAGCTCGGTTTCACCCGAAAGACGAGCCGCCTCATCATAGCTGGGCATAAAAATATCAATGTATTCAAATACTCCCTCAAGCTTTGGAAGCCAAATATCATCAAAATCCCAAGCTGTATCAAAAACCGTAAGCTTACCGCGTTTTTGACACTCCTTTAAAAATTCGGCACAAGGTACACCGTCAAAAGATGTCAGTAGCATTGCACCTGTGTAAAAAACAATTTCGCACTCGTCTACTGCATCCCAATTAATATCATCAAGGCAGTAATCGGCACCAGATGCAGGGTTGTAAAGAAAGCTTCTTTCACCCGTAGACTGAATACAAGCAATAGAAAGTGTTGTAGGCGATGGGCCTTTTGTAACAACGGGAGAAATATCTACATTATACTTTTTTAACTCGGCTTTAATAAATTCACCATAAAAATCCTCCCCCACACGGCAGGAAACTGCAACAGGCACGCCGAGTTTACCCAAATCAATACCGCAGTTGGTAGCACATCCGCCAACACAGGTTGTAATGGACTCCACACTTCTAAGAGTGCCTGGAGTGGGTATGCTATTAACGGGTTTTACTAAAATATCGGTTGTAACGCTTCCGCAACATAAGATTTTTTTCATTATACCACACCTTTTAATATAGTAAATTGACTTTACTATTATAATAGTATATAATGGTAATAATGTCAAGTGTTTTTTTGGAGGCTAAAAAATGAAGCGCGGAATTAACGGTAATGATATAAAACGTACTAACCGTGGATTATTTTTAAAAAATATTGCTATTGGCAAGGCAATTTCCAGAATGGAGCTTGCAAAGCTCACAGGACTCACAAAAATGACGGCGGGCAACATCACTCAAGAGCTTATTTCAATGGGAATTATAGAGGAATGCGGTCCAATATACGCAGGTACTACAGGGCCCGCGCCACAAAAGCTATGCATAGCTGAAACAGCCCCTAAAATTATTGGAGTTTATATTTCGCGTGATGAAATTGTTTTTAGCATTGGCACTCTTTCGGGAGATATAATTTACAAAAGCAATATTCCCCTTTTAAACGAAACCTCCGACTCTATTACACAAAAGCTTATTGACGGAATTAAAACGACTGAAAAATCACAAAACGATAATATTTTAGCAATTGGTGTTGCTATGATTGGTCCTATTGACAGTGACGGTGCAATTGTGGACTCCCCCAACTTTTTCGGTATTAAAAAATTAGCGGTTAAAAATATAATTGAAAACTGCTTTCCCTACCCTACGGTTGTTTGTAACGATATAAGTGCAGCGGCCGTCGCCGAACACTTAAAGGGAGGCGAAAAGCTTTCAAACTTTGTATTTATTGGTAATGCCAACGGACTTGGTGCGGGAATTATTCAAAGCGGTGAGCTTATGACCTCAAATGACCTATTCTTAGGCGAATTTGGGCATATTACCATTGATATTAACGGAGAAAAATGTCCCTGCGGCAATACAGGGTGCTTAGAGCTTTATGCCTCACACAACGTACTTTTAAAAAGGCTTAGCGATGCAGTTGGCAGAAAAGTAACTACAGAAGATTTTGAAGTACTTTCAAAAAATTCCAAATGCGACGAAATATTCACCGATACAGCCGAAAAGCTTGCGGCAGGTATGATTACAATGACCAACATTTTGCGACCGGAAGCCTTTATTTTAGGCTACGACGGATACTTTCTGCCCAATAAATATGTAAATATTATTGAAGACAAAATAAACAGTCTACGCTTTTTAAAACAGGATAAAAGAATTTCAGTTTTCAAAGCTAGACTTAAGGCAAATTCGGCAATATTCGGCAGTATAGCAGTAGTTTTAAGAGAGATTTTTAAGGGTGAGATATTATTTAATAACTAATAATTAACACCATATTTTTAAACGGATTTTATACAAAATACCAAAAAAGAAAATATTTTTAAAAAATGCAAAAAAACAGTTGACATAAACATAAACAAATGATATAATATTTAGCGTTGTGACTGATGTTGCAACCTAATATTGTATGCGAGTGTGCTGGAATCGGCAGACAGGCACGTTTGAGGGGCGTGTGTCTTTGGCGTACGGGTTCAAGTCCCGTCACTCGCACCAATTAAAAAGAAGCTGAAATCCTTTGTTTATAAGGACTTCAGCTTTTTTCTTTTTGCAAAAAAGTGCAAATTGGGGCTTATTTGGGGCTTATTATTCTAAAAAATATAATTATTCATCAAATTCACAATGGAATTGATTGATTTTTGTCTATGAACATATATCATACTTCGTGAAATACCATATTCTTTTGCTATATCCTCTATTCGAACATTTAAAATAAGTCTCTGCAATATAATTTGTAAATATGGCTCAGATAATTTGCTAAAAATGCCTCGAAGAATTGGCATAATTCTATAAAACTAATTATTATACCAAGAACTGCCTCACCGAAGAGTGAGGCAGTTCTTGTAGGGAGATAAAAACCTTTTTGGATGTATTGGGGAGGAGACATCCGTTAGGTTAGACGAAAATGATTTGAT
>JAGARD010000065.1 GCA_017622415.1 Clostridia bacterium | reverse complement strand
GAAAATGCAAGGTGTATGATATTGATTCGGGTGAGATTTTGTTTGAAGATGATTTCATAGCCTCACCTAACAGCAATACAATCCTTACAAAAATCAGACTTATGTATTCTGAAAAAAGAATGCTGATAATCGAGTGGACTGCAAACGGCGAAAAACACTTTAACACCTACCTTACAGGTACACCTAAATATGATTTGGAGCAGTACAAGGGTTGGCTTAATAAGTTAAAAGTGTTAGGTTAGAAGTGCGATAAATCTATTTTATATTCAGAAAGGGTGTGTTTTAATGAATTTAAACGGAAAATGGAATCTTTACTATTACCCTGCCTATGAGCAGAGCATTAAAACGGTAGAGCAGCTTAAAAATGCAAATTTGCCTATGGTAGAGGCAACCGTTCCCGGTAATGTGGAGCTGGATTTATCGGCTGCGGGGGTACTGCCCAAAGACCTTTATATGGGCGAAAACATCCGCGAGGCGGAAAAATTTGAAACATACGATTGGTGGTATGAAACCGAATTTGATGCACCCGCTGAACCCAAAACAGATGAAAAGGTAATTTTGCATTTTGGTGCGGTGGATTGCGTTGCAGAATACTTTTTAAACGGCGAAAAAATCGGCGAAAGTGATAATATGTTTATCGCTCACGATTTTGATGTGGCAGATAAAATTAAGTACAACCAAAAAAACACTCTGCATGTTCATATTTCGTCGGCTACTATTGAAAGCGCATCTTATTCTTATGAGCCCAATATGGCAGAGCACTCTTGGAGTCTTAACACAATGGGACTTAATGTGCGCAAAGCCCCCCACTGCTTTGGCTGGGATATTATGCCCAGAGCAGTAAGTGCCGGCATTTGGAGAGATGTTGAGCTTCAGTATAAAAAGAAATATGATTTCCGCTACCTTTATTTCAAGCTTCAGCATATGGAGGGTAAGGATGGCTATATTGCTATGCTTTACGATTCAGATTTGCCGCCAAAATATGTTTTTGATGATATAACCTTCAAGCTTAAAGGTGTTTGCAAGGAGCATACCTTTGAAGGCGAAATTGTAAGAAAATCGGGTGCAGGCAAATTTGAAATTAGGGTGCCTGATATTAAGCTTTGGTGGCCAAAGCATTATGGTGAGCCTAATCTTTATACCATTACGGTTGAAGCCTATGGAAGTGATGGCAAATTACTGCTTTCTCGCACTGTACGCCGCGGCTTCAGGTGGATAAATTTAGACCGCAGTGAAATGGTTGAGCCGGGCGGAAGATTTAATTTTATAGTAAATAATCAAAAAATTATGGTGGTTGGCACTAACTGGGTACCGATGGATGCCTATCACAGCCGCGATAAAGCACGCTACAAAGCGGCGCTTGAAATGGCAAACGATTTAGAATGTAACATTATTCGCTGTTGGGGCGGTAATGTGTATGAGGACCACGAATTTTTTGATTTTTGTGATGAACACGGCATAATGGTTTGGCAGGATTTTGCTATGGCTTGCCACGTTTACTGCCAAGACGAGTGGTTCAAAGAAAAAATTAAAAAAGAGGCTGAATGGGTTGTAAAAGAGCTAAGAGACCATCCCTCGCTTGTTTTGTGGGCGGGCGATAATGAAATTGACTATATGTATGCTTTGGAAAATTGGGATCCAAACGTAAACCATCTCACCCGCGAGGTTTTGCCAAGGGTGGTAGAAAGGCTTGATCCAGCCAGACCTTACATACCTTCTTCACCATATATTTCTCCCGAAGCCTTTCAAAAGGGTGGAAATCACGAAGCCGCAGATGTATTCCCTGAGGACCATTTGTGGGGCTCAAGAGATTATTTTAAAAGTCGCTTTTATACTGAATCTAAGGCTTATTTTGTAAGTGAGATGGGTTATCACGGTTGCCCTGCAAAGGAGTCTATTGAAAAATTCATCACGCCAAAGTATGTATGGCCTTATTTTGAAAATCCCGAGTGGACCATTCATTCCTCCGACCAAGACGGTAATGACAAGCGTGTAATTCTTATGCATAATCAGGTAATTCAGCTTTTTGGCGAGGTGCCTGACAATATAGATGATTTTGTTCTGGCTTCTCAAATTTCTCAAGCCGAGGCTAAAAAATTCTTTATTGAACGTGTCAGACTAAAAATGGAAAGAATGGGCGGAATTATTTGGTGGAATCTTGTTGACGGCTGGCCACAGATGTCAGATGCCGTTGTGGATTATTATTACAATAAAAAGCTGGCTTATGATTTTATTAAACGTAGCTCTAGACCTTTTATAATCGCTTTGGATGAAACGGATAGATGGGGCAATGACCTGATTTGCTGTAACAGTACATTAAGCGAAATAAGCGGAAAATGCAAGGTGTATGATATTGATTCGGGTGAGATTTTGTTTGAAGATGATTTCATAGCCTCACCTAACAGCAATACAATCCTT
>JAGARD010000064.1 GCA_017622415.1 Clostridia bacterium | reverse complement strand
GGATGAAAAATCTCGCTGTGCTGCTTGGTTAAGGGTAAAATAAAATTTTTTAAAAAACAGACGCACCACTGAAAAATGATGCGTCTGTTTAATTTATTTAATAAATTATAACCGATTTTATTAATAATTAGTAGCTTTCTCTTTAAAATAGCTCTGAGGATGTGCACAAACGGGGCACATCTCAGGTGCCTTTTTGCCGAATACAAGATGTCCGCAATTGGAACATTCCCACATAATGTCGCCATCCTTAGAGAATACAACGCCATCCTTAACATTGCTTAAAAGCTTAAGATAACGCTCCTCGTGAGCCTTTTCGATTTTACCAACCTCTTCAAAAAGGAACGCAATGTGGTCAAAGCCTTCCTCTTTAGCTACCTTGGCAAATTCAGCATACATTTCAGTCCACTCATAGTTTTCGCCCGCGGCGGCATCCTCTAAATTAGTCATAGTATCGGGGATAGCACCGTCGTGCAAAAGCTTAAACCAAATTTTTGCGTGCTCTTTCTCATTATTAGCGGTTTCCTCAAAAAGCTCGGCAATTTGAACGAAACCATCCTTTTTAGCTTTTGAAGCATAGTAGGTATACTTGTTTCTTGCCTGAGATTCACCAGCAAAGGCAGCCATTAAATTAGCTTCGGTTTTTGAACCCTTTAAATCCATAATTATTACCTCCAAAAAAGATTATATTATTATATTGCCATATTTTTGCAAAAAAATCAATAGCTTTGCACATATTTTATTTTTTTGTTTTTATAACCTTTTGTATTGACAAAAAGTGCCTTTGAGTATATAATTTATAAGTATTATTATGTTTTGATTTTGAGGTGTTTTTTAATGGAATGGATGTCACTTAACACACTTAGAGAAAAGTATCTTTCATTTTTTGAGAGCAAGGAGCATTTGCGACTTGACAGCTTTTCGCTAGTACCAAATAATGATAAATCCCTACTTTTAATAAACTCTGGTATGGCACCTATGAAAAAGTATTTCACAGGCGAGGTTACTCCCCCTAAAAAAAGGGTAACTACCTGCCAAAAATGTATTCGTACCCCCGATATTGAAAGCGTTGGTAAAACCGCCCGTCACGGCACCTTTTTTGAAATGCTTGGTAACTTCTCCTTTGGTGATTATTTCAAGCACGAGGCAACCGCTTGGGCTTGGGAATTTTGCACCAAGGTATTAGAAATGCCTGTGGACAAGCTTTGGGTAACCATCTATCAGGATGATGACGAGGCTTTTGATATTTGGACCAAAGAGGTTGGTGTTTCTCCCGACCGCATTGTTCGTATGGGTAAGGAGGATAACTTCTGGGAGCACGGCACAGGTCCTTGCGGTCCCTGCTCTGAGCTTCACTACGACCGCGGTGAAAAATACGGCTGTGGCAACCCAAACTGCGGTGTTGGTTGCGAATGTGACCGTTATGTTGAATTTTGGAATCTTGTATTTACCCAGTTTGACTCTGACGGCAACGGCAACTACACTCCATTAGAGCATCCCAACATTGATACGGGTATGGGTCTTGAGCGTCTTGCCTGTATTTCACAGGGTGTTGATAATATTTTTGAGGT
This sequence comes from Clostridia bacterium, assembly GCA_017622415.1. Lineage (GTDB taxonomy): Bacteria > Bacillota > Clostridia > Oscillospirales > Acutalibacteraceae > UMGS1279. The sequence continues at coordinate 5,519 of JAGARD010000064.1, read as the reverse complement.
TGACACTATCCAAAACATAATGAAGCACCTTTCAAAAATATGTGGCATAACCTATAAAACTGATGAAAAATCTGATGTTTCTATGCGTGTTATTACCGACCATATTCGTTCTACCAGCTTTATGATTGCTGACGGCGTAATGCCCTCTAACGAAGGCAGAGGCTATGTTCTTCGCAGACTTCTCCGCCGTGCCGCACGTCACGGTAGACTTCTTGGTATTGAGCGTCCCTTCCTTGTTGAGCTTATTGATACCGTTGTAAACGAAAGCGGTGAGGCTTACCCTGAGCTTAAAGGCAAAATGGCTCATATTAAAAAGGTTGTAGGCTATGAGGAAGAAAGCTTCCTTAAAACTATTGACCAAGGGCTTAGCCGTCTTAATGATTTTATTGCTTCGGGCGAAAAGGTGCTTTCGGGTGAAGAGGCATTTAAGCTTAACGATACCTACGGCTTCCCGCTCGATTTAACCTGTGATATATTGGAAGAAAAAGGAATTTCTGTTGATGTAGATGGCTTTAAAAAGCTTATGCAGGAGCAAAAAGACCGCGCAAGAAATGCAAGAAAAGAGTCCGACACTAATGCTTGGAAGGGTGACGACGCACTCCTTGACGGCATTGCCGCGACAAATTTTGTTGGTTATTCCGAGCTTAGAGCAACCGCAACCGTTGCTGCAATTATTGTTGACGGTGAGCTCGTTTCCTCTGCAACTGAGGGTCAAGCCGCTACCGTAATTCTTGATACTACTCCTTTCTATGCCGAAAGTGGCGGTCAGGTTGGCGACCAAGGTGTTCTTCGTTCAGGCGATTTTGTATTTAACGTAAAATCGGTAAGCAAAAACGGGAACGGAATTTTCCTCCACAGCGGTAATATTGCCACAGGCACCATTTCAGTTGGTGATTTTATTTTCGCCGATGTTGATGCATCAACCAGAGCCGATACCTGTCGCAATCACACATCTGCTCACCTACTTCAAGCCGCTCTTAGAAAGGTTTTAGGCGACCACGTTGAGCAGGCAGGTCAGCTTGTTAATAAAGACGAGGTTCGTTTTGACTTCACCCATTTCTCTGCTCTTACTGCTAAAGAATTGGAGCAGGTAGAAAGTGAAGTTAATCAGATTATTCTTTCAGGCACTGCTGTTGAAACAAAGGAAATGCCCATTGAACAGGCTAAAGCTATGGGAGCAATGGCATTGTTTGGCGAAAAATACGGTGATACCGTACGTGTTGTTAAGGTTGCAGATTTTTCCACCGAGCTTTGCGGCGGTACTCACGTTACAAACACCGCATCTATAGGACTTTTCAAAATTGTTTCCGAAAGCTCTGTTGCGGCTGGTGTAAGACGTATAACCGCACTTACAGGAAGCGGTGTTTTGAGCCTACTGGAAGAATATAAAGCTCTTGTTAATAAAACTGCAGCTGAGTTTAAGCTTGCTAATCCTTTAGATATTGTTTCAAAAGCCGCTCAGCTTAACGCAGAGTTAAAAGAAAAAGACCGACAAATTTCAGCACTTGAGTCAAAGCTTGCCGCTACAAAGGTAAGTGAAATGATGGTATCTGCAGTAAATGTAGATAATGTTCGTGTAATAGCTAAAAACCTTAGTCAAACCGATGTTTCTGTTGCCCGCACCCTTTGTGATACCATTAAATCCGAATTTGAAGACGTTGTTTTGGTTTTTGCTCTTACAAACGGCGAAAAACTCACCTTTGTTTCCGCTTGCGGTAAGGAAGCAATTCAAAACGGTTGCCACGCAGGTAACATTGTACGTGAAGTTGCAAAGCTCACAGGCGGTAACGGTGGCGGTAAACCCGACGCGGCAATGGCAGGCGGTAAGGATTTATCCAAAATTAATGACGCTATTAACAGCGTTGCTGAAATCGTTGCAAATCTTAAAAAATAACTTGGGAGGTTTTAAAATGGACTGCCTTTTTTGTAAAATAATAGCAGGTGATATTCCAAGCACCAAGGTCTATGAGGATGATAAGGTTTTGGCTTTTAATGACATTGACCCTAAAGCTCCATTTCATGTTGTTGTAGTACCAAAAGAGCACATTACTTCTGCCACTGACATAACCTCAGAAAACAGCCATTATATTTCTGCTATATATGAAGCCATTGCAAAAATAGCCAAGGAAAATAACCTTGAAAACGGATTTAGAGTTGTAAATAACTGTGGCGAGGATGGCGGTCAAACCGTTGGCCACATTCATTTTCACCTTTTAGCCAGAAGAAATTTGGCTTGGCCTCCAGGTTGATGATTTTAAAATAATTAATAAATAGGTTGGAGATATTATGGCAAGAGTTTTATTTTATACCGGCTTAAGTTTACTTGCGGTATCGGCGGCTCTTTTATATCTTCCAACCTATTTTTCTTTTATACTTGCAATTATTATTTCTGCACTTTTAATTTTTCTTATTATTTTTCATAAAAAGATTGTCTTTAACGGACTGAAATTTCTGCTTGGTGTTTTACTGCTTTTTGTAATTACGGGACTTATCACCCACTCTTTGAAAATTAAACCAGCCGAGCAGATGGTTGGATATGATGCTGAAATTGTAGGTACAGTTTGCGATTATCCCATTCATTATGACACCTATAGCGTATACTTTGTTGAAACCGAACAGATAACCTTAATTGAACAAGAGGGCAAAACCGCTCCACCAAACATTCCGCAAAAGCTAAAGCTTCGGCTGAGCGACATAAATAAAATAGGTGCAGATGTTTTTGATAAGCTACATTTAACCGTTCAGTTTAACGATTTAGACATTTACCGTAGCTCCTCTCTTGCCAACAAGGTTTACGCGGGCGGATATATTGTGTCTTTAGAGGAAAAGCTAGGCGAAAACAGACCCTTTTATGCCTGTTTTTATGACCTTAGGCAGTGGCTTAACGACCTGCTTTTCGATAATATGTATTTTGATGATGCCGCAGTAGTTTCGGCAGTGCTCTTAGGTGACAGAAGTAATCTAAATCCCGATTTTGAAAGCGACGCCAAAGCCGCGGGAATAACCCATATATTGGTTGTTTCGGGTATGCATTTGGGCATAATTTTTCAGCTTTTAAGCAAAATATTCTCCGCTTTGAGAATTGGCCGAGGCAAGGCAGAATTTCTTATGCTTGGTGCAATATTTTCTATGACTGCAATCTGCGGATTTACACCTTCAATTTTGCGTGCCGCACTAACCTATGTTATAATTGTTATAGGTAATTTAATATTCAGAAAGCCCGATCCTCTTAATTCGCTTGGTGCGGCAACTATAATAATACTATTTTTCAATCCGCTTGGTTTTGGTAATATTTCGCTTTTATTATCGCTGTTTTCCACCTTTGGACTTTTATGCATCTGTCCTATTTTAGAAACGGTCTTCATTAACTTAATTTCCAAAATCACTACACCTAAAAAGCTCACAAGGGCTATTGTATTTTCGCTTTCGCAAAGTATTTCAGCAACCCTTGCAACTATGCCTATTTGCATTGTATATTTAGGTTACTTATCATTAGTCGCACCTATTACCAATCTTTTTACGGGTTACGCAGCAAGCCTACTTACCTCCTTTTCATTTATAGGTGTTATTTTACTTTCTTTACCCTCAATTTTAAAGGCTGCAGCTACTCTACCATTATTTGTAATATATTCTCTTGTGCGTTATATAGTAAAAGTAACCAACCTTTGTGCCAATATTAGCTTTGCTACCATACCCGCAAGAAACGAATATTTAATTTCACTGGCTATACTAGCCCTTTCAGTTCCTCTTTTAATGTGGGCGAAAAAGGCAAGCAAAAAGGCAAAACTTAGAATTTCACTTAAACTATGCTCCTCTACTTTGGTTTTGCTTTCGGTAAGCAGTGCCCTTTTCTTTTATAATATTTCGCCGAAATATGAAATCGCTGTTCCTAATGTTGGAAAAGGCACTAATGTTTTAATAAAAACCGAAGCGAATGTTTTGTCCATAGGGGCAGGCGACTCGCCTACCGATTATAATAAAATTGAAAGCCAAATGGCACAAATGTGTAAAAGAAGCATTGACCATATTATTCTCCCCTCAGCCGATAAAAGCTTTGCCGCAGGTGCACCCGAAATGATTTTACAAAATCCCAAAGCTAAAATTATTTATCCAAATTTCGGCGATTACACCGAAAAGCTTGATTATATATCAAATAATAATTTCAAAGCTTTCAATCGCAAAATAAGCTTTACTGTAGATGGTGCCGAGATAATCACATACGCCGACATTGGTACTACCATAAATTTTGCCGACCGTTCTATAGTAATTTACTCGGGAACGGGCGATATAAACACCTTGTTTTCATCAAGTAATAATAAAAAGCGTATTTTAATATGTGCAAATAACCTTAATCAAAAAATTGAATATGAACTTTCAGACTGTATAATAAGTGGCTCGGATGATGCCAAAAAGGCAATTGCCGATGCCTTAGATACACAAAAAATTAATTATAAAACGGTTGGTCCCAAAACAATTTCCATTGAATTTTAGTAAAACGGAGGTTTGAAAAAATGATTGAAGAACACGATTTAAAAGCTACCGTATCACGCGGAAGTCTTAAACCCGTATATCTGTTAGTTGGTAATGACCCTTACCTTACAAAGCATTATGCCAATCTTATTGCGAAAAAAGCGGTACCTCAAAATCCTGATTTCAATCTTTTTACTATGCAAGAAAATTGCTCCTTTCAGGATATTTATGACCGTTATTTCCAGTTTTCCTTTACGGGAGAAAGAATTTGTGTACTAGCCTCTAATTTTGATTTTGAAAGCTGTCCTATTGCTACATTTAAGGAGCTACAAGCTTTGGTTGAGGCACCTCACGACTGCAATATATTAGTGCTTTATTATGATGTATTAGCCATAAACACCAAAAAATCCGACCGATTTAAAAAACTTATGAAATCGGTAGAAAAGGGTGGCGGTGTCGTCTCGGAGCTTAATCACAAAACCGAAGCCGAGCTTGCAAAGCTCCTTTCCTCCTCCGCCGCTAAAAGGCTTAGAAAGCTTGATATATCGGTTGCGAAATATATGATTTCGGTATGCGGTACTGATTTAAACATTCTTATAAATGAGCTTGAAAAGCTTTGTAGCTTTACAAAAGAAAATGACGTTATTGAAAAAGAAACGGTGGATTTAATCTGCGTAAAAACGGTTGAAGCATCGGTTTATGATATTTCCCGTTTTTTACTTCAGGGCAAGGCTGAAAAGGTTTATCATTCGCTTAACAATCTTTTAGCCGAGGGTGTCTCCCCTGCCGAAATCCACGCACTTATCGCTTCGGCTTATGTTGATATTTTCAGAGTTAAAGCGGCAATTGATGCAGGTAAAAAGCCTGAAAGCATTGCTACGGATTTTGGCTATCCGCCTAATCGCATATTTGTTTTGAACAACGCCGCAAGAGATGGCAGATATTTAAATCAAAAGCAAATAAGCAATATTTTAAATGAAATTTTAAAAAGTGATGGAGCGGTAAAAAGCAACACCAAATTAAGTGGAGACAGCGGTGCAACCGCCCTT
>JAGARD010000063.1 GCA_017622415.1 Clostridia bacterium | reverse complement strand
AGCCAACTTCCGTAATAATGATGAGCTTTTTGCCGAGATAAAGGAAAAGGTTTGCCTCGCTGTAAAAACAGAGCTTAAACCCAAAAAGCTAAGCTTCCCGTTGGTATTTGAAAAATCCTTCAAGCGGGTTGAGGCTGCCGCCGAATTTATGGAGCAATGCGTTTTATTAAGATTAGATGCCGACTATTTAAGCGACGATGTTATGGGCAAGGACGGTCATACTGTTGTAATAAATATAAAAAATATAGATGAATTTTTAAAAGTAATTTAAAGGAGCGATTTTTTTGAATTTTGACAGTATTTCACCAAACGGCAGTGTTGACTGTTATGTTTTACTTAAAACGGTCGAGAAAAAAACCTCTGCCAAGGGCGGATTTTATTTAGATTCTACCATTTCTAATAAAACAGGCGAAATGAATGCCAAGCTTTGGGATTATTCTGAGGCTGTACACGGTGCTTACGCGGCAGGTAGTCTTGTAAAGCTTCGCGGTACTATTTCGGAATATAAGGGTACAAATCAGTTTAGAATTGAGCGTATTCGTCCTGTTTTGCCCGAAGACGGCATTGATATTAACGATTTCATACCCTCAACAGGATTTTCTGAGGAGGATATGTGGAATGAGCTTTATACAATTGCAAGCTCCTTTAATGATGCCGATTTAAAGTCTATTGTTACCACAATTTTAAATGACAAAAAAGAGCAGATGCTTTATTGGCCTGCCGCATTTAAAATGCATCACGCTGTAAGGGGCGGGCTTTTATGCCATACCCTTTCCATAGTTCGCCTAGCTGATGCGGTTTGTAAGGTTTATCCCTTTGCCGATAAGGAGCTTCTTTTAGCGGGAGCCATTCTTCACGATATTGGCAAAATTGAGGAATTTGAGCTTGGCTCTACAGGTTTGGTTACAGGCTATAGTCCTAAGGGAAATCTCGTAGGTCATTTGGTTGGCGGTGCCGTTACGGTAGAAAAAACTGCCGAAAAATTAGGAATAACCTCCGAAGCACCTATGCTTCTTTCGCATATGCTTATCTCGCATCATGGAAATCCTGAGTTCGGTGCGGCGGTGCTTCCTCAGTTTTTAGAGGCAGAGCTTCTTAGTCAGCTTGACTTAATAGATGCCACCGTTTTTGAAATCTGCGAGGCTACCGATGCCGTTAAAAAGGGTGAAACAACAGGCAGAATTTTCGGGCTTGATAATCGCAAGCTTTATAACCACGGAAGAACAAGCACCAAATATGAGCCAAAAATATTTTAAAAACACATAAACTAAAAGGGAGGGATTTATTATGTTATCTTTTGTTTTGCGTTTTCCGAACGGCAAACTCAAGGCTATGACCTTCAGCTATGATGACGGTATTCCTGCCGATTTAAGGCTTATAGGGCTTATGAAAAAATACGGTATTAAAGGCACCTTTAACATAAACACCAACCATTATGAAAAGGGTGATAAACCCGAAAACCGTCTTTCAAAATCCGAACTCAAGGCTATTGCTGACGACCCACAGTTTGAAATTGCCTGTCACGGTCACACACATCCGCATTATACATTTTTGCCGCAGTCTGTTATTACAGATGACATTATAACCAATCGTAAGGATATTGAAGCAATCACCGATAGTATTATCCGCGGATTTGCCTACCCTTACGGACCCTACAACGAGGCTAGCGAGGAAGCAATTAGGTCGGCGGGTATAGTTTACGCCCGTACCGTAAAATCCACCAACGACTTTATATTACCCGAAAACTGGCTTCAGTGGCATCCCACCTGTCATCACAGAGATGCGTTATCACTTTTTGAAAAGTTTGAAGAGCTAAAACGTGGTGTTGGCAAACCTATGGTTATGTATGTTTGGGGTCATACCTACGAATTTGAGCCAACTCATGATAACAATTGGGAACTCATTGAGGAGCTTTTTGAGCGTTGCCATAAAAACCCGACATTTGGTTTGCCACCAATATGGAAATTTACAACTATGTAAATGCTTTTAACAGTCTTGTTTTCTCTGCTGATGGAAGCAAGGTTTATAATCCAACTAATATAGATGTTTTCGCTCATTTAGACGGATATTGGCAGCCCGATGTGGGTAAAAATATTACAATTCCTGCGGGCACTACCGTAAATTTGTATGAATAAAGGAAAAAATATTTATGAACAAAATCGCAAAATTTCATAAGGTTAGCTTTGAACAGTTTTCGGCGGCATATCCTGTGGCAACAAAAGAATGTTATGACAACATAAAAATACCTCGTCGTGCCACTGTTGGCTCGGCGGGATACGATTTCTATTCCCCATTTGATTTCACCCTCGCACCTGGTGAGGAAATAACCATACCCACTGGCATCAGAGCCGAAATTGAAAATGGATATGTACTGCTTATCTACCCCAGAAGCGGTTTGGGATTTAAGTTTCGGCTAACCCTTAACAACACAGTTGGCGTTATTGACAGCGACTATTTTTATTCCGATAACGAGGGTCACATTATGGTGCGTATGACCAACTGCCATACCGAAAAAACTGTAAGCGTTGAGGCTGGTCAGGGCTTTGCACAGGGTATATTTATGCCATTTGGAATTACGGTTGATGATGATACCGATGGTATTCGTAACGGAGGCTTCGGCTCAACCGGTCCCTGACCGGTTTATTGCGAATAGGTTTTAATCATCGCCAAAGCCTCGCTGTGCGTCCATATCATTTGCGGTTTTAAGGCTAATTAGCGGCCCCTAAACCGCAAATCTGTTCGTCAATTTTCAATTCATCGGGGTATTCGATTAAAAATTTATTCCACCGTTACTGATTTTGCAAGATTTCGGGGTTTATCAATATCACATTTATTATAAAGAGCAACATAATATGCGAACAGCTGAAGCGGTACAATCTCTACTGATGCCAAAAGCAGAGGATGGGTTTTGGGTATATAAAGCACCTCGTCAGCCTCTTTGTGGGTTTCGCTATTGCCCTTAATATCGGTCGCAATAACAAAAGCACCCCTTGCCTTAACTTCCTTAATATTGCTCATCATTTTATCCCTTAGAGGCTCAAATGCCGAAAGAGCTATTACAATTTTACCCTTTTCAATAAGGGAAATCGTTCCGTGCTTAAGCTCGCCTGCGGCATAAGCCTCGGAATTAATGTAGGAAATTTCCTTTAGCTTAAGTGAGCCTTCCATTGCTGTGCCGTAATCTATATTTCTGCCTATAAAAAACACGCTACCCATTTTAAAATGCCTTTTTGCAAGGCTTTTTATAGTGTCCTCCATTTTAAAAACAGACTCTATTTTTGGGGGTAGGCTACGGATTTCGTCTAAAAGAATATTAAGCAGATTGGCACTTGCACTTTTCCTTTTTTCGGCGGCATATATTCCAAAAAGATAAAGCACTATCAGCTGGGCAGAATATGCTTTTGTGGTGGCAACCGCAATTTCGGGACCTGCCCAAGTGTAAATAACATCGTCGGCTTCCTTAGCAATGGAGCTTCCCACAACATTTACTATTCCTAAAATATATGCTCCGCGTGATTTTGCTTCTTTTAAAGCGGCTAGGGTGTCGGCTGTTTCGCCCGATTGACTTATTACCATAACCAAGGTGTTTTTATCAATAACGGGGTTGCGATAACGAAATTCGGATGCCAAATCCACTTCTACAGGTATTTTTAATAGCTCCTCAAATACATATTTCGCAACTACCCCTGTATGGTATGCTGAGCCACAGCCTGTAATTATAATCCGATTTATGCTTTTTAGTTTTTCATCAGAAAGCTTTAAACCCTCAAAAAACACTTCTTTGTTCTTAATTCTCGGCTCAAAAGTCTTGACTATAACATCGGGCTGTTCCTTAATTTCTTTCATCATAAAATGGTCAAATCCACCCTTTTCGGCGGCATCCACATTCCAGCTTATAAAGGTGGGCTCTCTTGATATTTTTTCTCCTTTTAAAGAAAATAAATCAACCTTGTTTTTTGTTATAACTGCAATTTCTCCGTCTTTAGTGTAAAGTACATTTTTAGTGTGCGAAACAAGGGCAGTAACATCCGATGCAATAAAGTTTTCCTGTTCACCAAGACCAATTATAAGCGGGCTGAAATTACGTGCAGCATAAAGGGTTTCAGGCTGTTCGGAGCAAAGTATGCCAAGTGCATAGGACCCCTTTAAAAGGGAAACGGTTTTGGAAATAGCTCCAAAAACGTCACCGCTATAATATTTTTCCAAAAGATGGGCAATAACCTCGGTATCGGTTTCGCTTGCAAAGGCTATGCCCTCTGCCTCAAGCTCGGATTTTAGTTCAAAATAGTTTTCAATAATACCGTTGTGAACAATCGCAAATCTACCCTTAAATCCCAAATGGGGATGGGCGTTTTTTTCACTCGGTACACCGTGGGTAGCCCAACGCGTATGTCCAATACCTATTTCGCCTTTTACGGCTTCGCCGTTTTGGGTGGCTTCCTTTAAAGCTGAAATGCGTTCAACCGTTTTTTCAATTTCAAACTCCCCGTTTTTAATCACCGCTATTCCTGCTGAATCATAACCTCTATATTCAAGTCGCTCCAAGCCGTTAAGCAAAATGGGAGCAGCTTTTTTATTACCAACAAATCCTATAATACCACACATATAAATCACCTACATAAATAATATGCCCATAGCAAAAGCCTTTAATCGCCTTTAATTATATAATCGGAACAAATTGGTTAGTAATGTTAAATATTTGCATATAATTTATGGGGCATTCATAGAATGGATAAAATTAAGTCATAAAATAAAAAACATCCGTCGGAGTATTCCGCGGACTTAAAACTACCTTTAAAAATAACAAAAATAGAAATAACCCTTGACCGATGTTTCTTTACACATCTTTTTTGGTCAAGGGTTATTTCTGTTCACTCTTAGTATCCAGCATCATTTATTTTACCTCTCTTTCTACTGAATACGCCTTCCTCTTTCTAACCAAATTCCCTAATCACATTTCTTTTTCATTTTTTCTTTTTTATTTTCCCGTAAAGCGAGACTCTTTTATGTGGGAATATTTTTTATGAAGGCATTTTACTAAAACTCTCCATTCATTTTAAAGTTAAGATTTAGGTTTCGCCTTTCGGCATCTATGTAAATTTTGTTTGTTTAATATTTTTTAATGTTTTTGTTTTTTTGAAATCTTAATTTTAATTTGAATTTTGAGTTTTTTGTTAGCTGTACATCGGACTCACCGTTTCCTTTCTGTGACTATAATATATCACATTTTAAGGCTCATTTCAATACACATAATTGTTAAAGTTTAACATTAATTCTTATGCAAAACGCAGAATTTTGTGACATACATACAAAAACTGTTGACATACGAAAAAAGATTTGTTATAATAATTTTGTTAGGTCGTTTTACGAAGCCCGTAAAACGACCTTTTTAGTTATTTATTAAGATTTCGCAGGTGGTTTATAATTCCCTTTGGGGTTGCATCGGAAAGCTCTAAAAAGTTTTTTGCTTCATTAATATCGGGCAGATAGTGAGCATCGGAGGAGGACAAAATAGTACATTCTTTAAAATATGGGTGTGCGGCACAAATGGTATCTAGTTTTTTTGTGTCGTGCACCTCGGCAATTTTAAAGGTACTGTCGGGCGGAACAAAGCCAAGGTTGGAAATAAGCGAATTTGCGTTTTTATCCACATGGGCGGGGTAGGCAATACCGCCAAGCTCGCTTACAGGAGCAAAAACCTCCTCAAAAGAAATGTTAACCGCATTAATAAGCAAAAATTCTTCCTCACCCAATATTTTATCGGTTTCATTCATAATAAACTGATTACCAAAAATCTTGGGATTGTTGTTTATTTTTTGAAGCTTAGAATAAACATACTCATTCCATTCGGTTGCCGATTTTTCATCGGGGAAAAGACAAACTGTATGTACCTCTTCATCGGTTGTAAGCTCCATTCCGTAAAGCACCGTAATGGAATATTGCTCTGCCGCGTTTTTAAGGGCGGTGCAGTTTTTCACACTGTTATGGTCGGTAAGAGCGATTGCGTTCAGCCCGTTGATAAATGCCATTCCCGCAATGTTGGCGGGGGTCATATCGTCATCGCCACAGGGGGAAAGGCAGGAATGCAGATGAAAATCATAATAAAGCTTTGCCATTAGCTTATTGCCTCGTGTATTTTAAGTGCAGTGTCAAAAACAGGCTCTTCGCTTAAATAAATGTTAATTCCGTTTTCCTCGGCACGTTTAATTGCGTTTGCATCGGGCTTTATGCCATCAGCAAGAATAATTGCACCTATTTCGGCTAGGGATGCCACCGCAACAGAGTTCATATTGCCCATAACCGTTACCCAAGCACAGCCTGCAGGAGCTTTTCCCATAACTATACTAAGCAAATCGCAGCAGTAGGTACAGGTTATTTCATTGTCGGGTGCACCGACTACCGAGGATTTAAGACCACATTTTTCTAAAAGCTCTTTTGCTTTCATTTAAAGCACTTCCTTTATAGTTATTTTTTATCATGTTTAATAATCGCCCTTTTGCGGTACTGCATAGGTGAAAGCCCTAGCTTTTCCTTAAAAAGCCGCAAAAAGTTTGAATGGGAGGTAAAGCCACATTCATAGCATATATCCGATATTTTAAGACCTGTGGATATAAGCAGTTCCTTTGCGTAGGATATTTTTAGCATATTCAAATAATCACAGTAGGTTGTGCCAAGCTCCTTATGAAAGGTAAAGCTAAAATGGCTTGCGTTATAGTGGGCGATTTTTGCTACTTCAGAAAGCTTAGGATTTTCTCTGAAATGCATATGCATATATAAAAGTGCGGCATGTATGGGCTGCTCCACCGTGGAGAGCTTGCCACTGTTTCTGGGTGTAAATTTAAGAATTTTTAAAAATATGCATATTATAAGGTGCTTAAGATAACGTAAATCGGGATTTTCGGTTTCATTTTCTGCCATACAAAGGCGAAAAAGCTTTTCTAAGATGTCGGCTTCATTCTCCTTTAATTTAAAAAAGAGAGTGCCCTCTGCCTGAAGCCTGCCTAGTATCTCTTCGCTTAAAAAGTTATCATCCACCATTAAATTTAAAATTTGCAGATTTTCATCGGGTGAAACCTGATGAAAATCGGTAAGTCGCAAAACCGAAAAACAACCCGCAGAAAGTCTTGACTTTTGACCGTTTAAAATTTGTTCTCCGCTACCTTGAAGTATAAGCTCCAGTTCAATAAAATCGTGCCAATGCAGATTGGAAGTAGTGTTTACCTTTCGCTCACTTACCGATACGCCTGTTACTTTTTTAATTTGGTCCTTTGATAAAAATTTTTCAAGGTTTGGATTTTTCACTGCCTCACCTACTTTGCATATCTTTATATAAATAATATCACATTGCATTTCGTTTTTCAACAAAAACCCAAAAATAATAAGTATTTTTCTAAAAATAATAGTATCATCTGGTAGCGATAATGTGTTACTATGAAATTAGAAAAAGTTTTTTGCTTTTAGGAGGTATTTTTATGAATTTAAACGGTAATTGGAAACTTTATTATTCCCCTCAAAATAGTGTGAACGTGTTGGATGTAACCACACTTAAAACAAGCGGTATTCCCGCTATAGATGCTACCGTTCCCGGTAATGTTGAGCTTGACTTATCTAAAGCGGGCATTTTACCCGAGGATTTATTTAAAGGTATGAATATTTTAAAGGCGGAGGAATTTGAAAATTACGAATGGTGGTACGAAAAAAGTTTTTTAGCACCTGATGCACCTGATGCTACTCAAAAGGTGGTGCTTCATTTTGGTGCGGTGGATTGCTTTGCCGATTATTATTTAAACGGTGAAAAAATCGGCGAGAGCGATAATATGTTCATCTCTAACGACTTTGAGGTTGGCAATAAAATAAAATACGGTGAAGAAAACACCATAGTTGTACATATTTCCTCAGCTGTTTTAAAGGGTGCCGAACAGGAAATTGAGCCTAATATGGCAGCATACAGCTGGCATCCCACCACGGTAGCACTTAACGTGCGTAAGGCACCTCATTCCTACGGATGGGATATTATGCCCAGAGCCGTTAGTGCGGGCATTTGGCGCCCAGTAGAGCTACAGTACAAAAACAAATACGATTTTAGATATTTATATCTAAAGCTTGAAAGATTTGATGATGAAAAGGGTCATGTTTGTATAATGTATGACACCGATATTCAGCCCGAATATGCCTTTAAGAATCACCATATCCGCATTTACGGAAATTGCGGTGACAGTAGGTTTGAATATAAAACCGATGAAATTATGATGAGAAAAACAGGTGCGGGCAAGCTTTATTTTGATATACCGAATATAAAGCTCTGGTGGCCCAAGCATTACGGCGAGCCAAATCTTTACGATATTACCGTTGAACTTATCGGTCAAGACGGTGAAATACTTATCTCTAAAACCGTTCGCCGAGGTTTCAGAACATTAGAGCTTCGCCGTAGCGAAATTGTAGAAAATGGCGGAAGCTTTGAATTTGTTGTAAATAAAAAGCGAATTATGGCAATCGGTACCAACTGGGTGCCTATGGATGCTTACCACAGCCGTGATAAAGCACGCTATCAAAAAGCACTCCAAATGGCTGATGATTTGGGCTGCAACATAATACGTTGCTGGGGCGGTAACGTCTATGAAGACCACGAATTTTTTGATTTTTGTGATGAACACGGCATAATGGTTTGGCAGGATTTTGCTATGGCTTGCCAAATGTATCCTCAAAACGAAGCGTTTATGAAAAAATTACAGCTTGAAGCTGAGTGGGTTGTTAAGGAGCTAAGAGACCATCCCTCCTTGGTATTATGGTCGGGTGACAATGAAAACGACTCTATGTTAGCTATGAGTAGCGGTGTTGACCCTGTAATTAACCGTCTAACCCGTGAGGTTTTACCAAGAGTAGTAGAGCGACTTGACCCATTCAGACCCTATATTGCATCATCACCCTATATTTCTACCAAGGCTTTCAATATGGGAGATAATGCACAAGGAAGCAGCTTTTATCCCGAAGACCATCTTTGGGGTCCCAGAGATTATTTCAAAAGCTCTTTTTACACCAATGCCAAGGCATACTTTGTAAGTGAGGCAGGCTATCACGGTTGCCCAAATAAAGAGTCAATTGAAAAATTTATAGATAAAGAATATGTATGGCCTTATTTTAACAACTGCCAGTGGAATATACACTCCTCCGACCAACGTCATAACGGTTGTTGGGACGGCAGAACAATGCTTATGCACCGTCAGGTAGCACAGCTTTTTGGTGATGTACCAACCGATATGGATGATTATATTTTAGCATCACAGATTTCGCAGGCAGAGGCTAAAAAGTTTTTCATTGAGCATATGCGTGCAAAAATGTCACGCAACGGCGGTATAATTTGGTGGAATCTTGTTGACGGTTGGCCACAGATGTCAGATGCCGTTGTGGATTACTATTACAGCAAAAAGCTGGCTTATGATTTTATTAAACGCTCTCAGCGTGATTTTATAATTATGTTGGATGAGATGAGTGATTGGCACCACGATATTATCACCGCTAACAGTACCCTTGAAACGGTTAAGGGATATGTAAAAATTACCGATATGGATAGCGATAAGGTGCTTTTTGAAAAATCTTTCACCGCAGGACCTAACTGCAATACTAAACTCGGTGATTTACCGCTTATGTATTCAGATAAAGGTATGCTCCTTATCCAGTGGGAGCTTGAAAACGGCGAAAAGCACTTTAACACCTACCTTACAGGTACACCTAAATATGATTTGGAGCAGTACAAGGGTTGGCTTAAAAAGTTAAAGGAGCTATAATATGAACTTAAACGGCGAATGGAAACTATATTATTATCCCGCTTATGAGCAAAAAATCAATACCGTAGCAGAGCTTAAAAATGCGAATATTCCGTTTGTTCCTGCTACAGTTCCGGGCAATGTGGAATTAGATTTATCCAGAGCGGGAATTTTGCCAAAAGACCTTTATATGGGTGAAAATATTCGCGAGGCTGAAAAATTTGAAACATACGATTGGTGGTATGAAACCGAATTTTTAGCACCCTCGGCTCCTGATGATAAGCATAAGGTAATTTTGCATTTTGGAGCGGTGGACTGCGTTGCAGAATACTTTTTAAACGGCGAAAAAATCGGCGAAAGTGATAATATGTTTATATCTCACGATTTTGAAGTCGGAGATAAAATTAAATATAATGAAAAAAACACTCTGCATGTGCATATTTCATCTGCCACAATTTATAATGCATCTTTTGATTTTGAGCTTAATATGGCAGAGCACGTTTGGCGACTTACCACAATGGGAATTAATGTGCGAAAAGCACCTCACTGCTTTGGATGGGATATTATGCCAAGAGCTGTAAGTGCAGGCATCTGGCGCCCAGTAGAGCTTCAGTATAAAAAGAAGTATGATTTTCGTTACCTTTATTTCAAGCTTCAGCATATGGAGGGTAAGGATGGCTATATTGCTATGCTTTACGATTCAGATTTGCCGCCTAAATACGTGTTTGACGATATTACCTTTAAAATCAAGGGTAACTGCGGTGACCACGAATTTACTCACGAGGTTGTAAGAAAAACGGGCTCGGGCAAATTCCTTTTTGGCATACCTAATATTAAGCTATGGTGGCCAAAAAACTATGGTGAGCCCAATCTTTACACTATCACCGTAGATGCCTATGGCAGTGACGGTGAGCATCTGCTTTCCAAAACGGTGCGTCGTGGTTTCCGCTCGGTGGTTTTGGACCGTACCGATATTGTAGAGCCAAACGGACGCTTTAATTTCATAGTAAACAACACTAAAATTATGGCGGTCGGCACAAATTGGGTGCCTATGGATGCCTATCACAGCCGCGATAAAGCACGCTATCAAAAAGCACTCCAAATGGCTGATGATTTAAATTGCAATATAATTCGTTGTTGGGGCGGCAACGTCTATGAAGACCACGAATTTTTTGATTTTTGTGATGAACACGGCATTATGGTTTGGCAGGATTTTGCTATGGCTTGTCACTGCTACTGTCAGGACGATTGGTTTAAAGAAAAGCTTAAAAAAGAGGCTGAATGGGTAGTCAATGAGCTTCGTGACCACCCCTGCCTTGCAGTATGGTCGGGCGATAATGAAAACGATTATATGTTTGCCTGCGACCAGCTTGACCCCGCGCACAACTACCTAACGCGTGAGGTTTTGCCAAGGGTGGTAGAAAGGCTTGATCCAGCCAGACCTTACATACCTTCTTCACCATATATTTCTACAAAGGCTTTCTTAAACGGAGGAAATGGAATTGGAGCAGACGTTTTCCCCGAAGACCATTTGTGGGGTCCCAGAGATTATTACAAAAGCAGATTTTACACCGAATCCAAGGCATATTTTGTAAGCGAAACGGGCTACCACGGTTGCCCCGCAAAGGAATCGATTGAAAAATTTATTGAGCCCGAATATGTTTGGCCCTATTTTGATAATAAGCAATGGATTTTGCATTCTACCGAGCAACACGGCCGTGATAACCGAGTAATGCTTATGCACAATCAGGTAATTCAGCTTTTTGGAGAGGTGCCTGACAATATAGATGATTATTGTTTGGCTTCACAGATTTCCCAAGCCGAAGCTAAAAAATTCTTCATTGAACGCGTCAGACTAAAAATGGAAAAAATGGGCGGCGTAATATGGTGGAATCTTATTGACGGTTGGCCACAGATGTCAGATGCCGTTGTGGATTACTATTACAATAAAAAATTAGCCTATGATTTTATTAAACGAAGCTCCAAACCTTTTATAATCGCCTTGGATGAAACTGATAGATGGGGCAATGACCTGATTTGCTGTAACAGTACATTAAGCGAAATAAGCGGAAAATGCAAGGTGTATGATATTGATTCGGGTGAGATTTTGTTTGAAGATGATTTCATAGCCTCACCTAACAGCAATACAATCCTT
>JAGARD010000062.1 GCA_017622415.1 Clostridia bacterium | reverse complement strand
TCTAACGATGGCTTAATATTTGTAACATACGACCACTATAAAACATTTTATGAAATAACCTAGAGGAGAAAAATTATGAATAATAAAAGTCAAGATTATTATAAATATAAAGGAATAACTGAAAATCCCATTATATTGGATTTTGCAGACTGTAAATATTTAGGAGAAATACATAAGGTTCTTAAGGTGAAATTCGGTTTGCCTGAATATTATGGTGAGAATCCCAATGCTCTTTGGGATTTGCTTGAAGGTCTTTTTGATGATATGGGTGAAATTACGGCAGAAATACGCAGTTTTAACAATTTAGAGAAAACACTAAAAGCAGCTACAGCAGAATTATTACAGGTTCTTGATGATGTAGCGGAAGAAACACCAAATTTTTCTTATAAAATAGTTTCATAAATTGTGGATAAAAAACCTTTCGCAATGATGATATACAATTCTTGCGGAATTGATGCTACACCATGCTTCGAATTGATTACATCCACCCCTGCGGTGTGATTAAATATATAGGAGTATATGTCAACATTATATATTTATAAATTTAAAAGTAAATAATTATCTATAATTTCCTAAATTCCTTTGGCGAAACACCGTATTTTTCTTTAAACAGCTTGTAAAACTGACTGGTAGTTCCAAATCCGCTGTTATAGCATATATCAAGTACCGAGGCATTGGTGTATAAAAGCAGATTTGCCGAGTAGTTTATGCGAAGCTCGTTTATAAAATTTGAAATACTGGTGTTAAGGTGCTTTTGCATACTTCGAGAGAGGTGTTCGCGACTTTTACCCGAAAGCTCTATCATTCTTTTTGTGCCCGCAGTAAAATTTTCAGGTTTTTCCATATCCTTTATAAGCAGTGAAAGCCAAAGTGGTATGTTTTCGGAGTTCTCTTTTGGTATTTCACTGAAATATCTTACAAAAATGTTTGTAAGCAATGCTCTCATTTTTGTTGCGTGTAACAACACGCAACTGTCTAAAGACACTAATAAAAATGCATCCTAAAAGTATTAACACTCTTAGGGTGCATTTTTGTATTTTTAATGTAGCATAAATTAAGTATAGAAATTTTTAGTCTGCTGAATTTCTAAGCATACCTGCGGTTTTGCCGTTAGCAATAAGCCAATCATCATAAGCTATATAATTCCCGCTATACTTTGCAAAGGCTTTAAATGCCGCAATATCAGCGTCGGTGGGGGCTGAGCCGTCCACTGTATTACCGCAGTCAATAGCGTGTGCAATATCAAACACGCATACACTTACGGTATCTCCGTAATAAACGTTTTCTTTATCGTCAATGGCATAACTGCGAACTAGATAATTTTCACCGTATCTTGCAGTGGGAATATTAGTAAGATAGGCTGTGAATATGTAAGCCTCATCTGTTTCGTCGTAAAGAATAGGGGTGCTTTGTGTAGTGTTATTATAGGCTATACCCTTTACGGCTTTTTGGGTATCTAATGTAAGCTCACTGTTGCCAAGTATTTTTTCTAAACAAACAATGGAGCCGTATTCCAAAATAGTGTTATTTTTTAAAAACTGTTTGGAAATACTGTTGTAAATTCTAACACCGTTTTTGGCAGTAGAGCTTTGGTCGGCAGTTCTAAGTGCGGCTTTACCGTTGTAAGAGGTAGTAACGGTTGCGTTGCTTTGACTTTGGGCAGTGAGGTTAAAGCTGTCCAAAAAACACATATTTCCTTCGCCGAAATTAAATCTAAATTCCAACATATAATCGGTAGTATTATCTGTTTTAAAGCTTACAGAAAGCTCTTTCCAATCGGCAGTTTCTGTAGCCTTTTCGGTCTCAGCGAGATATGATGCGGGGTACATATTATCTGTAGAAAAGGCGGTACCTTTTTTTATAATGCGTGAGGTAAAATAACTGCTATCTATGCCGACACTTGAAAGAGGGTGTGGCTTATATTTAAAGCTAATTGTATATTCGGTGTTAGTTTTTAATGTAGGCAGATTAACCGCAATATTAAATTCGTTACCTGTAATTTTTATTGATTTACCGGTGCCTTCAACATCTTTATAGTCATTATTAATAAGCATCCAATGCATTTCGGTTTGACAGCTTTCTCCGTCAAAGGTAGGTGTGGGAATATAATCAGGGTCGCGGTCATTTGCATAAGGGCTATAAATGCCCCAATTGCTTAGGTCTTCAAAGTGATCTACAGTAAATTCATCGTCGCTAAGGCAATTGTCGTCTGCCGAAGCCCAAAGGCAGCAAACATTAATAAGGGTTAAAACTACGCAAATTGATAATGATAAAAGCTTTTTCATTTTTAAACTCTCCTTGAAATTTTACTTAATTAATGGAATAACAAAATTACCAAAAATATATATAATTTTATCATTGCTATATAATTATTTCAAGGATATTATTTTATTAAATCATAAAAAATGCAATATTATTCTTAAAATAGATACTGTAAAAATTAAAAATGTTTTTTAAAAAATCAATAAAGGAGAGCTACTATGAAAAGGATTTTATCGTTTATACTTTCAATGCTTATGGTGATAACAGCTTTGAGCGGGGCTTTGGTTGGCCTGAATGTTGCCGCAGAGGGAGCGGCTTCTGCTATAGATCTTATTAATGCTGATTTATGGAGCAAAAATGAAGCTAGTCAGTATATGGCTGTAAGCGAAACAACTGAGGATTATGGCCCCGCTTATGAGATTAGCGAAAGGGCTGACGGTTCTAAGGTTGTGCAAATGATGATAAATCATCAGCAGTTAGAATCGGTTGATGGTCGTTCTTACGGTATGCTTGCAATGTTCTATTTTGGCAACGACGGAAAAACCGTGAAGCTTGAATATTTCTCAACGGTTAACGGAATGTATTATATGGATAAGTTCCAGTACGAAATTGAGCTTGATTTGATTGATTAGTTTTTTCTTATATTTCTCCCCCAAAAAAGGAACACCGCTTTAAGAGGTGTTCCTTTTTGTTGACAAAACCATAAATTTAGTAGTAAAATAAACTCATTAGAGGAGATGTGTTTTATGAAAATTAAAATTTTAGGTACTGCTGCAGCTGAGGGCTTTCCCGCAATGTTTTGTGAGTGTGATACCTGTATGAAGGCAAGAAAATTGGGCGGCAGGAATATCCGTACACGCAGTCAGGCTGTTATTGATGATACTCTGCTTATAGATTTCGGACCCGATACACTTTCGCATACTCTATATAATGGGCTTGACCTTACCAAGGTTACCGACCTTATAATAACCCACAGTCATAGAGATCACCTTTATGCTTCGGATTTTGAAAATCGTAAAGAGGGCTACTGCATTATAAAAAACAAAAAACCGCTGAACGTTTATGCTACAGCGGCTTCTATAAATGAAATTGAAGATATGTATAACAGCAGTACAGCTGTTAGTGAGGCAATTAATTGGAATTTAGTAGTGCCGTTTAAAACCTATAAAATAGGGGATTACACCGTCACGCCCTTAAAGGCTAATCATTCTATAAAAACCGACCCTGTTATTTATATAATCCAAAAGTCGGGCAAAACCTTTTTGTATTCAACCGATACAGGTCGCTATTTCCCCGAAACGGTGGAGTTTTTAAAAATGTGGGCAGGCTATATAGATGCAACCATCATAGATTGCACAGCTATTCTTTTAAAGAATTGGCGAGAAAATCATATGGGACTTGATACCAATATAGAGCAAATTGAAGAGCTTAAAAGCATTGGTGTTATGGATGAAAACACAAAAATTTATCTTCATCATTTTTCCCATAACGGCGGAGCGGTTTATGATGATTTAGTACCCATTGCCGCCGAATACGGTTTTTTTGTAGCATACGACGGAATGGAGATTGAGCTTTAACTCGGCTTTTGCTTTTTGTATTCTGATGGGGAAAGCGAAAATCTTTTCTTAAAGGCTCGGGAAAAGCTTGAAAAATCGTTAAAGCCTGAGGTGTAGCAGATTTCGGTTGAGGAAAAATCGCTTATAACCAGTAGCTTTGCGGCATAGTCAAGCCGTAAAGAAGTTAGGTATTCCTTAAAGGTTGTGTTCATTTTTTGATGAAAAAGCGAACTGAAATAGGTGGGAGCTAGTCCTACGTGACGGCTGATTTGCTCTAAGGAGATTTGGTTTTTGAAATTCAAATCCATAAAATGAAGTGCCTTAATTATGGGGGAAGTTTCTATTATTTTAGTTGATTTGGAAAATTTTCTTATTACGTCTATAAGCACACAATTTACAAGCTGTGTGTATTTTTGGTAAAACCACTCGTCATATATTTTGAAGTCCCTTAAAAGAATATCAAATATTTCGCTTGGATAATCGTATATCGCACAACCATAGGGTAAAAGTGAGCTGATTTTAGTGGATATTATTGCACCCGAAAATGCAAGATTAACAATTGAAAGCGAGTTTTCAACCTCTATTTTTTCAAAATCAACAGGGGATAAAAACAAAAGGGTATTAGGCCTTAGTTCATAAGCCTTGTCGTTAATATAAACCTTTCCGCTTCCTGCTGTTATGTACTCTATTTCATAAAACTCGTGCCAATGAATGTCTATACCCAGCTTTAAATGGTGATGGGTTAAAAACACACCTGATCTATCAAGTGATTTATTGGTTTTTCTTAGTATGTCCTGCATTTTTTCACCCCTTTATGTCGAGTATAACATTTTAACTTAAAAAACACAAGTAAGAATAAGCACGATTTTATATAAAAATTAAAATACCGTAAAAAATGCAAGTTATTTCGCAAAAAAAATACTACCTGGTTTTTAAAAACAGATTTATAATAATTTAAAATGGAGGTAAAAAAGAATGAGTTATTTAACAGAAAATGTTTTGCCCTTTTGGCTAAAAAATGCAATTGATTACAAAAACGGCGGAATTTACACCTGTCTTGATGAAGACGGCAGTATTTACGATACTGAAAAAAGTGTTTGGTTTCAGGGCCGTGCCCTTTATATATTTTCATGCGCCTATAATGAGGTGGAGAAAAATCCCGAATATTTAAAGGCGGCAAAGGCTATTTATGACTTTTTGCCTAAATGCTCTGATGAAACAGGTCGAATGGCGTTTACTGTCACCGAAACGGGTGAGTTTATTCAAAAGCGTCGCTATTACTTTAGTGAAACCTTTGCGGCTATCGGTTGCACTGAATACTATTTGGCAACGGGCGACGAACAGGCTAAGCAAAAGGCCGAAATGTACTTTGATATTGCCTATTCAATTTATAAAAATCCAAAGCTCACCACACCGAAATTTAATCCCGAAACGGTGAAGCTTCATTCACTTTCTCCAGCTATGATTATGCTTGCCACCTCTCAGGTGCTTAGAAAAATAAATAAAGAAAAGTATAACGCTGTTGCAACCGAAATGGTGGATGAAATTTTGCTTCATCTTACCGAGTACGGACTGCTTGAAAATGTAGATTTAGATGGCATTTTTGTAAATACCGCAACTGGCAGAACTATGAATCCCGGTCACGCACTTGAAGCCGCTTGGTTTTTAATGGCAGAGGGACAGTATCAAAACAATGATGAGCTTTTAAAGGTCGGCAGAAAAATCATAGACTTTTCTATGAATGTAGGCTGTAAAAATGGTGGAATAATCGCTTTTTGTGATTGTCTTGGTAAGCCCGCAAAGGCTTTGGAGTGGGATATGTACCTATGGTGGCCGCAGTGCGAGGCAATGATAGCAAACCTAATGGCATACAAAATTAGCGGTGAAGAAAAATATCTTAATAATTACAATATGGTTAAGGATTTTGCTTTTTCAAACTTTGCTGATGATAAAAACGGTGAGTGGTACGGTTATTTGCATTATGATGCAACTGTAGCCAACCGTCTTAAAGGCAATATTTTTAAAGGTCCGTTCCATCTGCCGCGTATGCTTATGCTTATAGAAAAGCTTGAAAAAGGCGAGCCTGTTTTGTAAAGGAGAAAAAAGAATATGAGCTTTCCTATTACCGCTACATTTATTGATGAAATTACTTATGATATTCCATCCTCCAACTGGTCAAATGAACAGTGGAGCAAAGATTTGGATTATATGAAGACGGTTGGTATTGATACCCTTGTGTTTATAAGAGCCGGCTACGGTGAGAGAACCATTTTCCCATGTGACTATTTTGGCACACAGTATGAGGATGATTTGTTAGGTTTTATTTTGGATGAAGCCGAAAAAAGAAATATGAAGGTTTTGGTGGGTGGTTATCTTTCAAATCTATGTTGGAATAATGGTGATGCAAAAACTGAAATTGAACTAAACCGTCATTTTATAAATGAAATTTGGGCAAAATACGGTAACATACCTGCCTTTGGTGGCTGGTACATCCCTCAGGAAACCTGTCGCGACATTCTTAATATTACCGAGGTTATGGGAGGAATTTCTTATCTTTGCAAGGAAAAAGCCCCCGAGCTACCTGTTTTTATCAGTCCGTTTTTCAATACTCTTGACCCAAATTCTGCATTCACCGTAGAACAACATACCGAAGAATGGAACAATATTTTTAACCGTTGCGGCAAAAATATTGATATTTGTGCTTTTCAGGATGGCACTGTACCCATTAAGAATATGCGTGATTATTATGTTGCTACCCGAAAGCTGTGTGAAGCACATAATATAGCCCATTGGGTGAACACCGAAACCTTTGAACGTGATGTAAGACAGATGTATTATCCTATTCCTTTTTCTGTTTTAAAGCGAAAATTGGAGTTGCATAAGGAATATGCCGAAAAGATTATAACTTTCGAGTTTTCTCATTTCTTAAGTCCACAGTCAATATACCCATCGGCGAAAAACTTATATGATTTGTACATAAAGCATTATAAATAGTTAAGGGCTGCTGCGGCAGCCCTTTTCAGTTATCCACATCAGTATATTTAATGCTTTCTTTAAGCGATTTATAATTATCGTAATAATTGGTGTAGCTTATATCGGTTGAGCAGTTTTTATTTAAAAATTTGTAGGCTTCTAAACTTCCCTCCTTTAAAAATTTAAGGCACACCTCTCCCAAAGCATAGCAATAATAATCCATTCTTTCTTGGGTGGGGTAGGGTTCTTTGCAAAGCAATGCTCCAAGTGAAGCTCCGTACACAAAAACCCGTTCATCCTTTGCTATTATTATATCATTTTTAGATGGTGAAGGCAGTCCGTAGGGCGTTTCAATTTCAACTCCACCTAAAAAATTAACAGTGTTTTCAAAACCCGAAAGACTGAAAGTTATTTGTTTTGAGTATTTAAAATTATTAAATTTTGTAGTTTTTTCATTGCTTTTATCTGATAAAAGCTCGTAGCTACAGCTAATGCTTAGCTTTTGATTTTTTGGTAAAATCCTTAATAAAAAAGCAACGGGACAATCCTCTATACTTATTTTAATATTTATGCTTTCCTTATTTTGCTGCCGATTATAGGCAATGGATTGTTCATTTTTTAATACAGCCTTTTCTGTTGCCTCATATTTAAAAAAGGGAAAAAGCATAAGGCTAAAAAATATTGTAAAGCAGACCAAGAAGCTTATAATACCTATTATTATATGTTTCATAAACTTTTCTTTTACGCCTTTCTTTTAATTATTTTAAAATTAAGCTAAAAAACACTTGCACACAAAGCTAAATTATAGTATAATGAAATAAATTATGACCATCTTGGAGGCATTTTATGAACGAATTAACTTTATCTAATTTGCTAGGTATACTTAAAAAAAGCTTAGTATATATAATTATTGTTTCTATTCTTTTTGCTATTGGTGCATATTGTTATTGTAAATTCATTGCAACCCCCACCTATCAGGCAAAGATTTCTTTTATAGGTGCAAACGGTAGTGGCTTTGGTATTCAAACAG
>JAGARD010000061.1 GCA_017622415.1 Clostridia bacterium | reverse complement strand
GGGTGGTTATGATGCTTGCATATTAAAATTTCAATATATCGGCATAATACCTTTTGAAATGTGGGATATTATACTAAAGATATAAATTTTCAAAAAAACCGACGCACCTTGCCGTTTTTTGTTAAATTTGTTATATTTTTGTAACAAATGCACAAAAATACAGTAGTGAATATTTATGTCTGCGATTTAAAATATACAAAAAATCCCTTGCCAAGCAATACCGTTGGTGGTATAATAGAATAGTAAAAGTGCAATTTGTGTTTGGCGGGGATTAAAAAGGAAGTTATTCTATGCCAAAAAATCTATTTCCCGTAAACAAAAATTGGGGTCGCCTTGTTGTGACCGAGGCTTATGAATTTTTGGGTGCTCACCTTTGTGAAATAAACGGACAGCAGGGTGCAATGTTTAGGGTTTGGGCACCAAACGCTAAATTAGTTTCAGTTGTCGGTGATTTTAACGGCTGGCAAACAGATGCTAATAAAATGATGCCCGTTGCGGACGGAATATGGGAATTGTTTATTCCAAATCTAAAGGAATATGATGCTTATAAATTTGCTGTTTCGGGGGCAGACGGCAAAACAGTTTTCAAGGCAGACCCATTTGCCTTTCATACCGAAACCTCACCTGCTAATGCCTCTAAGCTTTTTAATATAAATAATTATGTTTGGCAGGATGAAGTCTGGCTTAAAAACAGGGAGAGTAAAAATATTTATCAAAGTCCCGTTAATATATATGAGGTACACCTACCCTCTTGGCGTAGGCAGGAAAACGGTGCACCGCTTTCTTATACTGAGGTTGCTTTGCAGCTTGCCGACTATGCTGCGGATATGGGTTACACCCACATTGAGCTTATGCCTATCACAGAATATCCGTTTGATGGCTCTTGGGGGTACCAGGTAACGGGGTATTTTGCTCCGACCTCGCGTTTTGGAAATCCAAACGATTTTAAAAATTTCATTGATATTTTACACTCTCGCGGCATAGGTATTATTTTAGATTGGGTGCCTGCCCACCTTCCAAAGGATGAGTTTGGTCTTTACCGTTTTGACGGCACACACCTTTTTGAATACTCCAATCCTTTAAAGGGTGAGCATAAGCAATGGGGCACCGCCGTTTTTGACTACGGCAGGGTAGAGGTTGCAAGCTTTTTAATTTCCTCTGCGATTTTTTGGCTTAAGGAATATCATATAGATGGGCTTCGTGTGGATGCCGTAGCTTCAATGCTTTATTTGGATTACGGACGTGAGGCAGGGCAGTGGTGTCCTAATGCGGATGGCGGCAATGAGAATTTAGAAGCCGTCTGGTTTTTAAAGGAGCTTAGCAAAAGCGTTTTCGGTTTCAGCCCCTCGGTAATGCTTATAGCAGAGGAGTCTACCGCTTGGCCTATGGTTACCAAGCCAACCTATGACGGAGGTCTTGGCTTTAATTTCAAGTGGAATATGGGCTGGATGAATGATATGCTAAGGTTTATGTCAATCGACCCGCTTGGTAGAAAATATAATCATAGTGCCATAACATTTTCCTTTTTTTACGCTTTTAGCGAAAACTTTATACTTCCCCTTTCGCACGATGAGGTTGTGCACGGGAAATGTTCTATGATAGGCAAAATGTTCGGTGATTATGAAGCAAAATTTTCATCACTACGCACCTTTTATGCCTATATGATGGCACACCCAGGCAAAAAGCTTATGTTTATGGGTCAAGAGTTCGCACAGTTTGATGAATGGCGGTATTATGAGCAGCTTGATTGGTTTTTGCTTCAGTTTGAGGCTCATAAAAAAATGCAGAATTTTGTAAAGGCTCTTAACCGTTTTTATTTAAATAGTTCGGCTTTTTGGCAACAGGATTTTAGTTGGCAGGGATTTTCTTGGATTTCGCACGATGATGTAAACAACAGTATAATCGCCTTTCGTAGGTTTGATTTATCTGGTGATGAAATAATAGTAGTTTGCAATTTTGTGCCAGTGAAACGGGAAAAGTACCGAATTGGATTGCCGTTTTACGGTGAATATGAGCGGATTTTTTCCACAGATGATAAGCTTTACGGCGGTAACGGAGGGGGGCTTACTAAAATCAAAAGCGAGACCTTGCCAATGCACGGCCTCGAATTTTCGGCAGAGCTTATAGTGCCGTCAATGTCGTGTGAGTTTTACAAATGTACTAAAAAATTAAAGGTACCAAATGTCGCACCGAAGGTCCAAAAAGGTCTTTCTGGCGACTTAAGATACAAAAAAGCAAAATAAACCATTAGGAGATGAGGTTTTGAAAAAAACAGAATGCGTTGCCATGCTATTGGCAGGCGGTCAGGGAAGTCGACTTGGCGTGCTTACACAAAAAATCGCAAAGCCTGCAGTTCCCTACGGCGGAAAGTACAGAATTATAGATTTTCCGCTTTCAAACTGTATTAATTCAGGTATTGAAACTGTAGGTGTGTTAACCCAGTATCAGCCCTTGGAGCTTAACGATTATATCGGCTCGGGTAAGCCTTGGGATTTGGATAGGCTTAGCGGCGGTGTTCACGTTTTGCCACCCTACCAAAAGATTGAGGGTGCCGATTGGTATAAAGGCACTGCAAACGCAATCTACCAGAATATCCCATTCATAGAGCGTTATAATCCTGAATATGTACTTATTTTATCGGGCGACCATATCTACAAAATGGACTATTCCGAAATGCTTAAAAAGCATAAGGAAAGCGGTGCAGATTGCACCATAGCCGTTTTGGAGGTATCTTTAGAGGAAGCATCCCGTTTTGGTATTATGAATACCAATCCTGACGGCACCATTTACGAGTTTGAGGAAAAACCCGCAAATCCCAAAAGCAACCTTGCATCAATGGGTATTTACATTTTTAATTGGAATGTGCTTAGAGAGTATTTAGAAAAGGATGAAGCCGACCCCGCATCCTCAAATGATTTCGGTAAAAACATTATTCCTACAATGCTCTCGGCAGGCGAAAAGCTCATTGCATATCCCTTCTCAGATTATTGGAAGGATGTTGGTACTATAGATTCTCTTTGGGAGGCTAATTTGGATTTACTTAATCCCAAGGTTGAGCTTGATTTATCCGACCCCAACTGGCGTATTTATTCCAGAACTCCCTCTGCACCTCCGCAGTATATAGCAGATACCGCCGAGGTTCAAAATTCCCTTATTACTGAGGGCTGTACCGTTGCGGGTAAGGTGGATTTTTCCATTCTTTTTGATAATGTTATGGTTGAAGAAGGTGCCGAGGTAAGGGATTCCCTTATTATGCCTGGTGCGGTTATAAAAAGCGGTGCTTCGGTTCAGTATGCAATAATCGCCGAAAACGCCGTTATTGAAGGCGGTGCTAGGGTTGGTGAGCGACCTGAAGATGTTTCTGATTTAGCAAATTGGGGTATTGCTGTTGTTGGTGCTGACCTTAAGGTTGAAAAGAACGCTTTTGTAAGTGCTAAAGCAATGGTTACCGACTCAGTAAAGGAGGGCGAAAAGGTATGAAAAACAATAATGTAATGGGCGTAGTTTTCGCCAACGTTCACGATGATTTAATCCGCGACCTTACCGAGGTACGTTCTAT
>JAGARD010000060.1 GCA_017622415.1 Clostridia bacterium | reverse complement strand
GACTAACAACTGCGGAGGTATAGCTACTGCGTAGGCGGTAGACATATACTCGTTACGAATTTCGGCATAGATACCAGCACTGGCTACAATACTCTTTGCCATTTCTGCCTCTAAATAAGAGTTGTATTCGGCGATTACAACCAATTCCTGTGTCTGCATAAGATTATGGTTTTTGGTTTGTCTATCAAATTTAGTGATTTTGTTTATTTCTTGCAAGAGCTATTCCAAAAATCTCAAAAATTATCTTATATTTGTGACGGATATTTACACTGTCGTTAGATAGTACATCTTTACCCTATTTTGGTGAGTGAATTTAACGACAGACTATATATGACTAATGTGACTATGCAAAATTTTGTACACCTTCACGTACATACTCAGTATTCACTGCTTGATGGACAGGCAAGCATCGCTCGTCTTGTAGACAAGGCTCTAAAGGATGGTATGCCAGGCATTGCTGTGACTGATCACGGTAATATGTTTGGTATCAAGGAGTTCTGGAACTATGTCGCCAAGAAAAATGGTGCTAAACACGACAAGATAGAAAGCCTTACCAAGCTAATGAAGCGTATGGTAGGTATGCTTGCTGAACATCCTGATTTGGCAGCGTACAAGGGTGAACTAAAGGAGCAGGTTGCTGCAAAACAGGCTGTTGTTGATACAAGTGAGGCCTATTCGCTTGAGGATAACGAGGCTCTGACAGAGCTTAAGGCGACTCTTACTGCTGTTGAGTCAATGGAGGCAGAGTTTGGCTTTAATGTACAAACTGCCGAGGAGAAGATAGCTTCATTAGAGGCTATTGAGGACTTTAAGCCTATAATCGGTTGTGAGGTTTATGTTGCGCCCGAAAGTCGCTTTAATAAGCAAAAAACTGCCGATGGGTCGTATTCTCACCTTGTTTTGCTTTGCAAAAATATTGAAGGCTACCGCAATCTTATAAAGCTGGTTTCCTGCGGCTTTACAGAGGGATTTTATAATAAACCCCGTGTTGACCGCGAGCTTTTAGAGAAACATCACGAGGGAATAATCGCTCTTTCTGCCTGCCTTGCAGGTGAGATTCCAAAAAGCCTTATGAACGGTAATTACGAAAAGGCAAAGCAGACCGCCCTTTGGTATAAAAATTTATTTGGCGAGGGTAATTATTATCTTGAAGTACAGAATCACGGTATACGCGAACAGCAGGTGGTTAATCCACAGATTGTAAGAATATCTGAAGAAACAGGAATTCCGCTTGTTGCTACTAATGACGTGCATTATGTTGAAAAAAAGGATTACGAAGCCCATAGGGTGCTTCTTTGTATTCAGACAGGTTCAAAGGTCGGAGAGGATAATGCTCTTGAATTCAAGACCAACGAATTTTATTTAAAAACCGAAGAGGAAATGGCGGAAGCCTTTCCGGGATTGCCTCAGGCGATTTCCAATACAGAAGAAATTGCAGAAAAATGCAATGTTGAGTTTGAATTCGGCAAAATAAAACTGCCAAAGTTTGATATCGGTGACCGCGACCATTTTGAATATTTTAAAGAAAAATGTCTTGAGGGGCTACACCGTATTTACGGTAATAACCCCGAAAAAAACGTTACCGACCGCCTTGATTACGAGCTTTCGGTTATAAACCGAATGGGTTATGTTGATTATTATTTAATTGTTGCAGATTTTGTGAATTACGCTAAAAGCCACGGAATACCTGTAGGTCCGGGAAGAGGCTCGGGAGCGGCAAGTCTTGCGGCATATTGCATTGGAATTACAGGCATTGACCCGCTTAAATATGATTTATATTTCGAGCGTTTTCTTAACCCTGAAAGGGTTTCAATGCCCGATTTTGATATAGATTTCTGCTACGTTAACCGACAAAAGGTTATAGACTACGTTATTGAAAAATACGGCACAGACCACGTTTCCCAGATAGTAACTTTTGGAACTATGGCGGCAAGAGCGGCTGTAAGAGATGTGGGACGGGCTTTAGATGTGCCTTATGCTGTTTGCGATAAGGTGGCAAAGCTTATTCCTCAAGCGATTGGTATGACCATTGAAAGGGCTTTGGAAATTTCTGCAGAGCTTAAAGGGCTTTATGACAGTGACACCCAGATAAAGCAGCTTGTTGATATGGCAATGAGCCTTGAGGGTATGCCCCGCCACGCTTCAACCCACGCGGCAGGTGTGGTTATTTCCGACCGCCCTGTAGCAGAATACGTACCGCTTTCTGTTAATGATGAGGCAGTGGTTACACAGTATACCATGACCTCGTTAGAGGAATTGGGACTTCTTAAAATGGATTTTTTGGGACTAAGGAACCTGACTGTTATTGAGGATGCCCAAAAGTATATACGAAAGAAAAATCCCGATTTCGATATAGAAAAAATTCCCCTTGACGATAAAGACGCATATGATATGATGAGCAAGGGGCTCACAAACGGTGTTTTTCAGTTTGAATCGGACGGTATGAAAAACGTGCTTCGCCAGTTAAGACCAACAAGTATTGAGGATTTAACGGCTATTTTGTCCCTTTACAGACCGGGGCCTATGGATTCAATACCGAAATATATTCACAACCGCCATAATCCGCAGGATATAACCTATGATACACCGCTTTTAAAGCCTATACTTGACGTAACCTACGGTTGTATTGTTTATCAGGAACAGGTAATGCAGGTGTTCAGGGCTTTGGCGGGCTATTCCCTTGGCAGAGCGGATATTGTAAGGCGTGCAATGGCAAAGAAAAAGCACGAGGTTATGAAAAAGGAAAGGGAATTTTTCCTTTACGGTGAAAAGGATAAGGATGGTAACGTTCTTTGCAAGGGTGCTATTGCTAACGGTGTAAGCGAAGAGGCGGCAATCAGGATTTTTGATGATATGTCAAGCTTCAGCTCCTACGCTTTTAATAAGGCTCACGCCGCGGCATATTCTTTCGTGGCTTACAGAACAGCTTTCCTTAAATGCCATTATCCTGCAGAATATTTTGCCGCTTTGATGACAAGTATGATGGATAGTGCAAACAAAATTGCAATTTACACTGCCGATTGTAAAAAAAGCGGTATAAAGGTTTTGCCACCCTCTGTTAATTACAGTGATGCAGGCTTTACCCCTGTAAAGG